>CAIKTR010000094.1 GCA_903830425.1 uncultured Opitutia bacterium
CCCGCGTTCCAGAAGGTCCGTCAGTCCTCGCAGGACAAGGCCGTCTTGAACAACGCCCGCCAGCTGTCCGCGGCTGCTGACCAGTACTTCCTGGAGAACGGTGTTTCCACCGTTACCCTGAGCAATCTGGTTGGCTCGGCCAACTACGTGAAGGCGCTCAATCTGGTCGCCAACGAGACCTATCCCGGCGGTTACACGCAGGGTGAGACGATCACGATCGGCGGCGTCGCCGGCGTGCGCACGATCACCTACGCCCCGTAATCGGGTCCGCGCAGACTTATTCCAAGCCGTCCGCCTCAGGCGGGCGGCTTTTTTTGTGCCCGGTGCCGCCGGTCCGCCCGCCGCCGGCCGGGGCGCCTCCGCGCTTTCCATTCCCGCCCCAACCACCCAAGCTCCGGCCCGCATGACCCCGCCCGCCTTGTCGTTCCTCCGCTCCGACCGCCGCTTCTGGCTGTTCCTGCTGTCCGCTGCGCTCGCGGTGGCGATCGGCTTCTTCGCGATCCCGGGCACGATGGCCATCGTGTTTGTGTCCGACACCGGCTACTGGTTCGAGCTGGTGGCCTTCCTGATCTTCGGCTGGGCGCTGTGGCAGGCGTTCCGCGACGACCTGCGCCGGCTGCACTGGCGGACCCTGGACTGGGTCTCCGTGGGCGTCGTCGGGCTCGGCGGGCTCATGCTGCTCGTCCACGAAACCTTCGGGTTCAAGATCGTGATGGATGAGCTGATGCTGCTGGGCACGTCGATGAGCATGCATTTCGACAAGACGGTGCTCACGCCGGTGCGCGGCAACGACATCCAGGGGGCGTTCGTGGTGCTCGACGGCATCATGGACAAGCGGCCGCTTTTCTTTCCGTTTCTGCTTTCACTGTTGCATGACCTTTTTGGTTACCGGCCGGCGAACGCCTTTTTGCTGAACGGGGCGCTGACCTTCGTGCTGCTGGGGCTGGTCAACCAGTGCGGGCGGATGCTGGCGGGCCCCCGGGGGGGCTGGCTGGGCGTGCTGCTGCTGGCGGGGCTGCCGCTGCTGGGGCAAAACGCCACCGGCGGCGGGTTCGAGCTGCTCAACCTGGTGATGATCACCGCCACGCTCCTCCTCGGGGCGCGGTTCGTCGCCCGGCGGGACGAGATCTCCCTGACGGTTTTCTGCTATGCCGCGCTGCTGCTGGGCCAGACGCGCTACGAGTCGCTGATCTACGCCCTGCCGGTGGCGATCCTGGTCGCCTGGGTCTGGTGGCAGGAGCGGCGGGTGATCCTCTCCTGGCCGGTCATCCTCGCGCCGCTGCTGCTGCTGCCCTATCCGCTCCAGCACCGCATCTTTGAGCTGCGCACCTCGGCCTGGCAGCTGGCGAGCAAGCCGGAATACTCCACGCCGTTTTCCTTTTCGTACATCGCCGAAAACCTCGCGCACGCGGAGCGCTTCTTTTTCGCCCGCGCCACCGACCAGCCCGTCTCCCTCACGCTCTCCATCCTCGGGTGGATCGCGATCCCCTTCTTCCTGCTCTTCGCGGCGAAGCGCCTGCGGACCCTCCGGTCGGAACCCCCGGCGGTCGTGGCCTCGGTCGTTTTCTCCCTCGGCTTCATCGGGCAGTTCCTGCTCATGATGTGCTACTTTTGGGGCAAGTTTGACGACCCCATCATCCGGCGGCTGAGCCTGCCGACGCACCTCTGGCTGGTGCTGGCGATCCTGACGGTGCTGCCGCAGTTCGCGGCGGCGGGCTTCCAGCGCCTGCTGCTCGGGGTGGCGGCCTTCGGCGCAATCGTGAGCGGCGTGCCCTCGATGGCGGCGCATGCCTACACCCAGGAATACCTGCCGGGCCGGGAAACGGCCTGGCGCCGCCAGTTCATGGCCGACCAGCCGCGGCGGGACTACCTGATGATCGACAACGACTCGATCCTCTGGGTCGCGCACCAGATCTCGTCGACGCCGGTGATCCAGGCCGCCCGGCGCCGCGACGCGATCGTGTTCCACCTGCGCAACCGCACGTTCTCCGGCATCTATGTTTTCCAGCGCTACACCATCGATCCGGCGACCGGGGGCATGACGCTGCGGGAAGGGGACGACCTCGGGCCGGATTTTGTGCTCGAGCCCGTGCGCGAGGAGCGCCTGCAGACGCTCACGCTCACGCGGATCAGCCGGGTGAAGGAAGTGCGGCGGGGCCCGGTTTCCCTGACCGCGCCGGCGACAGGCAAGCTCCCGGTGGTGCCGAAGGACCGCGCCGAGCGCGAGCAGGTGCGGAAGGCCTACCTCGAGAACTTCATCAAGCAGCTGCCGTGATCCTGGTGGCCCGCCCGTCGCCCCGATGACCCCGCCCGCTCCCTCCGCCCTCGCGGCCGTCCCGCGCCTGCTGCTGTTTGCGCTCAGCAGCGCGGCGGCGCTCGGGATCGGGTTCCTTCTCGTCACGCCCCCCCAGGCCGAGTGGCTGATCCGGCAGGGCGGTTATTATTACATGCTCGCGCTGTTCGCCGGCTTTGTTGCCTGCGTCCTCCGGATCGCCCGGCCGCGGCGCGAGGTCTGGCAGGGGTGGCTGCGCCGGCCGGGCGGAACGGCGGCGGTGCTGCTGGCCGCGACGCTGTTTGTGCTCTGGTCGGACACCTACCAGCACAAGGTCCTGTTTGACGAATACGTGCTGCAGGCCACGGGGTTTCACCTGCACGCCACCAAGGAGGTGGGCACCGTGATCCGGGCCTACCAGTTCGACGGCACGTGGCTGCCGATCGACACCTACCTCGACAAGCGCCCGTACTTTTTCACGTTCCTGCTGTCCCTGGTGCACGATCTGACCGGGTACCGCATCGCCAATATCTTCGTCCTGAACTCGCTGCTCGCGGCCGGCTTTCTCGGCCTGACCTATTGGTTTGCGCGCCAGCTGACCGGCCGGGCCGGCGGCCTGCTCGCGGTGACCCTGCTGGCGACAATGCCGCTGCTCGGCCAGAATGCCACCGGCGCGGGGATGGAGATGCACAACCTCACCATGCTGGCTCTGGTGATGTGCCTGGCGCTCCTCTACCTGCGGGCGCCCGATGCGGACCGGCTCGTCGGCCTCTGCCTGGGCGCGGTCCTGCTGGCGCAGAGCCGCTATGAGTCCGCCATCTACGTCCTCCCCGTCGCGGCGGTGGTGCTGGCCGGCTGGTGGCGGGCGCGGGCGGTTCTCCTGCCCTGGGGCGCCGTCCTCACTCCGCTGCTGCTGGTCCCCTGCGCCTGGCACAACCGGGTGCTCACGGCCACACCGCGGCTCTGGCAGCTGGCCGAGGGCCAGACCTCGCGCTTCAGCTTCGACTACCTGCGGGTCAACCTGGCGGGGGCCGTCCATTTCCTGTTCAACTTCGGCAACACGCTCGCCAACTCCTGGTATCTCTCGGTGCTGGGCGTCGCGGGGCTGGCGTGGGGGCTGTGGACGGCGGGGCGCTGGCTCCGCACCCGGACCCCGGTGGCGCCCGCCGTGCTGGTGACGGTGCTCTTCGGCCTGGGCGTGGCGGGCAACTTCGTGCTGGTGCAGTTTTATTATTGGAGCCGCCTCGACGACATCGTCACGTCGCGGTTTGCGCTGCCCCTGACGCTGATGCTGGCCCTGCTGGCGGCGGCGGGGGTGGAGCGGCTCAACCGGCGCTGGCCGGTCCGGCGGCTGGCCTTCCTCGGGGTGGGGGTGTTCCTCCTGGTCTCGGGGCTGCCCGCGATCGCGTACCGGCTTTATACGACGCAGAATCTGGTGATGAAGGAGATCGATTGGGAGCGCGAGTTCGTGCTCGCCCGGCCGCCGGGGCCGCGGCTGTTCCTCTCCAACAAGTCGAGCATCCCCTGGGTGCTGTGGCAGCTGCCGGCGCTCGACCTCCCCGCCGCCCGGCTGCGGGGCAGCCAGCTCCGCTACCATCTGGCGCAGGGCACGTTTCAGGAGATCCTCGTGGCGCAGTCGCTGCGGCCGACCACGCCCAACGGGGATTTCGGCGTCGACCCGGATGACCAGCTGCCCGAGGGCTTCCGGCTGGAGCTGCTCGCCGAGAAGCGGTTTGGCGGCCGCACGGAGCGCCTGAGCCGGCTGGTCGCGGTCGAGCCGGCGCCGGCGGCCGCCCCCGGATCTTGAAGACCGCGTCCCCGAGGCTCTGGCTCCTGCTGGCCCTGCTGGGCCTGGGATATTTCGGCCTCCTGGCCTTCCATCCGGGCCTGTATTTCGCGCTTGGCGTCAATCACTACGACGCCTGGTTCCTCGACACCTTTGCGCTGCTCGCCTCCAACGATGCCGTCGCGCGCGGGCTCGACCCCTATGCGCCGAACCCGCTCGATTATTTCCACCGTCCGCACGTCTACTCGCACTGGTGGCTGGGGCTGCGGCACCTCGGCCTGACGCGGGCCCACTCGCTGGCGCTCGGGGCGGCGCTGGGCGGCGGCTTCCTGGTGGCGGCCTGGGCGCGCCTGCGTCCCCGCTCCCTGGGCCAGCTGGCCGGGTACGCGGCCGTGCTGGGCGCGATGCCCGTGGTGCTGGCGCTGGACCGCGCGAACAACGACCTGCTCATTTTCGTGCTGCTGGCCCTGCTGGTGCCCTGCCTCCGCTCCGAGCGGCGGGAGCTGCGGCTCCTCGCCGTGGGGCTGGTCGCCGTCGCCGCCGGGCTGAAATATTATCCGGCGGCCGCCGGGCTCGTGCTGCTGGCCGGCGCCGGCCGGGCGGAGCGGCGGTCCCGGCTGGTGATCGCGCTGTTGCTGCTGGCCCTGGTGGCGCTGAGCATCGGGCCCGACCTTGTCCGCCACGGCCGGCTGGCGCCGCAGCCGGAGGGGCTGATGACCTTCGGGGCGACCGCCGCGTTCAGCGCGCTCGGGTGGACCGGCTGGCTCCCGAAACTGCTGGCCCTGCTGGCGGCGCTGCTCGCGGCCGGCCTGGGCTGGCGGCGGCGCGTGCTCGCGGACTGGGCGCCGTCGCCCGCGCAGCAGTCCGACTGGCTGCATTTCGTGCTCGGGGCGGTGCTGCTGACCGGCTGTTTCTTCACCAGCCTGAACCACGGGTACCGCTGGATCTTCGCCCTCTGGCTCGCGCCGCTGCTGTGGGGGCTGCCGGGGGATGCGGCGGCGCCGCCGGCCGTGCGCCGGCTCGCGCGCTGGACCCGCGGGCTCCTGCTCTTCGTTCTCTGGTGGGCCCCCGCCTGCTGCCTCGTCCTCAACGGCCTGATCGGGGTCGTGCCGGGGGCCATGGTGACGCGGCTTGCCCAGGCCGTGTTTCTCATCGAGCAGCCGGCCGACTGGGCGCTGTTCGGCTGCCTGCTGGTCTTCCTGACCCACTTTGCCCGCACGCAGCTGCAGCAGCTGCGGGGCGACGACGCCTCGCTTCCGGAGCGGGCCCGCTAGCCCGCGGGCGGCGGATCAACGGTCGGCGGCCCGCTCGACGGCGGTGCGCCAGGCCTCGAGCGTGTCGGTGGTGGCCGCGGCGATCTCGGCGGCGGTCAGGCGATAGATCAGGACGGAGTGGCCGATGGTGTCGTCCGGGCGGCGCACGCGCAGGTAGTGGCACAGCCGGGCGAAGCGCAGCAGGTCGTGCCGGGTCCAGGCGCGCTGCCATTTCTCCGGGCTGGCCTGGCGGTCCAGCTCGGCGCGGCGCTGGGGATCGCTGAAATAGACCTCAAACACCGGCTCGAAGGTCCGCATCCACTGGTACTCCTTCTCCAGCTCGGGCGTCCACGGACCGCGGATCGGGCTGTAGACGTGCGCGAGCATGGTGGCGCCGATGCAGTACAGCCCGGGCTCGAGCCGCACCCACGGCTGCGGCCGCTTGAAGCCGTTGATGAACGGCAGCCGCCGGGCCCGGATCCCGTAGTAGTCGGGCTCGCCGGAGCCGGCGTAGGACAGGTACACGGGCTCCGTGCGCGGCTGCCGGTCCAGCCAGGCCTTGAGCCCGGGCAGGTCCTGGCCCCAGTCGAGGGAGCTGTCCACGAGGTGGCGGTGGCCGTTGGCCGGGCCGCCCGCGAGGGGGTTGAAATAGGCGAGGTAGTGGGGGTAGGTCCGCGCGGCCTCGGCGCCCTGCCAGAGAAGCAGGCCGGACACCGCCAGCGCGGCGACCGGCCGCCGCCGCGTCAGCCCGCGGCCCAGCACCCCGGCGAGGATGAAGAGCACCGGATAGGTCGGCAGGATGTGACGGTGCCCGATGTTCAGGTGGGTGGTCAGCGACACCAGCCAGTAGACCCCGAACAGCGCCAGCAGCGGCGTCACCCGGTACGCGTCGGCGCGCACCGCGGCCCACGCCGCGCTCCGGCGCCAGCGGCTCGCGGTCACGCCGGCGGTGGCGAGGACGGCCAGCAGGAGGGGCAGGGTGGTCTTGTAGAGAAACGCCAGGGGGAAGAACCGGGTCCAGCCCGTCACGCTGTAGGCCCCGTCGAGGAACCCGGAGCGAAACTGGGACATCTCGAGGACGAAGGAGAAGCCGTAGAGGAACGCCTCCGGGAGGAGGTGCCCCGCCGCGAGGCCGCGGATGATCCCGGCCGAGGCCCCGAGGTGGCTGAGGGTGGTGGCCCACGGCCGGATGAAATGGTCGGCGGCGGGCAGGGCCGGGTTGAAGGCGGCGTAGCGGAAGCCGAAAAACGCCCAGATCACGAGGACGGCGACCAGGCCGTGCCCCAGGGTGGAGAGGGCGATGGCGCCGAGCTGGCCGGCCCGGGTGGGGAAGGTGCGCCCGCCGAGGACCAGGGGCGCGCCGGCCCCGATCCGCGTCACGGCCATCAGCGCCATCATCGGGAGCAGCAGCACGGCGGAAAACTTCGCGACGCAGGCCAGGCCGAAGACCAGGGCGCTGAGCAGCCACCACCGCCGGCGCGGGTCATGGAGGTGCCGCCAGTAGGCCCCGGCCGAGGCGAGGAAGAAAAAGACCATGCAGAGGTCGGATGTGACCAGCGCCCCGTGGGCGAGGAAGCTGGGGCAGAAGGCGAAAAGCCCGAGCGACACGAGGGCGCCCGCGGCGCCGAAGAGCCGCCGCGACCACGCGAACACCAGCAGCCCGGTGGCCACGCTGAACAGCGCGATCATCGCCCGGCCGGCCATCAGCCGGGGAAAATGGTCCTCGCCGGTCTCATAGAAGAACTGGCGGCCCAGCACCCAGGCGTCGGAGGTGCGCCAGTAGGGATTGCCGGCGAGCCCGGGAAACTTCGCCCCCTCCAGCCAGGCGGGCAGGGCCGCCCAGCGCTGGGGCAGGTTCCCGTTTTCCGGCTGGATCCGGTAGTCGTCGAACTGCCAGTACGTGAACCCCCCGGTCAGGTGCGCGAGCTCGTCCGCGGTCACGCTTTCCGCCTGCTTGCTGCCCACCGCCAGCAGCCCGTGCAGCGCGAGCAGCGCCGCCACCACCGCGAGCAGGCCGGGCCGCAGGCGGGGCCGGACAGCGGCCGGTGGGTCCGGCGGGGCAGGAGGGGGATTCATGCGCGGGGCGACAAAAGCGTGGACTCAGCATCGACCGCCCGCGACGCTGCAACAAGCCAGAACCCTGACTCATGAACGCCGAGGAATACGCCAATCTGGACCGGGTGGAGGGCGCCCACTGGTATTATGCCGGCAAGCGCCAGTTCGTCCGCGACTGGCTGCGCCGCGTGCGGCCGCCGCAGCCGGGGGACGTGCTGCTGGACTGCGGGGCCGGCACCGGGCGGTTCGCCCTGGAGATGGCGGCGGCGTGCCGCGTGCTGGTGCTGGACGACCATGCGGAGGCGCTGCAGCTGCTCCGCACGCGGTTCCAGCCGGAGCAGATCCTCAGCCTCGCGGGCGACACCGTGCCGCTGCCGGACGGGTCGCTGGAGTACGTGACCGCGCTCGACGTGCTGGAGCACGTGCCGGATGACGCGGCGGTGGTGCGCGGCTTCCACCGCCTGCTCAAGCCCGGCGGAATCGCCGTGGTGACCGTGCCGGCGGGCCAGGCGCTGTGGAGCGACTGGGACGTCGCCCTGCATCACTTCCGCCGCTATGACCGGGCCCAGTTGCGCGCCCTCTTTCCCGCGTCGGCGTGGGAGCTCGCCTACGTCAACTACACCAACGTCCTGGCCTATCCCGCGGTCTGGGCGGTGCGGAAGTGGCGCGGGCTGCGCCGCCGGCTGGGGCTGGGCTCCGCCGCGGCCCGCACGGAGGACCGGCTGCCGCCGCGCTGGCTGAACTCGCTCCTGCGCGCGGTGTTTGTCGGCCTAGCCTCGTGGCGCGTGCCGTTTCCCTGCGGCGTGAGCCTGGTCCTCGTCGCCCGCCGGAAATAATCCGCGGTCGGCCCCCGGCTAGGGCCGGAGCCGGACCAGCGCCAGCTCGGCGCCGGCCGTGGTGCGCACGATCAGGTAGCTGCGCGTCGTCGAAATCCCGCGCCCGCCGCGGTCGAAATACAGCGCGACTTCGGACGGGCCGCGCAGGGTGAAGGGAAACGTCCGGGCCTCCGCCGGACCGCGGGCCACGCCGTCCAGGCCGATGGGCGTGACCTCCACGCGGGCCCGGCCGCCCTGCAGCACCAGCGGCGGGATCCGGCGGTCATCCATCGTCGCGAGCTCCACGCTGGCGACCACCGCGTCGGCCGGCAGCAGCAGCTGCATCCGGACCAGCGTGTCCGGCCCGGCCGGCGGGGGCTGGCCGGCGGCGGGCGCGGGCTGGGTGAACACCTCGGCCGTGAGCAGCGGGGCCACCGTCCGGCCGCGGCGGACGCGGAACTGGAAGCCGTCGATGGCAAAGGCCGGGGTAAACTGGCCCATGACATACTCGTAGAGCGGCCCGGCGGGCGCGAGGCCCCGCTGGCGGAGAAAGTCGAGGTGCTCCTGCTGCACGATCACGCAGGCCCGCGGGTGGCGCTCGAGCGCCGCGATCATCGCGCGCTGCTGGGGCTCGTCGAGCAGGGAGAACCAGTGCGTGACATTCGTCAGGGTGGGCGTCGGCCGGTCCGACCAGAGGTTGAGGCTGAACATGCCCGGCAGCGAGAAGACCAGGTCGCTGTGCGCGTCCGCATTGACCGCCAGCAGGCGGTAGAGCGCGGTGGTGCTGTCCGGCAGCCGCAGGGCCTCGGCCCCGGGCAGGGCGAGGGAGCGGCTGTCGAGGTAGCGCGCGCCGATCTGGGCCAGGCGGTTGCCGCTGAACACGGCGAGGATGACGAGGCCGAGGGTCAGCAGGAGGTCGAGGGCCTGGACGCGGGCGAAGGTGAGGATCCGGCCGTGGCGCTCCGCGAGCCAGCCGGCCGCCTGCCAGCCGCCGATCGCGGCGAGCGGCAGGGCGAGGAAGGTGCCCCACGCGATCTGGCTGCCGGGCACCGGGTAGGCGTGCAGCCACTGGCCGAGGAACAGCAGCCCCAGCCAGCTGCGCGCCAGGACGGCGGCGGGCTCCTCCCCCGTGAGCGGCCAGAGGAAGAGCCACAGGCAGGGGAGGGCATAGGCGAAGACCGCGTTGTCCGGGCTGGTCAGCGGAAAGCCCCAGAGGGCGAGGGCGAGGGCGGCGGCCGCGACCAGCCGGAGGACGGCCACCCCGGTGTCGAGCGCGAGGCGGCTGGGCCGCCCGAGGCGGGTGGCGGCGAGCCCGAGGAGAAACAGGCCGAGCGAGGCCGAGCCGAGCGTGAGCACGCCCGGCGGCCAGGGAAATACCAGGCTGAAGTGGCCGGGATGGCGCAGCGGGCCCAGCACCAGGCCCGCCGCGAGCTCGGCGAGCGTGGTGCCGCGCGCCAGGATCACGCCCAGCACGGGGACCGCCACCGCCGCGCCGCCGGCCAGCGCGGCGAGCCAGCACCGCGGGCGCA
>CAIKTR010000095.1 GCA_903830425.1 uncultured Opitutia bacterium
CGCTCGAGCGCATGACGGTGATGCTGGATGAGATTCTCATCCTGAACCGGGTGGATGCGGACCGCGTGCAGGTGCGGATCATGCCGGTGGATTTCCCCCTGTTCGTCCACGACACTGTCGAGGAGCAGCGGATTGCCGACCATGATGCGCACCACTACGACTTCCAGTCCGCCGGCGACCTCGCGGGGTTCGCGACCGACACCAACCTGCAGCACCACATCCTGTCGAACCTGCTGACCAACGCGGCGCGTTATTCGGCGGCCGGCACGCTGATCACGGTCCGGCTGGAGGCGGCGGGCGAACGGGTGCGGCTGGCGGTGGAGGACCAGGGGATCGGGATTCCCGCGGAGGACCGGGCGCGCATCTTTGAGCCCTTTGAGCGCGGCTCCAACGTGGGGGTGATCACGGGGACCGGGCTCGGCCTGAGCATCGTCAAGCGCCTGAGCGGCCTGCTGGGCGGCACGATCCAATATGAGGCGGTGCCCAGCGGCGGCAGTCGCTTCACGCTTGTCTTCCCCCGCCCGTCCGCCCCGGCGTCCTCGTCGGGTGCGCCCGAGGTCACGCTCGACTAGGACGAGCGGGTCCGCGGCTCCCCGGTTTTAGGCTGCTCAGCGCGGGCCGTTGATGATGAGCGGCTCGAAGCCGCCTTCGCCGGCGGCCGGAGCGGGCAGGAAACTGACCTTGCCCTCGGCGACCTTCTGCGAGCCGCTGATCGCGCCGATCCGTCCGCCGACCTTGACCTCGGCCTTGACGCCGGCGTCGGTGATGCCGTCGCGGTTGCCCGTGATGTAGGCGCCGGCCTTCGCGCTGCCGGTGAAGGCGGCAATTTCCTTGTCTCCCAGGTTAACCTCCGCCTTCGGGCCCACGAAGGCGGTGATCTGGCCCTTGTTGTCGAAGCCCAGCTCGGTCGAGACGCTCACACCCGGGATGTGGGTGTCGATCCCCAGTTCCACGGACATGCCTTCGCAGCTCACCTCGACACCGACCTCGGCGGGGAGAAGGTCGTGGCCGGGCAGTTCGTCGGTGCTGAAGCTCACGCTCTTGTTGCCGTCGCAGGCGTTGCCCGGCTGGGCCTGGGCGGGGGGCGGGACCTCGCCGGGCTCCTTGGCCACCATGGGATGGGCCCCGACGTCGGCCTGGGCCTGGGCGAGCGAGAGGAGGCGGCTGTATTTTTTCCACCGCTGGGCCTCGATGGTGAGGCGGAAGTACTCGTGCCAGGCGGGGTCCCCGACCTGGGCGGCCAGGGCGGTGGCCAGCAGGTGCCATTCCTTGAACAGGTTGCGCTCGGCAATTTCCTCCCGCGCGAGGCGGCCGCGCGCCTGGCTGAGCGCCGACTCAAAATAGGGCCGGGCCACCTCGCCGATCTGCTCCAGGGTGGGCGGGGGCGCGTTCTTGGCCACGAGATCCGCCATGAATTGGTGCACCGCCGCGTCCGCGACCTGCTGCTTGTGCTGGTTGATTTTCACGAAGGCCTTGATCCGGTCCTCGTAGGCGGCGTGGCGGATGCGCTCGAGGTCGCGCAGTTTCCGGTCCCGATACTCGAGGCTGCGCAGGATCCGGGACGTGTGGCCGCCCCAGGTCTCCTCGACCCAGCCGTCGGGGTGCTTGAAGCTGCGCGGTTCCTGGCGCTGCGCCAGGATCGCCTCGAACCGGCGGTCGGCCTCGTCCTGGGCCTGCTGCAGCACCGGGATCAGGCCGTTGGCGTGGAGCACGGAGCGGGCGTGCGGGACATCCGGCAGGCGGCCTTCCTCTCCCCGGCTCAGGTCGAGGATCTCGCGCAGGTCGGCGGCGACCTCGTCGCCTTCGTGCATCGGGTCCCGCTCGGGCTTGGTGTTGTCCGTGTGGTCGCTGACCATCAGCGGGGGGCGATGCCGCCAGACGCCGAGCAGGAAATTTTTGCGCTGCTCGTCGCCGGCGGTGATGAGGGCGAGCAGGCGGGCGGCCTCGGCGAGCAGGGGCTGGCGGGCCACCACGCCGGCGAGCAGGGGCCGGGCGGCGGCCACGTCGCCAAAGCGGACGAGGCAATATCCCCGCAGGTAGTCCAGGACATCCGGGCCGCTGAGGCCCATGGGGGGCGAGGGGACCGCGTGGCGCCGCTGCAGTTCGTCGAGGCAGGCCATGGCCTCGTTGGCATAACCGAGGCTGGCCAGCACGCCGGCGAGATCGGCGAGCGCATCGGCGGACGCCGGATTGCGGTCGTAGGCGGCCAGCAGCAGGAGCAGCACCCCGGTCGGGCGGGCACGCGCCAGTTCGCCGAAGGCGACCAGCCGGAGGGTGGTTGGCTCCTGGTTCGGCAGCCGGCTGAGGACGGGAGCCAGCGCGGCGGGGCCGCCCGCGGACTTTGCCAGGTCGTGCACGCGGACGAGCGCGGCGGCGAAGGTCAGCGGCCGGCGCTGGACGCTGCCCACCAGGCCCGCGTTGGCCGCCTGCAGGGCGGCCAGCTCGTCGTCGACCCGGACCGAGCGCTCGTCCCCGTAGCTGCGGAACTTGGGGCCGGCGGCCCCGCCCGTGGCGGTCATCTCCTGGGCGCGCGCCCCGGGGATGGCGGCGACGGTCGTCAGAAAGATGAGACCGAGGGTGCGGCAGACAAGAGGGGGCATGGTGGGGAAAGTCAGGGTGCGATCAGCCAAGGCGCGCAGTCAGACGATCGGACGGGACTTATCAATTCAATCGATGCGGCGAAGGGATGCGGCCGGAGGGGGTGCGGGAGCCGGCCCGCATGGTTGGGCCGGCTGAAAACCAAAACTCCCCCGCAACCTTTCGCTGGGAGGGAGTTAAATTGGGTGCAGGGGGTTGGATTTGAACCAACGACCTTCAGGTTATGAGACGGAACTTTCTCCTCTGAAGGCATGAACTCCTGGCCGGACTCCTGCCAGAATCTCAGAGGGCAGGAGTTTGCGAGCAAGCCGACTCGCAAACAAAAAAAACGTGAAAACGTCCAATCGGCTTACCATCAAAAAAATTCAATTCAACGAACATGGCTACGCGTACGCGGCCTACCTCGTTTCCGGCCGCAGCCCGAACGAGCGGCGGGTTAGAAAGCAGTTTCGGTCATTGCAGGAGGCGGAGGCATGGGCCAGCACCGAAGAAATCCGGCACCTCAACCGGGAGCGCCCAGCCCGACCGAAGCCGAAATCAGGGAGCGCGCGTACCGCATCTACGAGCAAAACGGACGGGTGCCGACCACGCCGCCCGGTCGCAGGACCCGGAAAAACTGCCGCAGCGCCGCTTCATCGTCATCCACATGGTGAAGCACGTCGGCCGAAACGACGGCGTCAAACGTCCCGTCGGCTAACGGCAACGCCGTGACCGATCCACGGTGAATTTCCGCCCCCACCACTCGCTCCCGCGCCAAGTCACACGCGATCGGCTCGAGGTCAATACCGGTCCACTGCCAGTCGGGATGGCGCGGCGCGAGACGCCGAATGAGTCCGCCCGGGCCACCGCCGGCGTCGAGCACCTTTCCTTTTTCCGGAATACCGCGCGCCAGCGACCGCTCGATGTGCCCGTGCAGGGCATGAAAATACCACATCTGATCCTCGACCTCGGCGAGCTTGCGGTATTCGTCGGCCTCCATGTCCGGCCAGAAAAACGGCCGAGTTCCGATTTGCCAAGGCAAACGCAGCGGTCCTAGCTCCCAAGCCAGTCAACATGGATTTTTTTCATCGCAAGCCTGACGCTCGCTGCACTCGTTTCCTCAGACCGACCATCAACCTGATGTCGGATCTTGGTCCGGGGGAGTTCGCCGCGATTCACTGAGTCCATGTCGATGCGTCTCTGGCAGGTTCGCCGGCACTGGGATTTGTTTGCTCGCAAAGATCCACTCTGGGCGGTGCTGGTTGCGCCGGGAAAGGAGGGTAATCGCTGGGCGCTCGACGAGTTCTTCGCGACCGGTCAAAATGAAGTCGATGCGGCGATGGCGACCATTCGGACGCACCTGCCGGGTGCCGGCCGCCGACGGGCCCTCGATTTCGGCTGCGGCGTGGGTCGGCTCACCCAGGCCCTCGCCCACCACTTCGATCACGTAACGGGCGTTGATATCTCCACCGACATGCTTGCTCACGCCCGCCGGCATAACCGACATGGTAACCGGGTCGATTTCCAGCACAACCCGGCCAACCATCTCGGTCGCTTCGATGACGGCGCCTTCGACCTCGTGTTTAGCTTGATCACCTTGCAGCACGTCGCCCCGGAATATTCGCGGCGCTACCTTGCCGAGTTCATGCGGATTTGCGCTCCGGGCGGCGCCGTCTATTTCCAGATCACCGCCCGTGCAACGCGCCCAGCGCGCCGCTCGTGGTATCCACCGACGGTGGCCAAGAAGATCTGGCGGCGAATCAATGGCTTTCTTCTGCTGCAACCGACGATGGAGATGCATTCGTTGCCCCGCGCGGAGGTCGAATCAGTCATCCGCGCCGCCGGAGGTGAAATTGTCTCGGTCGACAGCAGCCATGGGGCGGGCACGGCCTTCGAGAGCTGCGTGTACCTGGCCCGGCGGGCCTAGCCCACGCGGCCTTTTCGGATCACTCCCGACATGCGTCCCGCCTCGTGCCGTGATTCGGCGTTACTCCTTCTTCGCCACCGCGAGCACCGACGAGCCCCACGGCCAAGTCCCGCCGAGCCGCAGCCAAGCGTGCTCCACGGCCATCGCCGCCCGAGACACCGCTTCAACCGGGGCGGGAAATTCTTGCACGTCGCTCGTGTCGGTCGCCCGGCGAAACAGTTTTCGTTTCGCCACGAGCAGCGGAAACGGCAGCGAGTTCCAAGGGGTGGTTTTCACCCCGCGAAACCCCGCACTTTCGAGCACAGCCTGCATCGAACTCCCGGTGTAGCGCCGCTTGGTGTGAAGTTATGGTGGGGAAGTTGGCTCGCTCGACCGAACTCCGGTCCAACTCCTGACCAGAATCGTTCATTTGGATGCATTTCCCTGCATTCCGCTGCATCAGCGTTAAAAACCAAAATCCCCCGTAACCTTGCGGTTACGAGGGATTAAATTGGGTGCAGGGGTTGGATTTGAACCAACGACCTTCAGGTTATGAGCCTGACGAGCTACCAGGCTGCTCCACCCTGCAACAAAGGAAGGCGGAACGTGCGTCCCCGGGTTTTGCCTGTCAACGCCATTTTGGTTTTTTCC
>CAIKTR010000096.1 GCA_903830425.1 uncultured Opitutia bacterium
CGGCCGCGGCCGGCGCGGCGGGCGCGCCGCCGGGATAAATCACCTGGGCCTCGCCGGCCGCGGCCGCGCCGAGGGCGCCCCCGAGGAGCCCCAGCAGGACCAGGCAGCAGCGGCGGCCCGGGGTCATGGCTTGGCGCTGCCGACCAGCTCGGTGATCTTGATGCCGAAGTTGTCCTCGACCACCACCACCTCGCCGTAGGCGACCAGCTTGTCGTTCACGAACAGGCCGACGGGGTCGCTCGCGTGCTGCAGCAGCTGCACCACCGAGCCGGCGGTGAGCTCGAGCACGTCGCGCATGGGCAGCTGGGCGGAGCCCAGCTGCACCGTGACCTTCACCTTCACGTCGAGCACGATATCAAGGGTATTTTCTTCCATCAGATTTGACATGGGTTAGTTCCTCGGGAGGAAGTTTGCGGGTGAGCTGCACGGCGACGCGGTCGGCGTCGTGGCCGACCGTGCCGACGAACTTCGCCGTGCCGTTGAGCAGGAGACGGGTCTCGTTGCAGAGGGCGGCCGGCAGCTCGATCACGTCGCCGACGCGCAGGCTGGCCAGCTCGCGCACGGTGAGCTCGAGCGCGGCCCACTCGGCCCGCACCGGCACCGTGATGCGGTCGAAGGCGGGCTGCCACTCCGCCCGCTTCTCCGTCGGCAGCACCGCCGCGTCCTTCTGCCGGCGGACCTGCATCTTCTTCACCACCGGCTCGATCATGTAGTACGGCACGCCGATCTGGATCTGCTCGGAGCAGTCGCCAAAGTTGGCCTCGAGCGTCAGGGCGAGCACGATCGCGTCCTTCGGCGAGGTCTGGAGGAAGCGGCCGTTGTTCTCGTGGCCGAGGATCAGCGGGTGCAGCTCCTGCTCGAGCTTCCACTGCGCGCCCCACTCCTCGAGGATGATCAGGATGATGTCCTCGATCAGCGCGACCTCGATCTCGGTGAGGTAGCGCTCCGCCTTCACCGAGTGGCCGCGGCCGCCGAGCAGGCGGTCGGCGATGGTGAGGGCGAGCCGGGGGTTGACGTCGAGCACGCCGATGCCGACCAGCGGCTCGATCTTGAACAGGCTGAGGTGGGTGGGGTTCGGCAGCGACTCGGTGAACTTCGCGTAGGTGAGCGTGGTCAGCTTCGCCATCTTCAGGCCGAACTCCATCCGCATGTAGAGCGAGAGCCGGGCGCTGAGGTAGCGGATGAAGTCCTCGTGCAGCACGCGCAGGCGGCGCAGCTCGGCCTCGGCGAGGAACGCCGGGTTGCGAAAATCGTAGGACTCGACCTTGAGCTCCGCCCCGTGCCGCGCGCCGTCCGCGCGGAGCAGCTGCTGCTTCGGCGCCGCCGTCTCGACCGCCTGCGAGAGCAGCTTGTCGATCTCGGATTGATCGAGGAAATCAGCGGCAGGCGGGGAGGAGTTGTCGGCCATCGGGCGGGGGCGTCACTGGATGACGAAGTCGGAGAAGTAGACCTGCTCGGCCACCTTGCGGCCGAAGGCCTGGTTGTAGGCCGTGACGAGCTTCTCGCGGATCACGTTCTTCGCCCCCGGCTCCTCCAGGTCCGCGAGGGTGAGCGAGGAGAGCACGTTGAGCGTGACGTCGGTCAGCCGCGGCTTGTTCTCCTCGAAGGCCTCCTTGATCCCGGCATCGGCGCCGGTGACCATGAAGCTGGTCTTGAGGTAGCGCGTGCCCATCGTGCCCGACAGGTTCACGACCACGTTCTGGAACTCGTAGTTGGGGGCGCCGCCCCCCTTGCCTTCCTTGCCCTCCTTGCCCTCCTTGCCGCCCTTTTCGCCATGGCCCCCGGAACTCTCCTTGGCCGGGGCGGCATGCTCGGCCGGCTCGGTCCCGGCCACCACGGCCGCCAGCTTCTTCTGCAGGCGCGGGAGCAGGACAAATTCGACCGTGGCCCAGGTGGCGACCGGCGCCAGCAGCAGCGCGGCGATGACCGGCAGCCACGGCTTGAGCGGGCTGCCGCCGGACGCGGCCCCGGCCCCCTGCATGCGCATGGACCTGCCCTACGCGGTCGCTCTGCGTGACCTCTTCGGGCGCTACAAGATGCGCGCCCAGGAGAACACGCGCTACATGGAGGCCGACGGGCGCGATGCCACC
>CAIKTR010000097.1 GCA_903830425.1 uncultured Opitutia bacterium
GCCGAGCGGATCGAGACCCTCCTGTGGCGCGAGAAGCAGATGTTCCCCAACGTCGACTGGTACAGCGCGGTCGCCTACCAGCGCCTCGGCGTGCCGGTCCTCCTGTTCACCCCGCTCTTCGTCCTCGCGCGCATCGCCGGCTGGGCCGCGCACATCATCGAGCAGCGCATGGACGGCAAGATCATCCGCCCCGGCGCGAACTACACCGGCCCGGCCCACCGGCCCTTCGTCCCCCTCGCCCAGCGCACCTGAGGGCGTCCCGCCCCGGCCCGGCTCCCGCCATGTCCTCCCCCGCCCGCAACGTCCGCCCCGCGCCCGACCCGCTGATCGCCGAGCTCGCCGACTACGCGCTCGGCGCCGGGGCGATCAGCGACGAGGCCCTCGACACCGCGCGCTGGTGCCTCGCCGACACGCTCGCCTGCGGCCTCCTGGCCCTCGCCTACCCGGCCTGCACCCGGCTCCTCGGCCCCGTCGTCCCCGGCGCCACCCTCCCGCTCGGCGCCCGCGTCCCGGGCACCCGCCACGAGCTCGATCCGGTCCAGGCCGCCGCCAGCTTCGGGACCGCCCTCCGCTGGCTCGACTTCAACGACACCTGGCTCGCCGCCGAGTGGGGGCACCCCTCCGACAACCTCGGCGCCATCCTCGCCGCCGCCGACTGGGTCAGCCGCCACCAGGCCGCCGGCGCCCCCCTCGCCGCGTTTGCCACCCCGCTCGTCCCCCGCCGCTCGCCGCTCACCATGCAAGACGTCCTCGTCGCCATGGTCCGGGCCCACGAGATCCAGGGCGGGCTCGCCCTCGCCAACTCCTTCAACCGCGTCGGACTCGACCACGTCCTCCTCGTCCGCGTCGCCTCCACCGCCGTCACCACCGCCCTGCTCGGCGGCACCCGCGAGCAGGTCATCGCCGCGCTCACCCACGCCTGGGTCGACGGCTCCGCCCTCCGCACCTACCGCCACGCGCCCAACACCGGCTCGCGCAAGTCCTGGGCCGCCGGCGACGCCGCCGGCCGGGCCGTCCGCCTCGCGCTCATCGCGCTGACCGGCGAGATGGGCTGCCCCTCCGCGCTCACCGCCCCGACCTGGGGCTTCCAGGACGTCTCCTTCCGCGGCCGTCCCGTCACCCTCGCCCGCCCGCTCGGCAGCTACGTGATGGAGCAGGTCCTCTTCAAGCTGTCCTTCCCCGCCGAGTTCCACGCCCAGACCGCCGTCGAGGGCGCGATCCAGCTGCACCCGCTGGTGCGGGGCCGGCTGGAGCAGATCCAGCGCATCGAGCTCACCACCCACGAGTCGGCGATTCGCATCATCGACAAGTCCGGCCCGCTGCACAACCCGGCCGACCGCGACCATTGCCTGCAGTACATGACCGCCATCGGCCTGCTCTGCGGCGAACTCACCGCCGACCACTATGAGGACCGCTTTGCCGCCGATCCGCGCATCGACGCCCTGCGCGCCCGGATGACCGTGCGGGAGGACCCGGCCTACTCGCGCGCCTACCTCGACCCCGACCAGCGCTCCATCGCGAACGCCGTCCAAATCTTCTTCACCGACGGCACGGCCACGCCCAGGGTCGTCGTCGAGTACCCGCTCGGCCACCGCCGTCGCCGGGCCGAGGGCCTCCCCGTGCTCCAGGCCAAGGCCCGCGCCGCCTACGCCGCCCACTTCGGCCCCGCCCGCGCGGACTCGCTCCTGGCGCTCTTCGCCGACCGCGCCCAGCTCGCCGCCCTGCCCGTGCACGAATTCATGTCCCACTGGGTGGGCTGACGCGGCCCGCGGCCGGTCCGGGGCTAAAACGGGAAGTCCGCGCCGCGCCGGGGATCCCGCGCCGGGGCCTCCAGCAGCCGGCTCGCGCGGTCGTGCACGCGCTGGCCCACCACCACGATCGCCTTGTCCGGCTGGGCCGGGCAGGCGTAGGCGCAGGCCCCGCAGCCGATGCACCCGTCCGGGTTGACCTGCGGCAGGCGGAGATTGTCGCCGTAGGGAATGGTCTCGACCGCCTTCGTCGGGCAGTGCTCGGAGCAGGCCGCGCAGTCGGTCCCCTTCGTCTTCACGATGCACCGCTCCACGTCGAGTTCCGCCACCCCGATCCGCGTCACCTGCTTCTGCTCCAGCGGTAGCAGGCGGAGCGCCCCGTCGGGGCAGACCTCGGCGCAGCGCCGGCAGTCGAAGTTGCAAAAGGCGCGCGCATAATCGAGCCGCGGCCGGAGCAGCCCCGCCAGCCCGTACTCCCACACCGCCGGTTGCAGCACGTGGGCCGGGCAGGCGCTGACGCACAGGTGGCAGGCGGTGCAGCGGTCCAGAAAGAGCTCCACGCTCCCGGCCCCCGGCGGACAGATCGCGCGGCTGTAGTTGGCCCCGCGCGCCCCCGCCGCACCCGCGGCGGGCGCCGCCGGGGCGGCGAGCGCCC
>CAIKTR010000098.1 GCA_903830425.1 uncultured Opitutia bacterium
CCCGACCCGCTGGAAGCCGGCTTCCGCCAGCCGCCGCCCGCGGCGCGGCCGAAGACCTGGTGGCACTGGATGAATGACAGCGTGACCCCGGCCGGCCTCACCGCGGACCTCGAGGCCATGGCCCGCGTCGGCCTCGGCGGGGCGCAGGTCTTCTCCGCCGCGCTCCGCGTCGGCGACACGCGCAGCTTCATCGACCCGCCGGTCCGCTACCTCTCGCCCGCCTGGCTGGACCTCGTGCGCCACACCGCGTCCGAGGCGCAGCGGCTCGGCCTCGACCTCGGCTTCCTCAACACCGCCGGCTGCAGCGTGTCCGGCGGCCCCGGGGTGACCCCGGCCCAGGGCATGCAGCACGTCGTGTGGAGCGAGCTCGCGCTCACCGGCGGACGGAGATTCACCGGGCCCGTCCCCCGCCCCGCCGTGCATTATGGCTTCATGTCCGGCCGTGACGCGGCCCCGGCGCCGCCCAGCTTCTTCGGCCCGGAGCCCGCCAACCTGGCGGCGGATTACCATGACCTCGCCCTCCTGGCGTTCCCCACGCCGGCCGCCGAGGCCGACGAGCCGGTGCCCGCCCGCCTCACCGCGAACGTGCCCCTGCCCGACCCCGCCGTGCTGCTCGACCGCCGGGGCGACACCCAGGCGGCGCTGCCGCTCCCCACCGCCGGGCAGCCGGTGTGCGTCGACCTCGCCTTCGCCACCGCCGTCACGGTCCGCTCCGCCGTCGTCTCGTGCGCCGGCAATGACTGGTACCGCGACGGCGAGCTGCTCTGCAGCGAGGACGGCCGCGCCTGGCGGCTGGTCCGGCCCCTGGCCCGGATCACGCTCTGGGACCGCTTCGCGCCCTGCACCACCGCCCTGCCCGAGACCCGCGCCCGGTTCTTCCGCTTTCGTTTCACCCGCGCCATGGAGTGGGCGCAGCGCCTCGTCCTCGCCGAACTGCGGGTGAGCCCCCGGGCCAGCCTGCACCACTGGGAAATCCAGGCCGCCTACGTGCCGGCCCTGCTCGATCCCGCCGCCCCGGTCGACGTCGCCCCCGCGGCCGCGATCCCCCGCGACCAGATCATCGACCTCACCAGCCGCCTGCAGGCGGACGGCACGCTCGACTGGGAGGCCCCGCCCGGCCGCTGGACCCTTCTCCGCATGGGCTATGCGCCGATGGGCGTCCAGAACCGCAGCGGCGCCATGGCCGGGACGGTCGGCCTGGAGGTGGACAAGCTGGACCGCGCCGCCGTCGCGCAAAGCTTCGCGGAGGGTCCCGCCCGGATCATCGCCGCGGCCGGACCGCTCGCGGGCCCGGTGCTGAACGGCCTGCTGCTGGACAGCTGGGAGGTGTTCACGCAGAACTGGACGCCGCGCTTCGCCGCCGAGTTCGCGCGCCGCCGCGGCTACGATCCGCGGCCCTGGCTGCCGGTCATGACCGGCCGGGTGGTGGCTGACGCCGGGTGCAGCGAGCGCTTCCTTTTCGACCTCCGCCGGACGATCTCGGAGCTGGTCGTGGCGAACCACTACGGCACCTACGCCGCACTCGCGCACCGCGCGGGCCTGCGGCTCTACGCCGAGGCCCCCGGGCACGCCGGCCCCACGGTGGTGGACGCGTTCGCCACCAAGGGCCAGGTGGACGTGCCGATGGGGGAGTTCTGGCTCGGGCGGCCGCACGACTCCGGCGACGCGAAGCAGGCGGCGGCGGCGGCCCAGCTCTACGGCCGGCGCGTCGTGGCCTGCGAGGCCTTCACCAGCACGGCCGCAGATTCGAACTGGCAGGAGTCGCCCGCCACCTTCAAGGCCCTCGGCGACCACTACTTCGCCGCCGGCATCAACCAGTTCATGCTCCACACCTACGTGCACCAGCCCTGGCCGGACCGGCCGCCGGGCCTCACGCTGGGACCCTACGGCTCCCATTTCGAGCGCACCAACGGCTGGCTCGAGGTCGCCGGCCCCGCCTGGATCCGCTACCTCGGCCGCTGCCAGTTCCTCCTCCAGCACGGCCAGCCCGTGGCCGACGTCTCCTGCTTCGTCGGCGAGGACGCCCCCAACGACCTGCCGGGTCCGGACGACCCCGCGCTGCGGGCCCTCCTGCCCGCGGGCTATGACTACGGCGGCTGCAGCGCGGAGGGGCTGCTCGGGCGCATGGCGGTCCGGGACCGGCGTATCGTGCTGCCCGACGGCATGAGCTACGCCGTCCTCGTGCTGCCGCCGCGGCCCGCGCTCAGCGCGGCCGTGGCGCGCCAGCTCCGCGACCTCGTCGCCGCCGGCGCCACCGTCGTCGGCCCGCGGCCCGTCCGCTCGCCCACCCTCTCCGACTTCCCCGCGGGGGACGACGAGGTGCGCCGGATCGGCGAGGAAGTCTGGGGGCCGGTCGACGGCACCACCGTCACCACCCGGGCCTTCGGGCGCGGGCGCGTCATGTGGGGCGCCCCCCTCTCCTCGGTTCTGCCCCCGCCGGACTTCGACTACGACCGGACCACCGGGGCCCGCCTCGACTTCGCCCACCGCCGCGAGGGCGCCACCGACCTCTACTTCGTCAGCAACCAGGGGCCGGGCCCCGTCAACGTGCTGGCGACCTTCCGGGTGGGCGGGCGCCAGCCCGAGCAGTGGGATCCGGAGACCGGCGCGATCACCCCCGTCACGGCGTATGTGGCCCGCGACGACCGGACGACGCTGCCGCTGCACCTCGCCCCGCAGGGCTCGGTCTTCGTGGTCTTCCGCCGGCCCGCCGCCCCGGAGGCCGTCGTCGGCGTCGAGCGGAACGGCCGCCCGGCCGCCCTCACCACCCTGCACGAGCCCCCGCCGGGCGCCTACGTCCTGACCACCGGCGCCGGGACCCGCCTCCGCGCCGCCGTGACGGGCGAGGCGGCCACCCTCGCCCTCACCACCGGCTGGACGCTGCGTTTTCCCGACGAGCCGGGTCCGGCGACCCCGTGGCCGACGCTGGCCTCCTGGTCGGACAGCGCCACCGGCTCCCGGCGGTACTTCTCGGGCACGGCCACCTATGAGCTGGACTTCGTGGTGCCGGCTGAATTCCTCGCCGGTCGCCGGCGCGTGCAGCTCGAGCTCGGACGCGTCGCCACCTTTGCCGGCGCAACCCTGAACGGCCGGCCGCTGCGGCTGCTGTGGCACGAGCCCTATGCGGTCGAAGTGACGGAGGGCCTGCAGCCCGGCCGGAACCGCCTGGAAGTCGCGGTCACCAACCTCCTCGTGAACCGCCTGATCGGCGACCAGCGGCGCCCGGAGTCGGCGCGCCGCACCTGGTCCAGCCACCAGCCGTACACCCCGGATTCGCCGCTGCAGCCGGCGGGCCTCCTCGGCCCCGTGCGGCTGGTCAGCCGGCCGATGCTCACGCTGGCGCCGTGAGGGCCGCGGCGGCCCCGCCGGGTCAGCCGGCGCCGGCCTTCCGCCGCAGGGAGCTGGGCGTCGCGCCGTGATAGCGGCGGAAGAGGTGGGAGAGCCGGAACTCGTCGCTCAGCCCCACCGCCGCCGCGATCGCCTTCATCGGCAGGCTCGTCGTCTGGAGCAGGTCGCGCGCCCGGCTCATCCGCCGCACCCGCACCTCCTCCATCGGCGACCGCCCCGCCTCCTGCCGGAACCGCCGGCAGAAATGAAACTTGCTCAGCCCGGCCTGGCGCGCGAGCCGCGCCAGCGGCAGCGGCTCGGCCAGGTGCTGCTGGATGTAGCCGCCAAGGTCGGCCACCAGGTCCGACGCCCGCGCGCCCCGCGCGCAGAGCCGGCTCAGCTCGCAGAGCAGGCTGTGGAACACCGCGTCCCGCGCCTGCCGCGCCTCCGCGCCCGACTCGTGGCGGTCCACATAGAGCCAGTCCGCCAGCTGGCGCACCCGGCCGTCGTGGTCCTGCATCCGCCGGGGCCAGGCCGCCGCCTCCGGCCCCTGGAACGAGAAGAAGCACGTCTCCGCCGGATCCGCCGGGTCGCTCGACTCCGCGTGGACGCAGCCGGCGTGGTAGAGCAGCAGGTCGCCCGGCCGCGCCCGGACCTCCTCCCCGGCCAGCCGCAATCGGAGGCAACCGCGCAGGACCACGATGAGCTCGTGGAAGGCATGGGAGTGGGCCGCGATGCGCCAGCGCGGATTCGGCCCCATGCGGCCGATGTGGAGGAAGGTCGACCGGCCCGGGGAAACCGCAAGCATGCGCAAGTCTTCGCAAGCCCGCCCATTCCCCGCAAGCCCGCGCTGCGGTATGCTCGCCCCTCAATTCACCCATGAAATCTGCCAAGCTTCGGATCGGTTTCGTCGGAGTCGGGAAAATGGGCCAGGCCGCCCACCTCCGCAATTACGCCTCGCTGCCGGACTGCGAGGTCGTCGCCCTCGCCGAGCTGCGCCCCGCCCTCGCGGCGCGCGTCGCCGCCCGCTTCGCCGTGCCGCGCACCTACGCCAGCGTCGAGGAGATGGTCGGGCGCGAGTCGCTCGACGGCCTCGTGGCCTCGCAGCAGTTCACCCGCCACGGCGTCGTCCTGCCCGAGCTGCTCCGCGCCGGCCTGCCCGTCTTCATCGAGAAGCCCCTCGCCTCGTCCGTGGCCGTCGCCGAGCAGCTCGTGGCCGCCGACCGCGCCGCCGGCGGCAAGCTCATGGTCGGCTACCACAAGCGCTCCGACGTCGCGACCGTCCGCGCCAAGGCCGAGATCGACCGGCTCAACGCCTCCGGCGAGCTCGGCCCGATGCGCTACCTGCGCCTGACCATGCCCCCGGGCGACTTCATCGCCGGCGGGTTTGACGAGCTCATCCCCGGCGAGGACTTCCCCGCCCCGCTCGCCACCGACCCCGCCGAGCCGGGCCTCGACGCCGCCACCTCGCGGCTGTTCGTGGACTTCGTCAACTTCTCGATCCACCAGCTCAACCTGATCCGCCACCTCGCGGGCGAGAGCTACGAGGTGGTCTATGCCGACCCCACCAAGGTGCTCGTGGTCGGCCGCACCGCCTCCGGCCGGCCGGTCACGCTCGAGATGGCCCCCTACGGCACGACGGTCGACTGGCAGGAGTCCGCCACCGTGTTCTTCGCGCACGGCTACGTGCGCCTCGAGCTGCCCGCGCCGCTCGTGCTCAACCAGTCCGGCCGCGTCGAGATCTTCCGCGACCACCGCCAGCTGGGCGAGGGCGGCGCCTACCGGCCCGAGCTCCCCCACGAGCACGCCATGCGGACCCAGGCGCGGAACTTCCTGCGCTTCATCCGCGGCGAGGCCCCGCCGCCCTGCGGCGCCGCCGAGGCGCTCGAGGACCTGCGCGTCGCCCGCCGCTGGCTGCAGCTCTTCAAGGGCGTCTGACCATGCCCCTCCGCTTCACCCGCCAGTTCCTCGCCGCCGAGAGCTTCGAGGCCGCCGGCGTCTGGGACGTCAACGGCGACGGCGTGCCCGACATCGTCTCCGGCAGCTACTGGTACCAGGGCCCGGACTTCCGCCGCCGCCACTTCCTCGGCGACAGCCGCCGGGTCGGCGAGTACTGGAGCGACTTCTCCGTCGTCCCCCTCGACGTGAACGGCGACGGCCGCACGGACTTCATCACCGGCGGCTACTGGGGCGACTTCCAGTGGCGCGAGTGCCCCGCCGACCCCACCCAGCCCTGGGTGGCGCATCCGCTGCCCGCGGTCGGCAACATCGAGACCACCCGCGCCTGGGACCTCGACGGCGACGGCGTCCTGGAAATCGTGCCCAACACCCCGCCGCAGGCGCTGCAGGTCCTGAAGCTCGTGACCGACGCCCAGGGCCGCGGCACCGGGCAGTTCACGACCCACGTCCTCAAGGCCGGGCCCTCGGGCCACGGCCTGGGCTGCGGCGACCTCGCGGGCCACGGCCGCGCCGACCTCGTGCTCGCGCAGGGCTGGCTCGAGGCGCCCGCCCGCCCCTGGGACGAGCCCTGGGGGTTCCACCCGGAATTCGACTTCGGCAACGCCAGCATCCCCATCCTCGTCGCCGACGTGAACGGCGACGGCGTCAACGACCTGATCGTCGGCCAGGCCCACGGCTACGGGCTGCACTGGTACGAGCCCGTCCGCCAGGCCGACGGCACGCGCCGCTGGACCCAGCACCTCATCGACTCCCGCCACTCGCAGTACCACGACCTGCGCTGGGCGGACCTGGACGGCGACGGCCGGCCGGAGCTCATCACCGGCAAGCGCTGGCGCGCCCACAACGGGCGGGACCCGGGGGAGTTCGACGATGTCGGGATTTATTATTACCGGTGGGACGGCGCCCGCTTCATCCCGCACGTGATCAGCCACGGCCCGCCGGGCGTGGGGGCCGGCTGCGGCATCCAGTTCGCGCTCGCCGACCTGCGCGGCACCGGGCGGCTCGACGTGGTGGCGCCGGGCAAGGACGGGCTGCAGGTGTTCTTCAACGAGGGCCCGGCCTGACGGCGGCGGGGCCGAGCGGAAAAGTTTGAAACCGGCGGCCGAAAACCGCTGGATGCGGCGTCTCCCGAACCGGAGATGCATCCATGGCAACCTCCCCCCTGCGTGTCGGCCTGTTTGGTATCGGACTCGACGCCTACTGGCCGCAGTTCGTCGGGCTGAAGGAGCGGCTCGAGGGTTATGTCGCGCGGGTGGCGGGCCGGCTGGCGCGGCCCGGGGTGGAGGTGGTGAACCTCGGCCTGATCGACCAGCCCGAGCGGGCCTATGCGGCCGGCCATGAGTTCCGCCGGGCCGACGTCGACCTGATTTTCCTCCACGTCACGACCTACGCCCTCTCGTCCACCGTGCTGCCCGTGGTGCGGCGGGCCAAGGTGCCGGTGATCATCCTCAACCTGCAGCCGGCGCCGGCGATCGACTACGCGGCCTTCAACCGCCTGGGCGACCGGACCCGGATGACCGGCGAGTGGCTGGCGCATTGCGGCGCGTGCCCCGTGCCCGAGATCGCCAACGTCTTCCAGCGGGCCGGGGTGCGCTTCCACCAGGTCACCGGCCAGCTCGACGACGACCCGCCGTGCTGGCGCGAGATCGAGGGCTGGCTCGAGGCCGCGCGCGTCGTGGCCGGCCTGGAGGGCAACCGCCTCGGCCTGATGGGCCACTACTACGGCGGCATGCTCGACATCGCGTCGGACACCACCCTGCAGTGCGCGACCTTCGGCACGCACCTGGAGATTCTGGAGGTGGACGAGCTGACGGCGCTGCGCCGCGCGGCCGGCGCCGACGCGGTAGCCGCACGGCTGGCGGAGTTCCACGACGTGTTCGACGTGCAGGCGGACTGCCCGGCGGACGCCCTGGCGGAGGCGGCGCGCACCTCGGTCGCGCTCGACCAGCTGGTGGCGCAGCGGCGGCTGGGCTCGCTGGCCTATTATTACAGCGGGACCGGCGTGCCGGAGAACGAGGCGACGCTCGCCTCCATCATCCTCGGCACCTCCCTGCTCACCGGCCGCGGCATCCCGGTGGCCGGCGAGTACGAGGTGAAAAACGCCCAGGCCATGAAAATCCTGGACCTGCTCGGCGTGGGCGGGTCGTTCACGGAATACTACGCGATGGATTACCGCGACGACGTGGTGCTGATGGGCCACGACGGGCCCGGGCACATCCGGATGGCGGAGGGCAAGCCCAAGGTCCGGCCCCTGCAGGTTTACCACGGCAAGGTCGGGCGCGGCGTCTCCATCGAGATGTCCGTGCGGCACGGACCCGTTACGCTGCTCTCCGTGATCGAACACGGCCCGGGCCAGCTCGCCCTGCTCTGCGCCGAGGCCGAGTCGGTGCCCGGCCCGATCCTCGAGATCGGCAACACCAACAGCCGCTACCGGTTCGCCTGCGGCGCCCGGGAGTTTGTCACCCGCTGGAATGCCGCGGGGCCCGCGCACCACTGCGCGGTCGGCGTCGGGCATGTCGCGGACCGGCTGGAAAAAATCGGGTCCCTGCTCGGCCTCAAGGTCCTGCGCGTCGGCTGAGCCGGCCCCCTCCCCTCCCTCCCATGTCCCACCCGCCTGCCGCCCAGCCACCCGGAGTTCCGCCCGTCCAGATCAGCGGCCTGCCGGGCGAGGAGTTCACCGTGTCCGGCCACCGCGCGTTCCTGCTCACCCCGCCGCGCGCCCGGACCGGCGGCCCGCCGCCGTGGGTCTGGTACGCCCCGACCCTGCCCGGGCTGCCCGCCGGGACGGAGCACTGGATGTTCCAGCAGTTCCTCGCCGCCGGGCTGGCGATCGCGGGCCTGGACGTGGGCGAGTCGTACGGCAGCCCGAGCGGCCGCGCGCTGTTCACCGCGCTGCACGCGGAGCTGGTGCACCGCCGCGGTTTTTCCTCCCGGCCCGCCCTGCTGGCGCGCAGCCGCGGCGGGCTCATGCTCTACAACTGGGCGGCCGAGCACCCGGAGTCGGTCGCCTGCCTCGCCGGCATCTACCCGGTCTGCAACCTGGTCAGCTACCCCGGATTGGCCAAGGCCTGCGACGCCTACGCCCTGACCGAGGCCGAACTCACCGCCCGCCTGGCCGAGCACAATCCGATCGAGCGGCTCGCCCCGCTCGCCCGGGCCGGCGTCCCGCTGCTCCACCTGCACGGGGACCAGGATGAGATCGTCCCGCTGGACCAGAATTCCGGCGTGCTCGCCGAGCGCTACCGGAAGCTCGGGGGCGAGATGCACCTGCTGGTCTTCCCCGGCCAGGGCCACAATTACTGGCCGGGCTGGTTCCACTCCCAGGCCCTGGTCGACTTCATCGTCGCCCACGCCGGCCGATGATCCCGCCCGCCCGGAACCCCGGCCCCCGCGGCTCAGCCGGCCCGCGGGCCCGGCTGCTACAGTTAGCAGCGGTCGGTCGTTGACGGAGCCAGCCGGGGCTCTGTTCCTTCAGTTTCCCCATGAAGCGCGCGCCTTTCGTCCCGGGTGACAGCAGTGGATTTGCCCACCGCACCGGCAACCCCGCCGAGGAAACCACCCAGCACGTCTGGGAGACCGCGGCGGCCAAGACCTTGGCCACCCCCCTCGCCGCCCCGGCACCCGGCGCGAAGGCCTGGGCCCTCAGCCTCCCGGTAAAATCCAACCGGGCCACCATGCTGATCGTCGAGGTCTGCCTCGACTGCGGAGACGACTCCGCCGGCCCCGTGACCTGCGGCTACCAGACCAGCTTCGTCGTCGAGTGGTCCGGCTGGAACACCCTGTATTTCACCGCCTCCTCGCTCAAGCTGATCGGCCAGCCCGCCGGCCTCCACGCGGTCAAGCGCCTGCGCCTCACCGCCGGCACCGCCACCTTCGCCGGCACCGTCCTCGAGCTCGGCCGGGCCTCCTGGCCGAGCGACTCTCCGCTCGTCCCGGTCACGCCCTACGAGGACATGGTGGTGAACTTCCTCAGCGAGCGGATGTGGGACCGCCGCGATTGGACCCACACCGGGCACGAGGGACTCCCCGCCGGGGAGGAGTCCTTCGACGTCGCCTGGATGTATGCCAACCTGCGCTACCTGCAGCGGCCCGGGCGCCGGCACCAGACGGCCTACACCCGGAAGATGAACGTGGACCTGTCCGGCTACCAGGCCGTGACGGTCTGGACCGCGACCGACCTGCGCGCCAACTTCAGCGTCATCCTCGAAATCGACGGCGTGGCGGTGCGCGTCATCGACCGGCGGCGCGGGCTGGGCGGCGGCGACGAGATTCGCGCCCTGATCTCCGGGCGCCGGCTGACTGCGCTCACCCTTGAGCTGGAACAGGCGGAGGATGAAATCACCGAGACACTCGAGGTGCAGGTGGCCAGCTCGCTCCGCTGGATCCTGTTGGAGCGCACCGGCACCGATCCCGCGCTGGTGGGCCAGGCCGGGGGCATCCCGGACGTGCCGCCCCCGGCGCGCGTCGAGCCGCTGGAGACCGGCATCCTGCCCGTCGGCATCCTGATCGGCCGGGAGGAATTTTTGCAGTTGCGGGAGAAGGCGAAGCGGCCCGGCCCGCTGAAGAAGATGGCCGACGAGATCATCGCCGAGGCGGACAGCCATCTGGACTACGCCCCGGAGCGCTACGTCGGGCGCTACCTGCCGGTCGACCTGGGCAACCAGGGCTGCGAGCGCCGGGTGTCGCCGTGGAACCAGATGTACCATTACAACAGCTGCCTCATCTACAGTGCGGTGGCCTACGCGCTGACCGGCGACCTGCGCTACGGGCAGAACGCCCGGCGGGCCCTGTTCTCCACCGTCCGCTGCGAGACCTGGCAGGCCGGGTTTGCCAGCCGGATCCCCAGCGGGCTGCCGGGCTATCGGGCGCCGTTCATCGAGTCCTCCACTTCCGAGGCCGTGGCGCTCTGCTACGACTTCATCCACCCCCTGCTCTCGGCGGCGGAGCGCACCGAGGTCGAGGATGCGCTCTACACCAAGGGGCTGCCCTGGCTGGACATGTACCTCCGCCTGAACGGCGAGGGATACCTGCTCAGCAGCAACCAGGGCGCCGTCTACACCGTCGGGTTCGTCTGCGCCGCCCTGGTCGCCCGCCGGAGCCATCCGGACATCGAGGCCAACCTGGAGCGGGGCATCCGGTGGTTCCCGCGGATGCTGAACAATTATTACAAGGTGGACGGCGCCACCAACGAGGGGCCGGGCTACTGGGAATACACCACCCAGAACGTCGTGGCCTCCCTCCTCACCATCACCCGGCACCTGGGGATCGGGGTCCGCGACTACGCGCCGCCGCACCTGGGCCAGACCATGAACTTCATGATGCACCTCCGGTCGCTGGCCCGGGAGCACCTCTCGTTCCTGTGCATGGGGGACAACAACGAGCGGCTGGGCTATCAGTTCATGAACAGCTCGTTCCTGTTCTTCGCCCGGTATTACGGCGACCGCAACGCCCTCTGGCTCTGGCACAAGTTCTACCAGACCCGGGCCAACCCGCCGGGCAGCCTCTTCTTCGGCAAACCGGTGTGCGGCGCCTGCAGCACCTCGGGCTTGCTCGACCTGATCCTCTACGACGAGGGCTCGCCGGCCAAACCCAGCCTGGAAAACAGCCGGCGCTTCGAGACCTGCGAGCGCGTCACCCTCCGCACCGGCTGCGACTACGGCGACCTGCTCTTCTTCTTCGAGGGCGGCCCGCAGACCTTCGAGCACTGCCACAGCGACAAGGGCCAGTTCATGCTCGAGGCCTACGGCGAGCGCTTCGCCGCCGATCCCGGCGTCATCAAGTACCAGGACCCCGCCCACCTCTTCTTCAAGAGCACCTCCTACCACAACCTCGTCACCCTCCGGGGACGCGACCAGGACTACCGCGATCCGAAGCACGCCGTCGTGCTGGAACGGTCCACCTTCGGCGAGACCTGCGACTACCTCTCCGCCGACCTGCGCAACTCCTACCAGCACCTCACCCGCTACCGGCGCCGGATCCTGTTCGTGCGGCCCTATTACTTCCTCGTGCTCGACGACGTCCAGGCGGACGAGAGCGGGCTGGAGTGGAACTA
>CAIKTR010000099.1 GCA_903830425.1 uncultured Opitutia bacterium
AAGCCGGCGGGCGGCCTACTTCACCGCGGCGACGGCGGCGACGAACACCTTGGCGCGGGCGGTGATGGCGGCCCAGTTTTTCTCCTTCAGGGACTTGGCCTCGACCAGCGAGCTGCCGGCGGCGGTCGCGAAGGCGCCGGCGCGGATGTACTCGCCGACGGTTTCGGGCGTGACGCCGCCGGTGGGCAGCAGCTCGATCTGCGGGAAGGGGGCCTTGATGGACTTGAGGTAGGCGGGGCCGAAGAACTCGGCGGGGAACACCTTGGCGACGTCGGCGCCGGCCTCCCAGGCCTGCAGGATTTCCGTCGGGGTGAAGGCGCCGCTGAAGACCGGCACGCCGTAGCGGCGGCAGAGGGTGATGACGTCGGGCCGCAGGGCGGGGGTGACGATGAACCGGGCGCCGGCGAGGATGCCGGCGCGGGCGGTCTCGGCGTCGAGGACGGTGCCGAGGCCGAAGAGGAAGGCGGGCAGCTCGGCGGTCGCCTTTTCCAGCATGCGGATGGCGCCGGGGGTGGTCATGGTGAGCTCGATGCTGGTGAGCCCGCCGTCCGCGAGGGCCTTGGCGCAGTCGAGCAATCCGTCGGGATTGTCGGCGCGGATGAGGGCGATGACCTTCTCGGCTTTGATCTTGGCGAGGACGGCGTCTTTTTTCATGGCGGAGAAACCACTAGGGGGGGCGGGCGGTGAAGGGAATCCCCTTTTTGCCGCCGGGGCCTCCTGCGCCGGCGGGACGCAGAAACTCGGGGGGGCGGTCCGCGTCCGGCGGATCAAACGGGGGGATGGACCTGGTTAGCGCACGACGAGCGGCGAGGTCGCCCGGCGGAGCCCGAACCGGCGGGGCCTCGATTTTCTCTTGCTCCGGGGGCGGCGGGAGTGTCTTTTGCCCGTCCCGCTAATGCCCGGGTGGTGGAATTGGTAGACACGCAGGTCTCAGAAGCCTGTGCCTAAAAGCGTGGGGGTTCGAGTCCCCCCTCGGGCACCATTTGCAACGTAAGCCGTTCCCGTTCACTCGGGAGCGGCTTTTCGCTTTATACACACGATTTGGGTGTCACCAGGCACCCCTCGCCGTCGCCTGGGTGGCAACGGTGTTGCGGTGTTCCCAGCTCATCGGACCGCCGCCAAGTTCAGGCCGGGGTCAGGTTGAGGGGGAGGCCGCTCCGCCCGCCTTTGGAGCGCACGAGCTGGGCCGCCCCGGCCCCGCGCAGGTCGAGCTGGAGCCGATCCTCGCGGTCGGCGTGCGTGACCACGAGTTCGTGGATGCCGTCGGCGGTCGAGCTCAGGCTCAGCGTGTAGGCGGGCAGCTGATCCCGGTACGGGACGATCAGCATGGCAGTGAGCGCCGGGGCGCCGCCGCGCCACGTGTATTCCAGCTGCGGGGAGGCCATCATCGTGCCGTTCTCCGCCGAATACCAGCCGCGCAGGGGCTCGCGGTGGCCCAGCCAGACATCCAGGCGCGTGCCCGCCGGCACGGCCGGAACGAACCGGACGTTGGCGTCCGGGTTGCGGGTGTGCACCCCCAGGCCGTCGGGCTCGACCACCGTCTCGGACGGCGTGAGCAGCCAGCGCAGCGAAAAGTCATGGGCGCCGGCGCCGCGGATGCGGTCCACCACCAGCCAATACTCGCCCTTGGCAAAAAGCAGCCCGCGCTGCCAGCGCAGGTCCGGCGCCGCATCAAACCCGGTGGGATGGCTGCCCCACGCCCAATCCACATCGGCGCCCAGCTTCCAGCTGGTGTCCGTCAGGTCCCGCCCCTGACGCAGCGAATGCTCGCCCCAGACCTGCAGCGGCGAGCCGTCGACCATCAGCGTGTTGTAGCCGGCCGAGGCGAAGTAGGGGACGAACTCCGGCTGGTAATAGCCGTAGCGTCCCGGGGCGGTCACGAGCGTGCGGCCCGCGGCGTAAAGATCCAGGGCCAGGCTGGTGCGCTCCGTGTGATGGTAGTCCCCGTTGTGGAAGCAGGCGACCATCGAGTCCGGCTTGAAGCCATCCCGCAGGATGAAGCCGCCGGCGTCGGGCAGGACGCAGCTGGTATGGGTTGGCGCCTGCCCCTGCTTGCCGGCGGTGGCGATGTAGAGCCAGTCCGGGCGCTGGAAGATCGCGGCGCCCGCCGCCAGCCAGCGGCCGAAACCCGGCAGATCCGAGGCGGTGATCTGCGGGACGGTGTTATCGGGCTTCTGCACGTTGGCGGTCCAGTCGGCCAGCCGCTCGATCGCGGCGCGCGCCCCGGGCTCGAGCACGTCGGTGTAGCCCAGGCGGGCGATTTGGGGATAAAAGGACAGCGGCCAGGCGGCGGTCAGGCCGGCGTAGTGCGGGCAGAAATGGATGCGCTTGAGGGTGCCGTCGGACCGGAGCTCCGTTTGGAAAAAGTGGTTGGCGAAATCAAAGCACTTCTGCCGCCAGCCGGGCGCGGCCTTGAGCTCGGGGAACAGGAGGCCGACGTAGCCCAGGCCGGAGGCCTCGCCCAGGCCCCAGATCCACGGGTTCCACTGCGCGCGGCGCTGGATGTCCTCCGCGCCCTCGGCGATATGCTGCAGCAGGCGGAGCTTGAACTCCGCGGGGAGGTGCGGGGAGGGCAGGTACATGTACCAGCTCCGCGTCAGGCCCGACTGGCTGATGGCATCGCCGAGCCGGAAGGCGCACTGCACGACGAACTCCTCCTTCACCCACTGCGCGTACACCAGCCAGCTCTCGAGCAGCCGGTGGAACTGCCGCTCCGCCTTTTCCCGGGCGGCGGCGTCGCCCTGCAGGTGGTACACGTCCAGCGCCCGCAGCCAGTACATCCGCCGCAGCATGCAGCGGGGCTGGGAGACCAGGTCGTACCGGTCGCCGGCCCAGAAGATATGGCTGCACCAGTCGATGGCACGGTCGGTGGAGAAATCAAATTCCTGGCCCGACGCGAACAGCTTCCCCTCGGCCACGCGGGCCGGCGTGTTTTTCCAGAGCTGCTCGGCGGTCGACGCCGCCCCCCAGGGCATCGGCGGATAATCCTCCGGTCCCGAGAGGTCCCAGAAGTCGAGGCAGCGCTCCTGCCGCTTGCCCTGATAATGGGCCAGCAGGTGCGCGCCGGCCGCGACCAGGTCGCCGCGGGTCACGGCGCGCTTGACGTCTTCCAGCCCGGGATAGTCGAGGTTCAGCTGGTCAAAAAGCGATTGCATGACGGTCCCCAGATGAAGCGCCGATGCGGCGGGACGGCAATCCAGCATCCGCCGACGTTGCTCTACTTGTAGGGCAACGGCCGGCCCTCGCTGGGGCGTGATCGGGCGAGCGCCCGCGGGGGGACAAATGTCCGCTCGCCTCAGTCGCCCGCCCCGGCTTATGCTCCCGCCCGCACGTTTCCGCCGCCCCCCACGATGAAGACCGGACGAGTCCTTCTGCTTAGCGCGCTGCTGGCGTTGGTCGCGGGCGCCCGGGGACCGGTGCCAACGGGCGCCTATGATGTGGTCTGGGACGCTCCCAGCAAAAACCATCACGGCTCGATGCCCTTGGGCAACGGCGACATCGCGCTGAATGCGTGGGCCGACCCGGCGGGCGACCTGCAGTTCTACATTGGAAAATCGGATGCGTGGGATGACAACGCCCGCCTCGCCAAGGTCGGCAAGGTGCGCGTGCATCTGGCGCCGAACCCGTTCGCGGCGGGCCGGCCCTTCCGCCAGACGCTCAGCCTGCACGAGGCGACGCTGAACCTGGTGGCGGGGGCCGGCGCCCAGCGCACCCAGGTCCGGGTCTGGGTGGACGCCAACCATCCGGTCATCCACGTCACGGTGGACAGCGCCGAGCCCCTGACCGCCACGGTCAGCGTCGAGCTCACGCGGCCCCGCCGCGAGGAGATCACGGAAGTGCAGGCGAGCGACGTGTTCCGGGACCTCAAGCAGCCGGGCGAGCGCCACGCGCCGATGTTCATCGAGCCGGATACGGTGCTGACCGGCCAGCGCGACCGCATTGGCTGGTATCACCACAACATCAAGTCGGTCGGGCCCCGGATGCTGAACGAGATCCAGGGCCTGGACGGCTTTCCCCAGGCCGACCCGCTGCTGCACCGCACCTTCGGGGCGGTCGTCACCGCCGTGGGCGGGGAGTGGCAGGATGACCTGCACCTGGCCTCGCCGCGCGGGCGCACGCACCGCATCAATGTCTACGTGCTGACCCGCCAGCCGGCGCTGCCGGGGCCCTGGCTCGCCGACCTGGACGCCGTGATTCGCGGGGTGGAGGCGCAAGATTTCTCCGCGCGGCGCGCGGCGCATGAACAATGGTGGGACCGCTTCTGGGACCGCAGCTGGATCCAAGCGTCCAGCCCTCCGCCGACCGGACCGGCGCGCGCGCCGGACGCGACGAGCCCCGATGACGCCGCTTACGTCAGCCAGATGTACCACCTGCAGCGCTTCATCACGGCCGGGGCGGGCCGCGGCGCTTATCCGATCAAGTTCAACGGCTCGCTGTTCACGGTGCCGCCCGGGGACACCGAGGCCGATCCGGACTATCGCCGCTGGGGGCCGGGCTATTGGTGGCAGAACACCCGCCTGTCCTATTACAGCCTCTGCGCCAGCGGCGACTACGACCTGCTGCGTCCGCTCTTCCGGATGTATGCCGACGAATTGCTGCCGCTCTGCCGGTACCGGACCAAGCTCTACTGCGGCCACGCCGGGGCGTTTTTTCCGGAGGGCGTGTATTTCTGGGGGGCGACCTTCAGCGCGGCGTACGGCTGGACGCCCTTTGCGCAGCGCGCGGACAAGCTGGGGGAAAGCAAGTCGTGGCCCTTGGAATGGGTGGGCGGCCTCGAGCTCTGCTGGCTCATGCTGGACTATTACGAGCACACGCTCGACCCGGACTTCCTGCGGCAGACGGTGCTGCCGTTCACGCGGGAGATCCTCACCTTTTTCGAGCAGCACTATCCGGTGAACGCCCAGGGTCAGCTGGTGATGTACCCGGCGCAGGCGCTCGAGACCTGGCGGGGCTGCACCAACCCGATGCCCGAGCTCGCGGGCTGCATCGCCGTCACCGAGCGGCTGCTGGCGCTGCCCGCCGCGGCCGCGTCGCCCGCGGACCGCGCCGGCTGGCAGCGCCTGCGCGCCAAGCTGGCCCCGCTGCCCCGGCGCGTGGTGGACGGCCGGACGACGCTGTCCCCGGCGGAGACCTTCGCCCCCCAGAAGGGCAACGTCGAGAATCCCGAGCTGTATGCCACGTTCCCCTTCCGGCTGATTGCGCTCGGTCGGCCGAATCTCGACTGGGGCCGGACGGCCCTGGCCCTGCGCGGGGACCGGGGGCACACCGGCTGGCGGCAAGACGACCTCTTCATGGCCTATCTGGGCGCGACGGACGACCTGCGCCGGCAGATCGTCGCCCGGGCCCGCAGTCATGATTCGCAGGAAAGGTTCCCGGCCTTCTGGGGGCCGAACTACGACTGGACGCCCGATCAGGACCACGGCGGCGTGTTGATGCAGGCGTTCCAAAGCATGCTGCTCCAGACCGATGGCCCGCGCATCCTGCTGCTGCCCGCCTGGCCCCAGGACTGGGACGTGGCATTCAAGCTCCATGCGCCCGGGCAAACGGTGGTCGAGGGCGTGTACCGCGGGGGCCGGATGCAGTCCCTGCGGGTGACCCCGGAGGCGCGGCGCAAGGATGTGGAGCTCGGGCCCTTCGCCGGGGGCGAGTCCGACGGGCGCGGCCCGCCTTGAGCGCAGCCGAGCCTGCGGCGGCTCAGGCTCCGGGGTGCCGGCTGGAGTTGCGCAGCATGGTCCGCATGCACGCGACGCTGTAGGCGATCCCGGCCGACGGGAAGGGCGTGCGGTACGTGCCGGCGGGCAGGGGCGGCGCCGCGTCGAGCGTGAACACCGGGACGTGGTCGGGCACGAGCAGGCCGTCGAAGCCCACGTCCACCAGCGTGTCCATCACCGCCTGCAGGTCCTGGTCGCCGTTGTCGATGAACGTCTCCTGGAAGCGGGGGAGCGTGCCGCGGATGTTGCGGAAGTGCACGTTGATCAGCCGGCCGTGGGCGGCGAACCAGCGGATGGCGTCGGCAACCGGCAGGCCGGTCGCGGCGCCGGCCTCGGCCCAGGTGCCGACGCAAAAGTTCACGCCGAGGTTGGGGCTCGGGCACAGCGCGAAGAGCTGCTGATACTGCTCGAAGGTGTGGAGGATGCGCGCCACGCCGCCCTGCTCGGGGATCGGCGGGTCGTCCGGGTGGAGCGCCACGCGCACGCCGCTGGCCTCGGCCACCGGCATGATCCGGTCCAGGCAGTATTTCAGTGCGGCGCGCACCTCGTCGGCGGACCAGCGCCGGCCGGCGACGGGGGGCCGCTGGGCGTATTCGGCGGTGTCGTAGATGCGCGTGCGGATCCCGTTCAGGTCCGCGTAGCTGGTGTCGAAGACCTGGGATCCCGGCAGCAGGCCGATCCAGGAGGTGTCGCAGGCGGGGATGCCCAGCCGGCCCAGATCCTTGATTCCGGTCGCCAGGACCTCCAGCTGCGCCGCGCGCTCCGGGCCGCCCTGCAGGAGCGACGGCCCGCGCAGCTGATTGTTGTTCACGGCCTGGATCTTCAGCCCATGCCGCGCATAACGCTCCTGGGTGCGGGCGAGTTCCTCGTAGCCGAAGTTGGGCACATGCACATCGAGCCGGCACCAGCCCAGCTCGAGCTGGCGCAAGAACTCCAGCTGCGCGTCGCTCAGTTCGTGCGACACCCGCATGCCGAGCTTGATGGCGGCCTTGCCGGGGGGCCGGCGGCCCGGGACGGGTTCGCTCGCGGGCGCGGCGGCCGGCAAACCGCCCGCCAGCCAGGCGCCGCCCAGCGCGGCCAGGTTCGCCTTGATGAAATCACGCCGTTCCATGGTCTCCTTTGGCGGGGGTGATCGCGGCCGGTCCAGGGATCATGGACGGACTATGGGCGGGGCGTTGCGGAACGCGCGCAAAATTATTTTCCACCGCCGGCGCCGGGCGCGCCCCCGGATTGCTCCGGCAGGCCGTCGCGCATGATCACCAGATCGGCCTGACGGGCCGCCGGCTCGGTGACGAGGCGGACCCACCGGCCCGCTTCCCGTTGACCGGACACCACGGTCTGGCCGGCGGTGTGCAGGCGGAAGGTGACGTTCCAGGCCTGCGGCCACGCGGGCGTGACGAGGATTTTTCCGTCCGTTTCCTGCAGCAGCATGGTCTGGAAAGTCTTCAGCAGGTTGCTGCCGTGGTCCTGGTCGGGGCTCCAGTCGTAGTTGCCGCCCCAGAAGGCGGGGAACCGGCTGTCCGGGTCCTTGGCCCGGGCCCGCTGCACGAGGTAGTCCTGGGCAACCGTGGTGAGCCCGAGGAAAGCGGCGTGGCTGTCGTTCTGTTTCCAGCCCAGGGCCCCGGGGTCGAGCCGGTGGGCAAAGGTGGCCCGCGCCAGGGCCAGCTCCGGCCGGCCGGCGCCGAACAGCCGATAGGGAAACACGGCGTACAGCTCCGGGCTCTCCACGTTCCGGCGCGGCGGCAGCGGCGGCGCCACGGCCAGCAGAACCGGGTCCGCGCCGTCCCGGCCGCGCGGCAGGGCCGGCACCTTCGGGCGCATCGCGCGCAGCCGGGCGCGCAGCTCGTCCGGCAGGTCCGCCGCCGGCAGCGCGAGCAGCTGGTCGAGGTTCCAGCGGAGCCCCGCGACGTCCGGCAGGTTGTTCGTCCCATCCCAGTAGGTCTCGAGCGCATGGGCCGGGGCAATCCGCCACTGGCCGTGCGCGTCCACCGGCCAGTGCAGGTCCCACCAGCGCAGGATCTCGCCGGCGAACGGGACCAGTCGGTCGCGCAGGAAGTCGCGGTCGCCGGTGTACCGGTAGTAGTCGATCATGAGGGCGACCGCCTCGAGCATGCCGTTGTAGTGGTGGCGGGTGTAGGGGCCGTTGATCCACTCGCTGGGGTTGCCGAGCTTGGCGGGCTCGTGGCGCCCGAAGTTGTTGGGATTGGCGCCCCAGAACGAGACCACCTCCGGGATGAAGGCCCCGGCGTGGTGGAAATAAACCCGGGAGCGCTCCTGCGACAGCGGCAGCATGCGGGCGTACATGTCGAAGAACGGGCGCATCATGTCGAAGTCGCCCGACGCCAGCATGGGCCAGTACATCAGCCGCGTGTTTTGCATCCAATACCCTCCGCCCCAGCGGCGGTAGTCGGGGTCGTAGTTCCGTTCGACGGAGAAGAGCGAGCCGTTGAACTTGATCGGGAAATTTCCCCGGCCGGCGCAGGCCTGGACCCAGCGCTGGAGCACATAGGCGCGGGTGACCTCCTCGGCCTCGGGCGTGCCGGAGGCAAAGACGTAGCTGCGGTCCCAGAACGCGCCCCACCACCGGCGGTGCTCGGCCCACTCGCGCGGCCAGTCGGCGGCGCCGACCGCGGCGGTCAGGCGGGCGGCCTCCCGGGTCCAGTCCGCCGCCGCGGGCGCGAGCTGGGTGTGGGTCACGACCGCGAGCCGGGCCGCGGTCACCGGCCCGCGGCTGGCGAGCTCGGTGTCGCTGCGCCGCACGAGGTCCGTCCCCGTGAGCATGGCGCCGAAGGTGCGATGGAGGAGGGGATCCACCGAGGACCCGGCCGCCCCGCCGAGCTCCTGCAGCTGCAGGGAGGTCGCCCACGGGGAGACGACGTTGCGGTGGTACCAGGTGAGGCGGTCGGGTTCGCCGCGCACGAGGGTGTCGGGGTAGATTTTGCGCTGGTCCTGGGGGAACTCGTAGACGCTGTGGTCCTCGCGGAGCTCGGCCCCGACCGGCCCGCGGAAGGGGCGCTCCGCCGTGCGCCAGAGCTCCACCGCGGCGGAGAGCGCGAAGGGCCGGGCGGAGTGCAGCTCGAGGTGCACGACCTGGCGGTGGGCGTTGACCCACACGCGGGCGTCGACCCGCTCCGGGCCGGTGCCGAAGACGAGGTCGATGCAGCCCTCGGCCAGGTTGAGGGTTTGCCGGAAGCCCTGGGCGACCGGGTTGGGCGACAGCCGCACCCGGACCCGGCCGAGTTTGCACGGCCGGCTGTTTTCATCCCAGGCATCGGTGCGGGCGAGGTAGAAGAGGAGGTCGCCGCCGGGCTCGACCCAGAGGTTGAGGCCCGTCTCGCCGTTGCCCGCCGGCATCGAGCCCAGCGGTCCGGTGCTCGGGGAGTCCCACCCGACGTTGCAGGCCGCGAGCGACTCCGCGGGCGTCGCGGCGCGGACCGGCGCGGGCCCGGCGAGCGCCAGGGCCCAGGCCAGGACGGCCAGCGGAAAGGCCAGGAGAAGTCGCGGCATGGGGAGCAGGACCTCAATGGGTTTTTGGCCGGGAGGCGTCAATCTCCCCCCGGATCCGCCCCGGGCCCCGCTCACTCGTCCGGCCGCCCGGGGTAACCGCGCGCCTCCGAGTACTGATGCAGCGCCGGCAATTTTTCCGGCGGGACGAGGGCATCCCACGCGCGGATGGCCGGCGCCGCGGGGGCGGCGGAGGCGGTGGCGAAGCGGAGGGTGACGATCTGCTGGGGCTGCACCGGGAAGCGGCAGCGGCCGTCCGGCTCGGCTAGGCTCTGCGCGTGCTCGCCCATCAGGTCGGTCCGCCGGACGTCTTGGTGCGGCAGGTGCAGGGTGAGCTCGGCCTCGCCGGCCTGGCCTGCGCACTCGACGAGGCGAACCTCGAGGTCGGGCCCCACGCGGCGCACGGCCTCGACGATGAGGTTGGGGGAGGTCTGCAGGAAGCTCACGTCGTGCGCGAGCGTCCGCCCCGGCTGGGCGAACACCGCTGTGTTGAATTCCCAGGCGCGCCGCGGCAGGCCGGCCGACGGCCCAGTCCCGGCGTGGGGCCAGAGCGCATAGCTGAACGTCCGGCGGCCCTGGCCGGTCAGGAGGATGTTGGGCAGCTGGCGATAGGTGCTCTGCGCGTTCAGCAGGGCGAGCGTGACGGTGTTGCCGTTCAATTCGTGGCTGGGCAGTCCGCGGTCGAGCAGGGCCACCCCGCCGCCATCCGCGCCGCGGTAGTCCGACCAGCGGACGCTGGGTGCCAGCGCCCCGGGCGACCCGTACTGCTTCAGGTCGGGCTGCATGAAATAGTCGGTGGGCACCGGCACCGACCGGGGATCCGTGGTGGTGAAGCCGTAGGGGATGCCGCGGGTGCGCTGCACGACGGGACCGGGGAGCGGGAAGTCCACCGTGAGCACGACGTCCGGCTGCCGGAGGTCGACCGTGGTTTCGAAATCGATGCGCGGGTAATTTTTATAGAGGATGAGGCGGCGCTCGAGGGTCGACGCGCCGGCCAGCCCGGAAGAGGCCACGACGGTCGTGGTCAGCGGTCCCTCCTGCACGGCCCAGTGCACGGGGTGGTTGGAACTGTGGTCCACCAGCTTGCGCCGGGGCCGGGCCGCCATCCAGTTCGCCGGGTCCTGGACGACCCCGGCCACGCTCTCGACCATGACGACGTTGGCCGGACCGCCGAGGTATTCGCGGCCGGAGGCGCGGTCCCGCAGCGATAGGAGGGCTCCGGTCAGGGGATCCAGCTGCAGCGTGTAGTAGTCGGTGACGACGGTGGCCTGGAAGGGCCGGGCCACTGGCGCGGGGGCCGAGCCGGCTTCCAGCGGGACGGCGGTGAGGCCGGCCGAAGGCTGGCGCGGGGCGCAGAGCACGCGGTCGCCCTGGGCTTCGCAGGGGATCCCGGCGGGGCGCATCCCGGCCGGGGGAGCGAGGGCGACGGGATCGTGGCGCTCCCAATTCAGCGGGTTGAACAGGACGATTTCCCGGCCGGGGGCGGTCAGGGAATGCAGCGAGTCCTGCAGGATGGCGCCGGCCTGCTGCTCGACAAAGCCGAAGCGGTCCGCGGCGTTCCAGTGCTGCGGGTCGTAGAAGGGGGCGCCGGCCCCGGCGCCCCACAGGATGTTCCGATCCATGTTCATGAGCAGCTGGATCCAGGAATGGTACAGGGTCGCGGACGGGTAGGGGGCGCCGCCTTGGAGGCTGCCGGCGGTGGCGAGCAGTTCCGCGGCCTGCAGCAGGTGTTCCGCCCGCCGGTAGCGCAGCTTGATTTCCGGCAGGTTCATCCAAAACGCGTTGTAGGCGCACAGCATGTCGCCCTCGTACTCCGGCAGCGTGGTCTGGCCCGACTGGATTTCGCGCTGGAGGGCATCGACGTACTCGCCCGGCACGCCGAAGCGGAGGTTCACCTCCGGGTGCAGCTGCCGCCACTCGGCCAGCAGGTCGGTGGGATAGCTGCGGCGCTTGGGGGCCAGGCTGTAGTCGCCGCCGCCCACGGCCATGAAGAGGCTGTGCCGGCTGGGGCTGACCGCGCGCTCCTCCTCGATGCACCCGAAAAGTTTGTCCAGCTGCGGCCGGGTGAGCGGGCGCTCGCTCTTGAAAATCTCGGAGGTCGCGGCGTAGCCGCGGCCGATGCAGATTGCCAGCGTGCGGCTGCCGTCGGGCGCGCGCCACCAGAAGGCCGAGCGGTTGACGGGGTTGTTCCGCGAGAAGAACAGCGCTTCCAGCCCCAGGCCGCTGACGATCTGGGGCATTTGCCGGTGCGCGCCGCAAACATCGATCATCCAGGCGAAGCGCGGCCGCCGGCCCATCACCTCGTCGTACCAGCGCAGCCCCAGCACGCCCATCTGCACCAGGGCCTCGCCGCCGGAGAGGTTGATGGTGGGCTCGAGGAAGAAGCCGTTCACCAGCTCCAGCCGGCCCGCCTGCAGCTGCGCCTGCAGCTGCCGCACCCGCGCCGGGGCAAATTGCATCAGGACCATCAGGTTGGGGACCTCGGAGAACGCCATGGCGTACGCGGGGTCGCTGGCGACCCGGTCCAGGTGGCTCGAGTAGTTGTTCACCACGTGGCTGCGCTCGCGGTCGAAGTCCACCAGCCAGCCGCTGACGGTGCCGTGGGAGTTGGGCGCCAGGTAGACCGTGAGCTGGCTGGGTGCGTCGGCCCCGGCGGCCAGCCAGGGCGTGGCGAGGAGCAGGGCGACCCGGAGCAAGGATTTCATCACGAGGAGAGTCGGCCGTTCACGGGTGCTTACGGGCGGATCTTTTGGGCGGGAGCCTCGAGCAAGGCCGGCTGCACCGTCATCACGTGAAACATGCCGTTCAGATTGCCGATCATGTCGCGCAGGAACTCCCGCATCTCGGCTTGGGCGTAGTGGCCCTGCCGGAGGTCCTGCAACTCGCGCTTCAGGGCGAGATCGAGCGCCTCCTGCGGCGATTTGTAGAGGCAAATGGCCCCGAAGACATTCCAGTGCCTGCTCTTGTCGCTGCCGTCCTCCTTGTTGCCGGGCAGGAGAAAATTGTCGTAGGCGAGCGAGTCGGGGAGTTTTTCGCGCGGGATGGACTTGATCCACGCGAAGGGGATCCGGATGGCCTCATCGAGCAGCCCCGCGGCCTGCTTCTTGTCGCCCCGGGTCAGTTGCAGGGCCTGGCGGAACAGCAGCACCATGGGCAGGTTGTGGTTGGCGACTCCGGGGTCCTGCAGTTTCCGGCTGGTGCGGGCGACCGCGCGCAGGTAGCGCCGGTCGTGCTGCGCGTAGGCGATCAGCGCGCGGAAATCATCCGCGTGCGTCCGGCTCTTGTAGTACTGCCATTCCGCGCGCTGGAGGTAGCTTTCCAGGCTGGTCAGGTTGCGCGGCGGACCGAGGGTGGCGAAGTCGTAGGCGAGGCCGAGATCGGCCTGCAGATGGCTCGAGACGATCCGCAGCAGGGCCTGCCCCTCCTGCGGGCTGGCCTGGTAGCGGGCATAGGCCGGCGAATTCAGCACGTCGCGGAGGTGGTCCCGCAACGTGAGGAGGCGGAGCGCGAAACCGGATTGGCCGCGGGTGGTCAGCGTCTCGGCGTCTTCCACGAGCTCGATCAGGGCGAGTAATAATTCAAATTTCTCTCCGGTGCGAAAGAGGGTCTCGGCCCGGGCCAGCTTTTGGGTGGCATAGCTGCGCTCGAGGGGCAGCAGGCCGGCGGCCCGCTTGCGCCAGGCTTGGTCAAAGCGCACGGCCTCGTCATAAATCTCCGCCTCCAGGGCGTCGGCGTAGGTCCCGGGACTGGCGGGCGGATGGAACTCGGCCAGCCAGGCCAGCACCGAGTCCTTGGCCGGCGGGTAGGGCAGGGCCCACAGCGGGCGCTGCTGGAATTCATCGACCGTCCGGTACCGATAGAACTCGCGCGGCCGGGGGAATCGCGCTCCCCGGGCCCGGGCGGTTTCTTCGGCGGCGTAGGGATCGCCGCCCGCCTCGGCCAGCGCCTGCAGCAGGTGGCAATCCTCCAAGTCGATCCGGCCGTTCTGATTGAGATCCAGCCGCCCGGCGAGCGCCTCCGAGCCGGCCGACGGGTCGGCGGCCCAGGCCGCAAACGCGGCGACATCCTGCGCCGTCCAATGGTGATCGCCGTCCAGATCGCCCAGCATGATCAATTCCGAGCGGGCACCGATCCGGTGAACGGGAAAGGCGAACTTCCAATAGGCCAAGCCGCCCAGCGCCAGAAGCACGACGACCGCCAGTGGCCTCCACCAGGAATTCATCAGGCAAGGGAGTGCACCCACCCGCCCGAAAACGCGAGCCTGACCGGCGGCGGGCCGCGCCTACAGCCGGACGACTTCGCCGGTCGTCCGGCTCTCGATGGCGGCCCGGGCCAGCGCGCTCGCCGCCAGCGCATCCCGCGGGCCCGCGCCGATGAAGTCCGCTTTTCCCCGGATGCAGTCGGCGAGATGCTCCAGCGCGGCCCGCCAGCCCTTGTCCACGAGATAGTTCACGTGGGGAAAACTCTGCTCCATGAACTTCTTCAGCTCGGCGTCCGCGGGGTCCAACTGCCCCAGTTCCTGCTGCTCGCGCAATTCCCAGCGCAGCCGGCGGAAGGCGGTGAGGGCCTCGGCGCCCAGTTTTTCGAACAGGTATTTGTGGGTGAACTCGCTGTCCGGGTGGGTGTGCCCGGCGAAGCGGCGCAGCGGCGGCTCGCCCCGGCAGCCGTAGGTGCGCAGCTCGGTGTACTCCTCGAGGACCAGCGCCCCGGGCTCGCGCGTCACGATTTCCATCCGCTCCTTCGGCAGGTCGCAGGTGACCTCGCCGGAGCTCATCACCGTCGCCACGCAGCCGGAGGCGAATTTCAGGGTGTAGATCTCGTCGTCCGCCCGGGCGCTGGCGCAATACACGGAGACGGCCTCGGACCCGGCGAACCAGCGCAGGAGGTCGAAGACGTGGCAGACCTCATGGATGACGCGCTGGCCCGGCGGGTTGCCCCGGCCCCAGTTCCAGTATTCGTCGCTGATGCGGAAGTACATGTTGGTCGGCCCGCCGCGCCCGGCCGCAATCCGCCGGGCCTCGCGGCAGGCCGGGGCGAAGCGCCGGTTGAACCCGACCTGCACCAACTTCCCGTGCCGGGCCTGGGCCGCGACCACCTGGCGGCATTCCGCGGGCGTCTCGGCCAGGGGCTTCTCCACGTAGACGTGCTTGCCGGCCTCGAGGGCCTGGCAGGTCAGCGGGACCTGGAAATCCGCCTTGGTGGCGACGACGATCAGCTCAATCGCCGGGTCGGCCAGCAGGTCCTCGAACCGCGTGGTCATGTGCGGGACGCCATAGTCGGCCTGGGCGGAGCGGGCGGCCTCGGCGTTGAGGTCGCAGACGGCGGCCAGGCGGAGGTTGGGCGCGCGGGTCAGGTTGGGCAGGTGCTGGGAGCGAGCGATGCCGCCGCAGCCGACGAGCGCGGCGACTACAGGGCGGGCTGCGCCCGGTTCCGCTGGCGTGGGGGAATTCATGTCGTGGGGGGCGGTGGCTCCCACTCTTTCGGTGTCGGGGGAGGGCGTTCAATCACTTTCGCGCCCTGGGCCGCCCCGGGCGCAACATCAGCTTTACGTGCCCGGCGAAAAAGCCTTAGCTCGCCGGATGGGATCGAGGATGCTGCTGCGCGACACCTTTGCCCGCCGGCCGGGGCCGAGAATTCCACTGACCGAAATCTGCTTCTGGCCCGAGACGGTCCAGCGCTGGGAGCGGGAGGGGCTGCCCGCCCACTGCGAGCTGCACGACTATTTCGGACTCGATCGCCTCGGGCTGTATTCCCCGGACCTTTCGCCGCGGCGGCCGGTCCAGCGGGTCGCGGAGGACGCCGAGACCGTCGTGCAGCGCGATGAATGGGGCCGTCTGGTGCAGAGTTGGAAGCACACCACGGCGACGCCGGTGAACCTCCGCTTCGGGATCAGCGACCTCGCGGAGCTCGGGGCCTACCTAGAGCAATATGCCGCGCTGGACTACCGGGTTGCCGACCCGCGGCAGCTCAGCGAGCATGCCCGGCGGCGGGCCGCCGGCGACTTCACCGCGGTGACGCCGATGGAGCCGGCGTGGTTTGTGATCGAGTTCCTCCTCGGGTTTGAGGAGGGGCTCATGGCCTGCCTGTCGCAGCCGGAGGAGGTCGGGCGCGCGCTGCGGACGTTCACGGACTACAGCCTCGCGCACCTGCGGTGGCTGCTCGACGAGCAGCGGGTGCCGTTTGACGCGCTGTGGTTTTTTTCCGACCTCTGCTTCAAGAACGGCATGCTGCTGCCGCCCGAGGTCTACCGCCGGCTGGTGCTGCCGCTGCACCGGGAATACCGGCGGTTTTGCGACGAACGCGGCCTGGTGTTCATGCTGCACTGTGACGGGGATGTGCGGGACTTCATCCCGCTGGTGATCGAGGCCGGCTTCGATGTCATCCAGCCCCTAGAGGCGCGGGCGGGCAACGATGTGCGCCTGCTGAAGCCGCGGTGGGGCGACCAGATCGCGCTGATGGGCAACATCAACGCCGATGTGATCGCCGCCGGCAGCGAGGCGGAGATCCGCCACGAGGTGTGCTCCAAGCTCGCGGTGGCGAAGCCGGGCGGGGGCTATATCTACCACATTGATCACTCCGTGCCGCCCACCGTCAGTTTCAGGAACTACTCGCTGCTCGTGAAGCTGCTGAAGGAGCACGGGTCCTACTAGTGCCCCGGACCTTTGGCGGCTTGCACCGGACGGATAAAATCCAATGCTCGGCGGGCCGGCCGATTCCCCGCACCCCGCGGGGAAAGTCCGGCACCCGCTCGGGACCGCCGGCCATGCTCAAACGCGTCTTCCGCCATGACGTCGTGCTGCTCTGCTGCAGCACGCTCATCAGCATTTTGGCCGCCATCATCACCCTGATCTACGCGGACCGCCTGAAGTCCCAGTCGGCCCAGATCGAGTACCGCCTGCAGCAGAGTGAAAAAGCGGACTTCGAGCTCCAGCAGACGATCTTCCGGTTCGACGTGTTTTTCGCCACCGACCGCGTGTTGGAAACCCAGCTGAGCAACGAGCAGGTGAACTCGGAGATCCGGACGCTGGTGGGGGAGACGCTCTTTTTCGACCGGCAGGCGCCGTTCCTGTTCATGGCCTCCGCGGTCGCGCGTTCGCCCGAGGCCTACGCCACCCTGCGCGACTCCTACCTCGGGTTTTCCGCCAAGGCGCGCCAGCGCGACGTCGCCGCCTATCGCGACCTGCTGGGCCTGGAGGGCCGCGTGGTGCTGGCGGCGCAACGGCTGGTCCAGGCCCGCCATCAGCAGATGCAGGAACTGGAGATGACGAAATCAGCGCTGGAGGCTCGGCGCACCAACGCCTTCCTCGTCGGCTTCACGCTCCAGCAACTGGGCGCCCTCTGTGCGATGCTCGCGGCGGTGCTGCCCCGGATCTTGCCGCCGACCGATCCGAAGCCCTCCGCCACCTGAGCCCACCCGCCGGTCGCACGGCACCGGTGTCCTGCGGATTTCGGGTGCCCGGCTCACTCCATCCGTCCTCCTGCGCGTCGTCGCCGGCTAGGCGTGGGCGGTCATCAGCCTTGGTTCGGACTTAGGGGGAACTCCTCACGGTCATGCGAAAAATATCACTATGCCTGCTACGCGGCATAAACTACTCTCCGGTCAGGTCAGCTCAGTCCTCTGGCGCTTGGCGTGATGAAAAAGATCCTCCTCCTGCTCGGCATCGTTTCCGCAGCATGGGGCCTATTGTTGCTGGGGGTTGGCCTGGCCCAGGTGGGAGAGCGGCCGGCCAAGCTGACGTGGTCCGCGCCCGATGTGAAATCGTCGCTCATGTCGGTCGGCTACAAGGTGTATGCGAACCGGAGCGTGGAACAGGGCCGGCACTATCTCTCCAAGCTGGTCTTCAAGAATGTGGGCGAGCATCCGGTGACGGACTTCGCGATCAGCTACAAGATCGATGACTGGGTGGACTGGACCGAGCCCAGCCGGCGCCAGCAGGTCCCGGCGGACTTTTCGTTTGTGGAGCTCTATTTCCCGCGGCTGCCGGGCACGGTGTCGAAGCTGCGGAATGCGGCCACGACCACCTTCCGGACCCGCATCCAGTGGAAGGAGGAGGGTCGGCCCAAGGAGGAGGTGTTCGCGCGGGACCTGGTGCTGCGGGCGGTCAACGAGGTCGCGTTTTGCGATGTGCCCGCCAGCGAGGCGGTGACGTTCTTCGACTACTGCAGCGCCTCGGCCTTCTGCGTGTCCATGGTGACACCGAACGATCCGGTGGTGGAGCTTTATGCAGGGGAGATCACCAAGCTGGCCGGGGGCACGACCGCCGGCATCGCGGGCGGTCCGCAGGAGGTGCAGCGCCTGTGCCAGGCCACCTATGACTACATGGTGCGGAGCGGACTCCGGTATGTCGGCGATTCCGGCGTGCCGGCGACCTACGACAACATCACCACGCTCATCCAGACGGTGCGGCTGCCGCGCGATGTCATCGTCAACAACCAGGGGCTCTGCATCGAATTGTCGCTGCTCTGGTGCTCCGTTCTGGAGCACCTCGGGGTGCGCACGGTGATTTTCCTCGTGCCGGGTCACGCCTTCGTGCTGGCCTATTCGCCGAGCCAGGGGATGCCGATGGAGGCGGGCATCCCCATCGAGTGCACCGCGATCACGCCCCGCGCCGTGGGCAAGGAAGACGCGGTTCCCTTTGCCGAAGCGGTCAAGATGGCGGTGGAGGAAGTGCAGCGGGCCTACAAATCCGGCCAGGTGATCGTTCTGAACATCAAGGATCTTCAGGCGGCCGGATTCACGCCGCCCGAGCTGCCGGAGGTGGACACCGCTAAGCTGGCCGGCGTCCTGGCAGGTCGGATCGGTGGCTTTGATCGGCCAGGCAACGAGGGCGGGGGCGCGCCCGGCAGCCCCGCCGCCGAGGCGGCGGCTCCCGCGCCGCTGTCGCCCGAGGCCGAGCAGGGCCGACCGGCCCCCGCCAATGAGGACAACGGCTACGAGGATCCGCAGGGACGTTTTTATGTCGGGGTCGCGCCGGGCTGGAAACCCACCCCGGTGGGCCCGAACGGCTCGGGCGGCGTCGCCCTGTCCAAGGGCGAGGGCTCGCTCGTGATCAGTCCGTTCGGCGGCGTGCAGCGCGGACCCGAGGTGGTCGCCAGCCTGGTGCAGCAGCTCGCCCCGCAGTTCCGGAATTTCAAGCAGCTCAGCCAGGCCCAGGTGATCCTCGGCGCCCGCAACGCGTGGATCTCCCGCTACACCGGGGTCAGCCCGAAGGGGACGCCGTCCCGGATTACGCTGGCTGGCGTGGACGCGACCTATGGCGGGCCGGCCTACGCGATGATCATCAGCCTGCCCGAGTCCCTCTACCCGACCGAGCGGCAGTCCGTGGACCAGATGCTCCAGTCCTTTGAATTCAGCCGTTGAGCCCGTGAACCCATGAAGCCCGCGCCTTACCGGAAGGTCCTGATCCTCCTCGCCGCGCTGCTGCTGGCCGCCGGCACGCGGTTGGACGGCCAAGTTTCCCCCAAGACCGTGACCGGGGAGCAACTGGTGGCGCCGAACGGCTCGGCGACCGTGAACATGACGTTCACCTACGATGCCGCCGCGTGGGCCCAGTGGCGGGCGACGACGGGCAAGGATCCGGCCCGCACCCGGGCCGCGATGCGCTATAATTTTGGGGCGGAAGTCGCGTTCGACGGCTTCAAGATGGACTGCGACGATCTGAATCGGACCGCGAAAGTGATGCTGCACAGCGCCGTTGCGAGCGAACTGCGCCCGGACGGCGGATATGCCCTGCCGGTCGACAAGGATCTCCGCCTGGTGAACGGCGCCGGGCAGGTGTGGTTCTTCAGCGGCGTGATGGCCAACACCCTCAGCACGCTCAAGATCGTCCTGCCGGCCCAGGCGACAGACGGGGCGCTGGTCAACGGCGGCGAGGCCAGCCAGGCCATCGTCTACACGCTGCCTCCCGTTCCGGGCAGCGCTCGCAAATATACGGTGGCGGGAGCGATCCTGCTCGCACTCGGACTGGTCCTGCTCGGGATCCGCGCGGGGCTGGGCCGGGCCCGGCCGGCGGCGCCCCCGCTGCTCGCGCTGGGCCTCCTGCTGTTTTTCCCGAGCCCCCCGTGCGCGGGACAGGTCCCCGGTTCACTGGGCGCGCCCGCCTGGATCCATCCGGGTATGCGGATGACATTCTATCTAGCCTCGGCCACCATCGACCCGGGCATGACGCTGGAGCTGGATGACAATGCGCAGCCGGACGAAAACGGCATGGTGTGGACCGATGGTTCGGGCCGGAAATACCGCCCCACGGAGGGCGGCCGGGCGTCCGGACAGAGCTATAGTCAGGTCAATGTGGAGCACCTGGACCAGCAGATCGCCGTCCTCAGCCTGTCCAACTATGGCATTGATGTGGCGACGGGCGCGGTCCGGGCGCCCCACAGCAGCGGGCTGGTCAGCACGGCGCACACCGGCAGCGATTTCTGGATGCACCCCAAGCTGCTGGAAGGGATGACCGACCAGCCGGCGGTCGGCGTGAGGGTCTTCCGTATGCCGTACAAGGTGGGCGGGCGCACCTATCAGGCGATCGCGCTGAAGACGAAGCAGCAGACAGGCTATGCCGTTTGCATCTACGATCGCGCCAGCGGGATTCTCCTCAGCCGCTCCTCGGCCTCACAGCCGGCCGCCAAGATTCAAATGGTCGACGCCTACGGTCGGCCGATCAACAACGGCAGCGGGCGCGTTCTCACCGAGGCCCGGCTGGTCGGCACGCGGGAAGTGTCCGTGCCGTGGAAAGGCCTTCCCACTCCCGACTGGGTGGCGCAGATGCATTCGCTGATCTACGGCGGGACGCACAGCGTCACGGTGTCCGGCTCCTACCCCATCGCCCTGGGTTACCGGGTCAGCCTGAACGTGCAGCGCGGCGGCCCGGGCTGGGTGCTCCTCAGTCAGCGCAGTGAAACCGCCAACTCGTCCAACATGCCGATCGTTCCCACCACGGACACCTGGGCCACCGGCACGAACCAGCTGGCCGGCCTCTGGATTCCGCCCGCGGGACTGCGCCTCCTGCGCGCCGGCCAAGTGCTCGACAGTGATCCGGTGACCCATGTGCAGATCACGGTGGCCGCCGCCGATGAGCGGCAGGTCGTGCTGCTGGAAACGGGGGCGGAGCACCGCGCCCAATATACCTATGATGCCCGCAGCGGGCTGCTCGTCGGACGCGGCCTGCAGCAGCAAGTCGGAGTGGGCCTGACCGAGATCAACCTGACCCTGCAGGGCAAAAACTAGGACTCCGGGGAGGACGCCCGGTGGGAGTCGCGCTCCTGACCGTCTGGGCCCAGGGACGGAAGGCAGGAACCCTGTTCCAAGTCAGGTGTTTTTCTACCTGGCGGATTGCTGCCGTCATCGCGCATACCATCGCGGCTGTTTTGCCGCCACCGAAGTCGCCAGCAGGCTTGGGCGCTGGGCGTGATCAACTTACGCACCGGCTCAGTTAGGCAGATAGGGATATATCCCTAGGCATAACTGATTCCATACGCGCCTAGGGTGTATTGCCTGCTTTTTGTGGGCCAAAATGCAGACCAGTCGCCAATCGGCTCATTGTAAAAACTTACTTAAAACACACATGCAGAATTATATATAGGATATTAGTCACTATTCGCCAATTCCATTTTATGCTACAGGAGGGTATGATCCGCTCTTTACATCATCTAATAGGTACTATTCCTGTCGGCGCATTAGAACTCATGTGACCATCTACCGCAGATTGCTGCTCTTGGTTGGGCTGCCGATCCTGGCTTTCACACTCATCACGGCGTTTGGCATGGTCCGACTGAACGCGATCAACCACGAGATGCTGTTTGTCGTGGAAGAGATTGTGCCCAGCTATACGTTCTTCGCGCACGCGGACGAGGCTGCGGAAAAAACCCAGGCCTGTCTCGGCAGCTATCTTGAGTCCAAAGACTCGGGCGAACAGGCGCGGCTGCTGCTGAAATTTTACGCGCAGCGGTCCGCGTGGAAAAATGAGGTGAAGCAGCAGCGCCAGCAATTCACGGACATCAGCGACGACGACAGCCGGGTTTTCACCGAATATGTAAAGGACAGCCTCCGCTGGGGTGACCTGGCGGAGGAGGTCCTCAAGCTCTCGACTGCGGGAAAGAAGGCGCAGGCCCACACGCTCTTCACCACCCAGCTGATTCCTGGGAGCGAACGACTCTCGGAGCAGTTGTCCCAGATGATGGCGCAGCACGAAACCGTCGCCGCGCGGCGCGTCCAGGAGTTGGAGTCCAGACTCACTGCCACCCGGTGGATCCTGGTCTCGTGCCTGCTGGGGGTCATTCTGGGCCTCATAGTGTTTGGACGGAGGACCTATCGGCAGATCGCCCCGCGCCTGCGGGCCCTGCAAAAGGCGATTCAGGTGCTCGAGGGCGGGGACCTCTTGCTGACGGTGCCCCTCATCCAGGGCGAGCGAAAGGATGATGATGAGATCGGCACCGTGGCCCGGTCGCTGGAATCTTTGCGTGTGACCGCGGTGCAGGCGGAAGCGGCCCGCAAGCAGGCGGAGACGGCGATCCTGAAGTCCGCCGCGTACACCCGCTCGCTGATCGAGGCCAGTCCCGACTCGCTCCTGACGATCGCACCCGACGGCAAGATCACCGACGTCAACGACTCCACGGTCGCCGTGACGGGCTATGCGCGGGAGGAGATCATCGGCACGGACTTCCGCAACTATTTCACCGACCCGGCGAAGGCGGTGGCAGGATACCAGCAGGCGTTCCACGACGGCACGGTGCGCGACTACCCGCTGGAGCTCCGGCACCGCGACGGGCGCACGACCCCGGTGGTCTACAATGCCTCCGTCTACCGGGACGAGCGCGGGGAGGTCGCCGGCGTGTTTGCGGCGGCGCGGGACGTCACCGAACGCAAGCAGGTCGAGGACGCCATGGCCCGGGCCCGGCAGCTGGCGGAGGAGGCCTCCAAGGCGAAGAGCAGCTTCCTCGCCAACATGAGCCACGAGATCCGCACGCCGATGAATTCGATCATCGGCATGAGCTACCTGGCGCTGGCGACGGAGCTGACCCCGAAGCAGCGCAATTACATCCAGAAGGTGCACCGCGCGGCGGGCAACCTGCTCGGGGTGATCAACGACATCCTGGACTTCTCCAAGATCGAGGCCGGCAAGCTCACGATGGAGCGCATCGACTTCCGGCTCGAGGACGTGATGGACAACCTCGCCGGCATGCTGGGCGCACGGGCCGAGGAAAAGGGGCTGGAACTGCTGTTCAGCTCCGCGCCGGACCTGCCGACCGCCCTGGTGGGCGACCCGCTCCGGCTGGGCCAGGTCCTGATCAACCTCGGGAGCAACGCCGTGAAGTTCACCGCCAAGGGGGAGGTCGTCATCGGCTTCGAAAAGGTGAGCCAGACCGACCAGGAGGTGGAGCTCCACTTCTGGGTGCGCGACACCGGCATCGGGATGACGCCGGCCCAGGTGAAGAACATTTTCAAGGCCTTCAACCAGGCCGACGCCTCGACGACGCGGAAGTACGGCGGCAGCGGCCTGGGCCTGGTCATCTCCGAGGACCTGGTGAAGCTGATGAAGGGCCGGATCTGGGTGGAGAGCACCGAGCAGCAGGGCAGCACCTTCCATTTCAACGCCTGGTTCGGCCTCCAGACCGAGCCGCAGGCGCGCCGGATGTTCCACGCCGCCGAACTGCGCGGCACGCGCATGCTGGTGGTCGACGACAACGCCTCCGCCCGCGTGATCCTCTCCACCATGGGCCGCAACTACGGCATCGAGGTCGACGTGGCGTCGAACGGCGCCGCCTCGCTCGATATGGTCGCCAAGGCCGACGCCCAGGCCAAGCCCTACGAGGTGGTCCTCATGGACTGGAAGATGCCCATCATGGACGGCGTGAGCTGCGTCCAGCATCTCCAGGAAACGAAACTCACGGTGCAGCCTTCCGTCATCATGGTGACCGCCTACGGGCAGGAAGACGCCCACAGCGCCGCCGGCCACCAGGGCATCAAGCTGCAGTCCCTGCTGACGAAACCGGTCACGCCCTCGACTTTGCTGGAAGCCATTGGCCGGGCCCTCGGCCGGGGCGATTTGGTCGAGACCTACAGCCAGGAGAAAGCCGAGCAGCAGACCGGCCACATGCGCGCCCTCGAGGGCGCCAAGCTCCTCCTGGTCGAGGACAACGAGATGAACCAGGAGCTGGCGCTCGAACTCCTCGGCAAGGCCCGGGTCGAGCTGGTGGTGGCCAACGATGGCGAGGCCGCGCTGCGGCTGCTGGCGCAGGGGCTGGTGGTCGACGGCATCCTGATGGACTGCCAGATGCCGGTGATGGACGGCTACACCGCCACCCGGGAAATCCGGAAGAATCCGAAATATGCGACGCTGCCGATCATCGCCATGACGGCCAACGCCATGGTGGAGGACCGCCAGAAGGCGCTGGAGTCCGGGATGAACGACCATATCGCGAAGCCGCTCGAGGTGAACCAGATGTTCGCGACCATCGCCCGCTGGGTCGCCCCGTCGCGCGCGCCCGGCGCGGTCACCGAAGCGCCGGTGATCGCGGCCGACCCGGCCGAGGGGGCGTGGAACCTGCCCGGCATCAACACCACCGTCGGCCTGGCCAACACCATGGGCAACCAGACGCTCTACCGAAAGCTGCTCCTGCGGTTTCGCGACACGGAGCATGCGTTTGAGACCTATTTCCGGACGGCCCAGTCCGACGCCGACGCCATGGCCGCCGAGCGCGCCGCCCACACCCTCAAGGGCATGGCCGGCATCATCGGGGCCACCGCGATCCAAACCGCCGCCGGCGAGTTGGAACAGGCCTGCAGGCGGGCGGCATCCGCGGAGATCGATCGCGCCCTGGCGCAGACGCTGGTGGAGCTCGCTCCCGTGCTGGCGGGTCTCGCCGTCCTCGGCCGTGCGGAGGGTGCGCCGCTGGGTGCGCCCGCCGTCCTCGACCGGGCCCAGCTGGAGTCGATGCTGACCCGGCTGTCGCTGTTGCTGCAGGAAAGCGACCCGCATGCGGCCGCCCTCGCGGAAGAACTCACCACCGCCGTCACCGGCACCCCCCTCGCGCCCGCCGTGGCGGTCATCGTCACCGGCATGGAGGCCTACGATTTCGACGCCGCCCTCGCCCAGGTGACGGTTGCGCGCGCGGCGCTGGCCGCCCTGGCGCCCGGCCACTGATCCCGCCGCCCATGATGCCGCTCTCGCCCGAACTCCCGCGCGCCAAGCCCTGCCTGCTGCTGGTCGATGACACCCCCGAAAACATCGATGTGCTGGTCAGCCTGCTGAAGTCCGACTATGCGCTGAAAGTGGCCAACCGCGGGGCCAAGGCCCTGCAGATCTGCGCGGCCAGCGAGCAGATCGACCTCATCCTGCTGGATGTCATGATGCCGGAAATGGACGGGTTCGAGGTCTGCCGCCAGCTGCGCGCGCAGCCGGCCACCCGCGACATCCCGATCATCTTCCTCACCGGGCGGATCGAGGCCGACAGCATCGTGCGCGGCTTCGAAATCGGAGCGAACGACTATGTGACCAAGCCCTTCCGGCCGCACGAGCTGCTCGCCCGGGTCCGGACCCACCTCACGCTCCGGGCCCAGCAGCGGGAGATCGCGGCCAAGAACACGGAGCTGAAGGAGACGCTCCAGATCGTCGCCCACGACGTGAACAACCAGTTCGCCGTGCTCAGCATGGCGGTCGAGATCATCCACAAGCATCCCGAGATCGGGGTGGCCAAGTTCCTGCCCCGGATGTCGGCGGCGATCCGGAACGGCGTCGGCCTGACCAACATGGTCCGGGACCTGCGCCGCGCCGAGGACAAGGGCCTGCAGCTCCAGGCGGTGCCGCTGCAGACCGCGCTTGAGGAGGCCCTGCTACTCGCGGAGGACGAGAGCCAGAAGAAGCAGCTCACGTTCACGAACCAGCTGCTCGCGGCCCAGGTCGTGGCCGAGCCCTACGCGCTCACGAACTGCGTGTTCGGCAACATCATCTCCAACGCGATCAAGTTCTCGCCCCACGGGGGCAACATCAGGATCACCGTCGAGGCCCACGGGGACCTCATCAGCATCAGCTTCCGCGACAGCGGCATCGGCATGCCGCCGCCCATCCTGGCGAGCCTGTTCGACATCAGCCGCAGCCGCAGCCGGGTCGGGACGAATGGCGAGAAGGGCACCGGCTTCGGCATGCCCCTGATGCGGCGGTTCGTGACCGAATTCGGTGGCCGCGTGGAGGTCGCCAGCCGCGACGCGGCCGCGCATCCGGACGACCACGGCACCGAAATCAGGATCCACCTGAAGCGCGCGCAGTCGGGCGGGATGCCGTCCTGAGCGGCCCCGGGCGCCGGTCCGCCGGCGCGTCGCTCAGCGGATTTCCAGCCGCGCCGTTCCCGTCACGACATCACCGCCCTTCAGCGGCCGCCGCGGGGTGACCTGCTCGCGGAAATAGGCCTCCGCGCCCTCGTTCGCGTAGTCCGCGACGAGCAGGTGCACGTCGTCGGCGCCCACCCAGCACCGCAGATGCTGGGTGCCATCCGAGCACACGCGCACGCCATTGCCCGCCGCGGAGAGCACGGCGGCCTCGAGGACGTTCATCTTGGTCGAGCGAAAATCGTTGGTTCCCTGCGGGGTGCCGTCCTGGCTCCAGGCCCACGCCGGCGCGTCGCGCGGGCCGACCAGCCCCACGAGCGGACGACCCGGCACAAAGGCCGCGGCCGTGCCGACGGGCCGGCCAATGTGGTCCGCCGGATAGACGCTCCAAGGCGCCCGCCGCCGCCACGACAGCGTCTGGCAGCCCAGCGGCAGGCTGAACCCCACGCCGATCTGACGCGGGTCGAGCGTCGCGGCCCCGGCGACGACAAACTGGTAGTGCACGGTCACCGCGCGGTCGCCAGTCACCCGGAGCGTGAAGGTGCCGGCGGCCTCGGCGTAGGAGCCCGCGATCCGGACCTCGACTCCGTCCGCCGCTTGGTGGGCGGTGACGGCGGACGCCTGCCACGACGAGCAGGCGGCGGTGAAGATCGCGAGGTCCTGCCCGGTGCCCTGCATCTGGATGCTGCCGCCATTCTCGCCGGTGAGGGGCAGCAGGAACAGCTCGGGCCCCGCCGTCAGGGCCGCCTCCCCGCTTTTCCCGGTGGCAGTCAGGCGGCCGGTGACGGCATCCACTGTGAGCACCAGATCCGGCCCGTGGATCACGAAGGCGGATCCGGTTCGGGTCAGCCGCACCGCGCCAGCCGTTTCCGCCGGGCGGGGCGGAGCGAGCCGGGGGTCGTGCCCGAGCGCGACCTGCCATTCGTCCACGAGGAAGCCGCGCGGGCTGACCGCCCGGATTTCCAGACGAGACCCCGCCAGCTCGCTACCCGTGACCGGAATCTCCAGCCGGCCCGCGCCGCCGGGCGCGGCGGCGGCCGACGCGACCCCGGATTGCCGGCCGAGTTGCCATTCGAAGCGGAACTCCTGCAGGTCGCTGAACAGGTGCCGGTTCTCGACGGTGAGGACCACGGGCGCTCCCGGGGCCGGCACCGGGACGCATGCGGCGCCCAGCCGGAGCGGGGAGAACGCCTTTTTCATGTGCCAGTATTCCGGCTTGGGCCGGCGCCAGCCATCGAGCGGTCCCCAGGCGCCGTAGCCCGCGTTGTCGCCATTCGGCAGGAAAAAAGAGTCGTCCAGCGCGGCCCAGATCGCGCCGCCGAGCACGGGCTCGGCCGCCTGCATCTTCTCGCGCATCGCCGCCAGCCCCGGGCCCCAGCCGTCCCGCAGCGAGGGATCGGTCAGCAGTTCCCGCCGGTTGTAGGAATTGAGGTGGCAGAACTCCCCAAACAGCACCGGCCGCGTCTGCTGCAACGCCTCGGCGGGGCCCTGCGGGCCGGGATAATGGATGACGGCGACCGGCATTTCCTTGGAGCCGAAATTATTGTCCGGGCCCCAGCACTGGTCATGGAACGCCGCCGGGCGGGTCGGGTCCGCCGCGCGGACGAGCGTGTGGACCTGCGCGAACAGGGGGCTCCACGCCGATTCGTTGGCGAGCGACCGGAGGATTACCGCGGGGTTATTGGGATAGCCCTGCACCGTCTCGAGGTTCGCCTGGGCGAGGCGCTCGAACACCGCGGCGTCCCGCGGCGTGGCCGGCCCCACCCAGCAGAGCGGCGCCTCCAGCTCGACAAAGATCCCCCGGCGATCACACGCCGCGAGAAACTCCTCCGCCGGCGGATAGTGCGACGTGCGGATGAAGTTGCAGTTGCCCGCGAGGTACAGCTCCGCGTCCTGCTGCCACCAGGGCGGCGTCAGGGCCCGGCCGAGCCGGGGGTGCGCTTCATGCCGGCAGACGCCAAAGAGCTTGAGCGGGGTGCCGTTGACCAGCACCTGCGCGCCCCGGACCTCGACCTGGCGGAAGCCGAAGGGCTCGGCGATGGTCTCCTCCGCGCCGGCCGGATCCCGGGCCGTGAGGGTGAGCGTGTGGAGCCGGGGGTGCTCGCAGTCCCATTTCGCCGGGTGGCGCACCGGCAGCGACACGGTCAGGGGGACGGTGGCGCCCGGCGCAACCTCGTGCCACGCCACCTCGGCGGCGGCGAGGATGTCGCGCGGGGCGCCCTCGCCCGGGGAGACGGTGCAGCGGGCCGTGCCGGACGACGCGCGGGCGGACTCGTTGCGGAGGAGAAACCGCGCGGTCAGCACGGCATGCTGGAACGCGGGGTCGAAGGCGGTCTCGATCCGGAGGTTGGCGACATGCACCTCCGGCACGCTGAAGAGCTCCACCTTGCGGCTGATGCCGCCGAGGGGGTGGCCGGCGTACTGCGAGGCGCACGCCAGCCGGTCGAGCGGGGACTCGGACTGCACGCTGACCAGCAGGCGGTTCTCGCCGGGGCGGACGGCGGCGGTGAGGTCGCACTCGAAGGGCACGAACCCGCCCTCATGCCGGCCGACGGCGAGGTCGTTCACCCACACCTGGCAGAGGCTGTGCACGGCCGAGAACCGCAGCTTCAGCCGGCGCCCGGCGGGAACCGCCGCGAGGGTGAAGGTGCGAAAATACGCCGCCGGGGTCTCCGGCGTGACGGTGAAACCCTGCATCACCCATTCTCCCGGCACCTGGATGTCGCTCCAGGAGGGCGCGGCGTCCGCCGCGGCCGGCGGGTCCCCGGCGGGCAGGCCGGCGTTGAACTTCCACGTGCCGCCCAGGTCCTGCGGCGCCGCGGGGAGCCCGGCCACGGTCCGGGGCCGCAGGCTCAGCGGCGGCACGGACACCGCAGGCAGGACCAGCGGGGCGGAGGGCTCGGGCAGGGGATCGGACATGGAATCCGCAGCCGTCGCCTAGAAGAACTTCGCGAGCCGGTCCTCGACGTCCTGGCGGAAGCGCTCGACCTGGGCGCGGGTGTAGTCGCGCACGGACAGCGCCGGGTTCTGCACCAGCGGGGTCAGGTCCATCGCCCAGGTGATGCCCTGGTGGGTGTCGGTGGCGTGGGCGGCGTGGTAGGTGGCGTGGGCCAGCCGGCGGCCGGCGGTGGCCAGGTCGTAGCGCTTGCCCCCGCTGATCTGGGAATCGAAGACCCCGACGAGCGCCGCCGCCACGCTGGGGTAGGCGCTCACGTCGAGCAGCTGCTTGTCGGCCTCGCCCAGCCAGTCGAGGTCGCGCCAGACCTCGCAGCCGAGCACGCGCCGCGGCCGCTGGGCCGGCGGCAGGGCCCGCAGCGCCGCGAGCGAGTGGGCCAGCACCGCCACGTGGGTGTCGTGCTTGTCGGCGGGCTGGTGGAGGTAGACGACCTCGGCGGACGCGGCGGCGAAGATCGCCGTGAGGTCGGCGGTCACCGCCGTCTGGCGCGGGTCCTTCGCGCTGCCGGCGGGATACCCCAGCTGGAGCTGGATGGAATACTCGCCAATGCAGGCCGCCTTGCGCTGCTCGCGCACGCGCACCGCCTGCATCTCGGCGTCGGAATAGTTCGCGTAGATCCCCGAGCGCGGGCTGTTCGCGCCGTTGGTCACGACCACGCCGGAAAACCATTTGTCCCGGCGGCCGAAGCACTCGGCGATGCCGTGATAGGCCATGATCTCGATGTCGTCCTGGTGCGCGCCCACGCAGAGGTGCGTGGTGCGGGCCAGCGCGGCGTCCGGGTCGAGGCCGGGCTCGGGCACATAAATGTCAGCGTCGGGGTGGGGGAGGTGCATGGTCGTTATTTTTTCAGGGCGGGCAGGCTGGCGGCGGCCACGGCCTGGCCGTGGCGCTTGTCCTTCTCGTCGGGCGTGTGCAGGCGGAGGGCTTCCGCCAGCGCGGGAAATTCGCCGCGGAGCACGGCGGTGGCCTGCGCCAGCAGGAGCTCGCCGCCCGGGCCGGACATCACGCGCCCGAGCGCGAGCAGGTGGCGGAGCTCGTAGAAGTCGGCGTAGTGGGCGATGGCGTAGCCGAAGCTCACGCCGATGGACTCGTAGACGGCCCGGGCCCGCGGGTCGCCGGCCGCCATCGCCGCCTGCACGGCGAGGAGCTGCTCCGGCAGCGGCTGCCCGGCGGGGAAACCGAACCCGGCCAGCCCGGCCAGGCGCCCGACCCCCTGCTGGGAGAAATACTGCACGCCGCAGCCCGCGTCCCCCGACCACTCGTCGCAGGGCGCCCCGGCGCGGTAGTCCACCGGCGCGAAGGCCAGCTCGTTCAGCCACGGGGTGATGTTGCCCGCCGGCGTGACATAGCCGCCGGCCAGGCTGGTGCCGAGCGAGACGCCGAGCACGGCGTCGTCGTTGATCGCCATGGCGCCGGCGAGCGCGGTGACCTCGCCGTCGTTGGCGACCTCGAAGGGCACGCCGCCCCAGCGGGCCTGCAGGGTGAAAAACATCCGCCGGATGTGCTGCTCAAACGCCGCCGCCGGCACCCCGCGGAAGAGGGACGCGACGCGCACCTCGTTGTTCACGTAGACGCCCGCGGCGCTGCCGCCGATGGCGTCGACCCGCGGCAGGTGCGCGGCCGCGCGGGCCAGCGTGTCCTGCACGCCCGCCAGATGGTAGGCGGGGTCCGACTGGAAGTAGGGGTTCCAGGCGATCTCCTCCGAATAAACGACCTGGCCGTCGATCAGCGCGGCGGCCTTGCGGTCGCTGCCCCCGAGGTCGAAGCCGATCCGGCAGCCGTCCAGGTGCCGGCCCATCGCCAGCGTGGAGGTGTCGGCGGCCGGCAGTCCGTCCAGCGGACAGGCCGTCAGCGAGAACGGGCGGCCGTACACCTTCATGCCCATGAAGGCATGGTCGAAGGCCCGGGCGCCCGCCGGATGGTAGCTGGCCGCCAGGGCGGCCGCGAGCTCGTCGGCCCCGGCCACGAGCACCTGGCAGCCGCCCTTTTGCCAGAGCAGGAACTTCAGGAGGCGCTCGACGTAGCGCAGCGTGTGCCCGGCGCCGGGGTGCGCGGGGGCCAGGAGGCGGTCGCGGTGCACGGAGGCCGTGCCGTCGGCCCGGATGAGCGCGAGGGCGAAGGGCCGGGCGCCGGGGTCGCGGGCCACCAGGGCGCGATAGGCCCGGTTCCACAGCACGGCGGGCAGGAACTCCGGGTCCAGCACGGGACGAAACTTGGGTGAGGTCGGGAGGGAGGGAGGCATGGAGCGTAGGCGCGGGGCCAAGGTTCAGGACGCTGCCAGAAGTCGGACGGGTTGGCGAGGCCGCAGGAAACGCGCCCCGCCGCCGCCGGTCATTTGCCCGCGCCCAGGCCCGGGTGGGCCTGCACCAGCGCCCTGAGCTGGCGGGCGGTCTCCGGCGGCAGCGAGCCGTCGTCGTGCGTGGTGGGCGGGATCGCGTAGACCACGGAGACGAGGACGAGCGCCGCGAGATACGTCCCGGCCATGGCCGGATGCGAACCGTCGCTGGCATGCAGCATCAGCGGCTGGGCGCGGCGGTAATTGTCCCGCCAGAGATCCCCCACCGGGGCCACCTCGGCGCCGCACTGCCGCGCCGCCTCGGCATACCAGCGGTGCAGCCGGGCCTGCATCTCCTCGGGATTGGCGCCCAGTGCGCCGGCCCCGGGAGCCTGCCGCCACGCCTGGCGGTGGCGGGCCCAGGTCTGGAACAAAATGATCCGGGTCGCGGGCTGCCGCTGGTGGATGTAGCCGGCGAGCCCCGTGCAGGCCTCGAGAAACTGCTGGCGGGCGGTGCGGTCGGTCTCCGCCAGGGCCGGCAGCTGGCTTTGCTCCTGCAGGATCACCACGTCGTAGGGCGCCTCGAGCTTCTTCAGGAGCGCGGCGTCCTGGCCATGCCCGGCCAAGGTCTGCCCGCCCGAGGCATGGGAGACGACCCGGGGCGCCTCCTGCGCCGCGCCCGCCGCCACCTGGCGGAAAACCTCCGGCAGATTGTTGACGTAGACGTAGCTGTTGCCGACGAAGAGCACGTCCAGCGGCCGGGCGAAGGCGCCGGGGCCGGCCAGGGCCGGCAGCAGGACGGCCAGGAAGAACCGGAACATCCGGGCCGGCGCGCGCGTCGGCCGGCTGCGGACGGGGGCGTGCACGGGGTGGCTCCGGCGGGATCAGGCCTGGTATTGGCTGACCACGGCCCGGACGATTTTTTCCAGCTCGGGGCGGGAGAGGGGCGTGGTGGGCGTGGCGGGCGCGCGGCGCGCCTCGCACTCCCGGGCGGCCTCGGGGTAGCCGCACTCGCCGAGGATGCAGGCCAGCTTGCCCTTGGTCTCCTCCAGGTGGGTCTGCTCCTGCGGCCCCAGCGGGTAGCGGGGCGGGCCGGGGTCAAAGCCCCGCAGCGCGACGGCGGCCCGGAAGCCCTCGGGGAAGTTGCCGGCGGCGAACATGGTGGCGATCAGCTCCTGGATCTTGAGCTGCACCCGGCGGCACTCGGCGTAGTTGCCGGCCTGGAAGTCCTGGTAGATCTTCAGGATCACCTCGGGGATCACGCCGGAGCTGGCGATGGTGCCGCCGTCGCCGCCCATCATCAGGCTCGGGAACAGGATCTCCTCGGTGCCGCTGAAGCACACGAAATCGGGGCGCTGCGGCTTGATCTGGGCCAGCATCGTGCAGAACCGGGGGAAGTCCCGGCTGGAATCCTTGATCCCGATGATCCGCGGGCAGTCCAGCGCCAGGCGCTGCACCACCGGCAGGCTGATCTCGTTGGAAAACTGCGGGATGTTGTAGAGGAGGATGTCGATCGGGCTGCGGGCCGCGATCTCGCGGAAGAAATGCTCAATGCTCTCCTGGCTGACCTTGTAATAGTAGGGGCCGGTGATGCTGACCGCCGCGCAGCCGAGGTCCGCATAGGCGGCGCAGGCCTGCAGCACGAGGTCGATGTTCGCCTCGGCCGCGCCCGCCAGGATGGGCACGCGCCCGCGGGTCTCGCTCGCCATGATCTGCACCACCCGCAGCCGCTCCTCGAAGCTCAGGCGGATGAACTCGCCCGTGCTGCCGTTGGGATAAAGCCCGTGGATCCCCTTGTCGATCAGCCACGAGGTCATCCGGCGGAGTTCCGGCTCGTTGATCGCCCCGTCGCTGCGGAACGGCACGATGTTGGGGGTGTAGATGCCTTGGATTTTCACGCGTTCTGGTGGCTACACGCTTTGGGCGCGGGAGACGAGGAGACTTTCACGGCCCGCGGGCGGGGCCGGTCAGGCCGGCCCGGCGCCGGGGTGCTGGACGGCGTCCACCATCGCCCGGAAGTTCTCCATCGGCGTGTCGAGCTGGACGTGGTGCGTCGGGCCGATGATGAGGCCGCCGCCGTGGCCGAGGGTGGCCAGGCGCGTGCGCACTTCCGCGCGCACCGCCGCCGGCGTGCCGAAGGGCAGCGTGAACTGCTCGTCGATCGAGCCCCAGAAGCACAGCTTGTCGCCATACTCGCGCTTCAGCCGCGCCGGATCCATGCAGGCGGGCTGGACCGGGTTGAGCACGTCCACCCCGATCTCGATCAGGTCCGGGATGATCGGGTAGATCACGCCGTCGGAATGGTAGGCGATCTTCAGCCGGGGGTTGAGGCGCTTGAGCTCGGCGTAGTACCGCGCCATCCGCGGCTTGAAGATCCGCCGCCACATCTCGGGCGACAGCGTCATCGCGGTCTGGCCGCCGACGTCGTCCCCCGTCCAGATCATGTCCACCCCGAGCGCCACCAGCCGCTTGGCCGCGGCCAGATGGTAGTCGTACGGGAGGTCGAGGATCGCCTCGGCGAGCTCGGGGTTGTCGACGAAATCCATCATCATCTGCTCCAGGCCGCGGAGGGCCCAGGCGGTTTCGAACACCGTCGTCACCGTCGCGCCGACAATGTAATAGTCGCGCCCGTGCTCGCGGATCAGCTGTTCGGCCGCCTGGTAGAGCTCGGGCCGGTGCGGGTCGGGCGCCCGGTAGCGGGTGATCGCGTCGTCGTCGGCCAGGGGGTGGTGGCAGGTCTCGGTGTAGTGCCCCCGCCCAAAGGGCGTCTCGTAGGGGCACACCTCCCAGCCCACGCCCCATTCGTCGACGTAGTCCTGGTCGGACTGGTAGTAGGAGTTGGCCCAGCCGACGCTGGTGAGCAGCATGTCCTCCTGCAGGGCGCGCTCGAGCTGGTAGGTGTTGCCGCCGCCGTGCGGATTATGGGCGCCGTCGCCGTCCAGCTTCAGCTCGCGGCGCAGCCGCTGCGCAAATTCGGGCGTGAAGCTGATCTGCATCGGGCAGCGGTCCGGCTGCTCGTGGTTGAGCGCCATCTGCACCCGGTCCCGTGGTTTGATCAGCGATTGCATAGGTAAGAAGATTTCCTGAGGCCCTCCCTCGCTAGCAGAGGAAGGCGGCGCGGTCGCGCCTATTCCCTCCGGTCATAACCGGGCCGCGGCGGCGCGCGCCACCAGGCGGGTCACGCGGTCGAGCTCGCCGTCGGGCGGGAGCTGGTCGCCGGGCGCGATGATCAGGGCCGGGCTCTGCCGGCGGAGGTCGAGCCAGGCCTCCACCTGCTCGTCGAAGACCCGCAGGGGCACGCTGGCGTGGAAGCTGCCGGGGGGCACGCCGCCCGACAGCACGTAGCCCGGCCCGGCCTCCGCCCGGCATTCGGCCGGCGTGAGGTCGCCCCCGGGCGCGGGCGTGGCGGCATCGGCCCCGTCGAAGCCCAGCTCCCGCGTGGCCTGCAGCAGCCCCCGCAGCCGCCCGTCGATGTGCGTCACGATCGGCTTGCCGCAGTCGTGCGCCAGGCGGGTCATCGTCCGGTAGCAGTCCCCGCTGTAGCGCCGGACCCAGGGCGGGCTGTGGGTGTCGCTGCTGAGGTTGTCGGAGTGGATCAGGACCTGGGAGGGCCCCTCGGCCAGCAGGCGGCAGGCGCGGGCGTGCGCGGTGTTGATCGCCGCGAGCGTCGCCGCGAACTCCGCCGGCTCGTCGGCGGCGAGCAGCACCGTCCGCTCGACCCCGGCGTAGCGGCTCAGGAAGAAGCCCAGCCCGGTGTACGGCACCTGCACCAGCGGCAGCCCGAGGTCGCCGACCTGGGCGTCGACCGCGTGGAACAGCTCCCAGTCCGCGGCATAGCGGATGCGCTCGAAGACGTAGCGGATGACCTTCAGGTCCTCGACCCCCTGGATCATGGGGTGGGTGATGGGCCAGCTGAAGGTGACCGGGGACCACTCGCGCCGCTCCTCCACCGTGCCGACCGGGGTCTCGAACCGGTGAAAGTAGCTCTCGCCGCGGATGCCCGAGGCGACCCGGATCGGGTCGGGGAAGGATTCGCGGTAGAACGAGCCGAGGTTGACGTGGATCGCCGCGCCGGTGTGGCGATGCAGCGCCAGCAGGGCCGCGACCTTGTCGCGGTTGGCGCCGTCGGTCTTGCCGGGGATGAACTTGCCCCCGCCGTGGCCGGCGTGCCAGTACGAGAGGTCGGCCAGCGCGGGCACCGTGTCCGGCTGGCCGCCGGTGTAGACGGCGAGGAGTTGCTGGCGCGGGGTCATGGGGCGGGCACCTGCCGGCAGCCTAAAATCCGCGGCGCGCCTGTCAAAGGATCGGTGCGCCCGGCCCGCTGATTTTGTTTTACGTGGCCGGGGGGAGCTGAACCATCGCGCGATGGCCGCCGTTTCCGCCCCGTCGCCGAGCGCCTCCCGACCGCCGCCCGGCCGGCGCTGGCGGCCCCGCCTCGCGGCCGGCCTGCTCGCCGGCGCTGTCCTGCTGACCTACGCGAACACCCTGACAGTGCCGCTGCTGCTCGACGACCAGTCGGCGATCGCCGAAAACCCCACCCTCACCGACCTGACGAACCTCGGGGCGGTGCTGGCGCCGGCCCGCACCACCACGAGCGGCCGGCCGCTGCTGAACCTGTCGTTCGCCCTCAACTACGCCTGGTCCGGGCCGGCGGTGGCGGGCTACCACGCGGTCAACCTCGCGATCCATGTCGGCGCGGCCCTGCTGCTGCTGGGCGTGGTGCGCCGCACGCTGCGCTCGCCCGGCTGCGTCGGGCGCTACGGCGCGGTGGCACGGCCGCTCGGCGTGTTTGTGGCCCTGCTGTGGGCGGTGCACCCGCTGCTCACCGGCGCGGTCACCTACCTCAGCCAGCGGGCCGAGTCCCTGATGGGCCTGTGCTACCTGCTCACCTTGTATGGCTTCATCCGGTCGGTGGACTCGCCCCGCCCGGCGCGCTGGGCCGCCATGTCTGCCGCGGGCTGCTGGCTGGGCATGATGACGAAGGAGGTCATGCTGACCGCGCCGGTCCTCGTCCTGCTCTACGACCGGGCGTTTTGGGCGCCCTCGCTCCGGGCCGCGTGGTCGCGGCGGCGGTGGTATTATGTGGCCCTCGCCCTCTCCTGGGCGCTGCTGGCCTACCTGATGGTCAGCTCGCGGCTCGGCGAGCGGGACGTCGGGCTGCGGGCGGGGCCGGACTGGGTGCATTATGCGCTGACGGAATTCAAGGGGGTCGTCTGGTATGCGCGGCTGGCGCTCTGGCCGGACCCGCTGGTGTTCGACTACGGGCCGGAAATCCTCGTCCGCGAGTTCGCCCCCGTGGCGGGTTATGCGCTGGGGGTGCTGGCGGCGCTGGCCGGCACCGGGTGGCTCTGGTGGCGGGGCCGGACCGGCCTCGGGTTCGTGGCCGCGGCCTACTTCCTCCTGCTCGCGCCCACGTCGAGCTTCCTGCCCATCATGGGCCAGCCGCTGGCGGAGAGCCGGATGTATCTGCCCCTGGCGGCGGTCATCGTGCTCGGGGTCCTCGGCCTGCAGGCCGTGCTCCCCCGCGCGGTTTGGCTCGTGCTCGGCGCGCTCGCCATGGGCCTGTGCCTGCTCTCCGTGCGGCGGAACCAGGACTACCGCAGCGCCCTCGTCCTCTGGGAGGACACCATCCGGAAGCAGCCGGAAAACTCCCGCGGCCAGTACAATTTGGCCAATGAACTGGCCCAGCAGCCCGGCCGGTCCGCGGAGGCGATCGCGCACTACGAGGCGGCGCTGCGGCTCCAGCCGGACCTGACGGCGGCGCATCACAACCTCGCCAACGAGCTGGCCCAGCAGCCCGGGCGGTCCGCGGAGGCGATCGCGCACTACGAGGCGGCGCTGCGGCTCCAGCCCGACCTCGTCTCCGCGCACACCCAGGTCGCCCGGCTGCTCGCGCTGCTGCCGGAGCGGCTGCCGGACGCGGTGGCCCACTACGAGCAGGCGGTGGCCCTCCAGCCGGAGAGCGCCGAGTGGCATTTCCACCTGGCGAACCTGCTCGCCCGGCTCCCGGGGCGGCTGCCGGAGGCGTTCGCCCAGTATGAGGCGGCCCTCCGCCTGCAGCCCGATTTCGTGGCGGCCCACTACAACTACGCCAACAAGCTGGCCAACGTCCCCGGCCGGCTGCCCGAGGCGCTGGGCCATTACGAGGCGGTCCTGCGCCTCGACCCCCGCCGGCCCGAGGCGCACAAGAACTTCGCCCTCGCCCTCGCCAACCTCGGCCGGTTCGACGAGGCCGTCCGCCAGCTGGAGGCCGCCCTCGCGCTCCGGCCGGATTACCGCGAGGCGCAGGAACTGCTCGGGCCGGTCCGGGCGGCCCGGGACCGCTGACGCGCGCCGCCGCGCGCGGACCGCCTTCGGGCTTGGCGTCCGCCGCGGGCGCTGCAACAACCTTGGCATGGCCGACTCCCCCACGGTTCCCGCCGCCCCGAACAAACCCTGGGCCCGGATCACGCTCACCCAGCAGATTCTCCTCGGCCTGGTCGTCGGCTGCTTCCTCGGCTGGTGGATGAACCACCTGCCGCCCGCGACGAAGGCGGGCTGGGACAACTGGATGACGCTGGCCCGCGACATCTTCCTCCACCTGATCAAGGCGATGATCGCGCCGCTGGTCTTCGCGAGCATCGTGCAGGGCATCGCGGGCACGGGCGACCTCCGCAAGGTCGGCCGCATCGGGGCCAAGGCGCTGCTCTACTTCGAGGTCGTCACCACCGCGGCGCTCGTGGTCGGGCTGGCCGTGGTCAACCTCATCGGGCCGGGCGTGGGGGTGAAGCTCGCGGGCAGCGCCGCCGCGCTCGGGGCCGCCGTGCAGACCAAGCCGCTGACGCTGTTCGAGACGATCCTGCACGTCTTCCCCGCGAGCCTGCTCGATGCGATGGCCCGCAACGACGTGCTGCAGATCGTGGCCTTCTCCGTGATCTTCGCCGTGGCGGTCAGCGCCGCGGGCGAGGCCGGCCAGCCGGTGCTCAGCTTCTGCTCCAGCCTGACCCAGGTGATGTTCAAGTTCGCCGGCCTCATCATGAAGTTCGCGCCCATCGGGGTCGGCGCGGCCATCGCCGTCACCGTCGGCCACCAGGGCCTCGGCATCCTGCTCAGCCTCGGCAAGCTCGTCCTCACCCTCTACCTCGCCCTCGCCATCTTCGTCGTGTTCGTCTTCGGCACCGTCATCTGGATCGCCAAGCTCCCGCTCCGGGCGTTCGTCCGCGCCGTGCGCGAGCCCTTCGCCCTCGCCTTCGCCACGGCCAACAGCGAGGCCGCGCTGCCGGATGCGTTTGCGCGGATGGAAAAGCTCGGCGTGCCGCGCGGCATCGTCGGCTTCGTCCTCCCCGCCGGCTACGCCTTCAACCTCGACGGCTCCACCCTGCACCTCGCGGTCGCGTCGGTCTTCGTCGCCCAGGCGGCCGAGGCCACCACCGGAATCCATTTCGGGATCGGGCAGCAGCTCACCATGATGCTCACCCTCATGCTCACCTCGAAGGGCGTGGCCGCCGTGCCGCGCGCCTCGCTGGTCGTGCTCATCGCCGCGCTCCAGTCGTTCGGCCTGCCGCTCGAGGGCGCCGCGATGATCCTCGGCGTGGACGCGCTGCTGGACATGGCCCGCACCTCGGTGAACGTGCTCGGCAACTGCCTCGCGAGCGCGGTGGTGGCGCGCTGGGAGGGCGAGTTCGACGACGCCCAGGCCGAGGCGAACTTCGGCGCGTCCGCGCCGAAAACGTGACGGTGCCGCCGCCCCCCGAGTTCAGCGCCGTCCTGCTGGCCGCGGGCCGCTCGATCCGCATGCACCGCGACAAGGCCCTGCTCGCCTCCGCCGGCACCGTGCTCTGGCGGCGGCAGCGGGACCTGCTGGCCGCGGCGGGCGCCGCGGAGATTTTCCTCTCCGCCCGCCCCGACCAGGCCTGGGCCGAGGCGGCGGAGGGTTTTGCCGCGACGGTGCGCGACGCCGGCCCGGACGCCGGTCCGCTGGGCGGGATCGTGGCGGCGCTGGAGCGGAGCCGGCACGGGCATCTCGCGGTGCTGGCGGTCGACCTGCCGCAGCTGACGCCGGCGTGGCTGGTCGCTCTGCGGGGGGACTGCGCGCCGGGCGTCGGCGCGGTGGGCCGGAGGGGGGGATTTTTCGAGCCGCTGGCGGCGATCTACCCGCGCGAGCTGCTGCCGCTGGCCCGGGCGGCGCTGGCGCGGCGCGAGCTGTCGCTGCAAAAGCTGCTGGCGGCCGGGGTCGCGCAGCACCTGCTCCGCGTGCGCGAGATCTCCGCGGACGAGGCGCCGCGGTTCGCCAACTGGAACGAGCCGTCCGGCCCGGCGACCGGGTCGTGACCGCGCCAAGCGGGCGGCGCGCCTAGTCCGACTCGGCGTTGAGCGCGGCCGTGACGGCCGCGCGGCGGCGGTGGTAGTAGAGCGCGAGGCCGCCCGGATAGGCCAGCGCGAGCAGGGCGACGAGCCCGTAGGTCAGCCGGTAGGAGAGCAGCAGGAACTCGTCCTCCGTCATCCCGGTCTGCGCGAGCGACGTCCGCAGCTCGCTCGTGACCGCGGCGTGCAGCGGGGCCAGGTCCACATGCGTCAGCTGCCAGGCGCAGAGCGCGAGCAGGAAGCCCAGGCAGAGGAGCTGGCCGCCCACCAGCCAGGTGAGGCCCCGGGCCTCGCCCGCGCCGAGCAGGGCGCCGCCATGGAGCGCCAGGGCGCCGGTGCCGGCGATCAGCAGCCAGGCCAGCGCGCCCAGCTGCTCCCCGCCCGCGGCCCCGACCAGTGCAAAGCTGCCGCCCACCACCAGCATCCAGGTGCCGTGCAGGCGCGCCTGCCGGAGCACGCGCGCCAGGGCTTCTTCCGGGAGCAGGGGAGGGGGGGAGGTCATTCAGGGTCGAGGGTGGGCGGCCGCGCGGGAGTTGCAAACAGTGTCGCACGGGTTGTCAACCCGCCCTCCGGGCTAGACTTCGCTTCGCTCCGAATGACAAACTGCCCGCCGTGTCCGCCCGCCCGCCCAAGCCCCTCGTCCGCTTCCGGCTCGAGTTTCCCCCCGAGCTGCCGATCAGCGCCCGGGCGGAGGAGATCGTCGCCGCCATCCAGGCGCACCCGGTGGTCATCCTCGCGGGCGAGACCGGCTCGGGCAAAACCACCCAGATCCCCAAGATGTGCCTCGCCGCCGGCCGCGGCACCGCCGGCCGCATCGGCTGCACCCAGCCGCGCCGCGTGGCCGCGCTCTCCATCTCGCGCCGCGTGGCCGAGGAGCTCGGCGTCACCTGGGGCCGCGAGGTCGGCTGCAAGATCCGCTTCAGCGACCAGACCACGCCCGCGACCGTCATCAAGTTCCTCACCGACGGCATGCTGCTGGCCGAGGTCCAGGGCGACCCGCTGCTGCGCGACTACGACACCCTCATCCTCGACGAGGCCCACGAGCGCTCGCTCAACATCGACTTCCTGCTCGGGCACCTGCGCACGCTGCGCCACCGGCGGCCCGAGCTGAAGATCATCATCACGTCCGCGACGATCGACACCGAGCTCTTCAGCCAGGCCTTCGAGGGCGCCCCCGTGATCCGCGTCGAGGGCCGCACCTACCCCGTCGAGGTCATCTACGCGCCGCTCGACTCGCTCGGCTCCGACGCCGCCGAGGGCGACGAGCGGGCGTCCCGGGCGGAGGCCCTGCACTACCTCGACGGCACGGTGGAGGCGGTGGAGCGGATCGTCCGCGACCACGCCAGCGGCGACATCCTCGTCTTCCTCCCGAGCGAGCGCGACATCCGCGAGGTGGGCGACCTCCTGACCGGCCGCCGGCTGCGCCACTGCGAGCTGGTGCCGCTCTTCGGGCGGCTCTCCAACGCCGAGCAGCAGCGGGTGTTCGCCCCCACGACCCAGCGCAAGATCGTGCTCGCGACCAACCTGGCCGAGACCTCCCTCACCATCCCCGGCATCCGCTTCGTCGTGGACACCGGCCTGGCCCGGCTGAGCCGCTACGCGCCGCAGGCCCGCACGCGGCGGCTGCCGATCGAGCCGATCGCGCAGTCGAGCGCCGACCAGCGCAAGGGCCGGTGCGGCCGCGTGGCCGACGGCGTGTGCGTCCGGCTTTATTCCGAGCAGGACTACCTCGAGCGGCCGCGCTTCACCCAGCCGGAGATCCAGCGCGCCAACCTCGCCGACGTGATCCTGCGCATGAAGGCGTTCGGCCTCGGCGACATCGAGCGGTTCCCCTTCCTCAACCAGCCCGCGGCGAAATCCATCCGCGCCGGTTACGCCCTGCTCGAGGAGCTGGGGGCGATCGCGCCCGGCGACGACCGGGCGCCCGGCGCGCCGGCGGCCGTGACCCTGACGCCGCTGGGGCGCGAGCTCGCCCGCCTGCCGGTCGACCCGACGGTGGGCCGGATGATCCTGCAGGCGCGCACCGAGCACGCGCTGCGCGAGGTGCTGGTGATCGCCGCCGGGCTCTCGGTCCAGGACCCCCGCGAGCGCCCGCTCGACCGGCAGGCGCAGGCCGACGCGGCCCACCGGCGCTTCGCCCACCCGGACTCCGACTGCCTGACGCTGCTCCACATCTGGGAGGCGTACCACGACCAGTTCGAAACGCTGACGCAGTCGAAGCTCCGCCGCTTCTGCCGCGACCACTTCCTCAGCTACACGCGGATGCGGGAGTGGCGCGACGTCCACGCCCAGCTGCTCGACGTGCTGGCGGAGCGCGCCGGCTTCAAAATGTCCTCGGTCTTCGGCGGCCGGCCGCCGGCGGACGCCCGGGACACGGCCTACGGCACGCCGGCGTACCGGTCGATCCACCGGAGCATTTTGGCCGGGCTGCTGGGGAACATCGCCCGCCGCGACGAGGAGCACGGCGGGTACCAGGCGACGCACGACCGGCGGGTGACGCTGTTCCCGGGGTCGGTGCTGTTCCGGCGGGAGGAGCCGAAGCGGAAGCCCGCCGCCACCCCGGCCCAGCCGGCCGGGGCCGGCCGCAGCCGCCGCCCCGCGCCCTGGCTCATGGCCGCGGAGATCATGGAGACGACGCGGCTCTACGCGCGGACCGCCGCGCGGCTGGACCCGGCGTGGGCGCTCGACCTCGGCGCGCACCTGGTGCGCGTGGCGCACAGCGAGCCGTTCTGGCAGGAGGCCGGCGGCCGCGTGCTGGTCAAGCAGCGCACGCGGCTCTACGGGCTGGAGCTGGAAAGCCGGTCGGTCGGCTACGGGAAAATCGCCCCGGGGCCCGCCACGGAGCTGTTCATCCGCGAGGGGCTGGTGAACGACACGATCACGTTCCCGCTGGATTTCATCGCCCACAACCGCCGGGTGCGGGAGCGGCTGGAGGTGATCCTCACCCGCACCCGCGACGCCGGGTTCCTCAACCTCGACGAGGCGATGTACCGGTTTTATGCGGCGCGCCTGCTGCCGGCGGAGACCCCGCCGGCGGCGGGGGCGCCCGCCCCCGGAGTCAGCTCGGTGGCCGAGCTGGTTGATCTGGTGCGCGAGCGGCGCGGCGCGGAGCCGCGCTTCCTGATGGTGGAGCCGGACGACCTGCGGGATCCCGACACCCTGGCCCACGACGCCGCGGCGTTCCCCGCGGCCCTGCCGCTGCCCAACGGCGCGCTGCCGCTCGCGTACGCCTACAAGCCCGGCCAGGCGGACGACGGCGTGACGCTGGACGTCGGCGTGCGCGCGGCCGAGCTGCTCACGCCGGCGGCGCTGGACTGGGCGGTGCCGGGCCACCTCGAGGCCAAGGTGGAGCATTACCTGCGGGCGCTGCCGAAGGAGCTGCGCCGGGCCCTGGTGCCGCTGGCGGAGACGGCCCGCCGCCTCGCCGCCCAGGTGGCGGCGCGCGACCGGCTGACGGACCGCCGGGAAACGCTGGTCGAGGCGCTGGCGGCGCAGCTGGCGGAAAGCTTCCGCGTCACGGTCGACCCCGCGCAGTGGGCGGACAAGCCGCTGCCGGACCACTGGCGCGTGCGGATCCGGGTGGTGGACGACGCCGGCCGCGAGCTGGGGGTGGGGCGCGAGCTGGCGGAGATCCGGACGGCGCTGCAGCGGCAGGCGCGCGCGGCCAGCGCGAGCGTGGCCCGCGAGGAACCGGCGGCCTGGCAGGCGGCCCGGGCGCACTGGGAAAAGCCCGCGCAGACGGCCTGGACGTTCGGGGACTTTCCGGCGCAGGTGCCGGTGGCCGCGCCGGCGGGCGTGCCGGTGTTCGCCTTTCCCGGGCTCCGCGCGGTGGCGGGCGGGGTGGAGCTGCGGCTGCACAAGACCCCGGAGGAGGCGCGGGCGGCGACGCGGCGCGGGCTTGCGGCGCTGTTCGAGCGGCTGCTCGGCCACGACCTGGGCTGGCTGGAGCGCGACCTGCGCGCGCTGCGCGAGCTCGGCCCGCTGGCGGCGACGCTGGCGCCGACCGAGGCGCTGCAGGCGCAGGCGCTGGCCACGATCCGGCGCTGGGTGTGTGATCCGGACCGGGTGGCCGCGGAGTCCGGCGGTTCGGCGGCGGCCTTCGCGGCCGCCCTGGCGCAGGCCAAGGCCGACCTGCGCGGGCTGGTGCCGCGCCTCACCGAGCTGCTGCGGGAAATCCTCGCCCTCCGGCAGGCGCTGCTGGTGCACCCCACGCCGCCCCCCGGGCTGGAGGCGGACCTCGCGACGCTGCTGGCGCCCGATTTCCTGGGCCGGACCCCCTGGGCCCAGCTGGCGCAGTTCCCCCGCTACCTGAAGGCCTGGCGGCTCCGGGCCGACCGCTGGCGGCAGCATCCGGGGAAGGACGCCGAGCGCCTGGCCCAGCTGGCGCCGTATCTGGCGGCGCTGGCGCGGCTCGAGCCGGCCGGCGGGGAGGAGCCCGCCCCGGCCCTGCGCTGGCTGGTGGAGGAGTTCCGGGTGAGCCTCTTTGCACAGGAGCTCGGCACGGCGGAGCCGGTGTCGGCGGTGAAGCTCGACCGGGCGTTTGCCGCGGCGGCGGCGGGCGGCGCGCCGTGCCGGGCGGAGCCGGCGGCGGCGGCCAAGCCCATCGTCGTGGCGCCGGTGCGGGAGAAGAAATCCGCGCCGCTCAAGCAGCTCAGCGCCCTCGACCGGCTGTTCCCGCGCTGAGCGCACCGCGGCCGCGGCTTGCCACGGGCCGGGGATTCTTTTCCCTCCCCGCATGAACCTTTCCGCCGCCCGCCAGCACATCGCCGCCGCCATGGAGCGCATGCGGGTGCTCTATACGAAGCCCGTGTTTGACGAGTGGGTGATCCTGACGCCCGCCGCCCGGCACGGCGGGGTCCTGGCCTACGCGGGGCCGCGGCTGGAGCAGTTCCGGCAAAAGCTGCCGGCCGAGGTCGAGCCGCTGCTGGCGCAGCTGGCCGGACGCAATCTCGGCATCGGGGACTTCGAATTCACGTCCGCCGGCGACGGGTCGCGCCATGACGCCCTGATCCGGCTCGGCGCGTCGAGCTATTTGGTCTGCAACAACCTCGCCTCGTCGATGGCTGAGATCCGGCAGGAGGCCCGCTGGCTGAAGGCCCAGGCGGCGTTTGTCGACCTGAGCGAGCGGTTCCGGAGCGACCCGCTCGAGGCCTAGCCGGCGGCGCCCCGGCGGCCGGGGGGGCGAACAGCCGCAGTTCCAAGATGTGCGCAGGAAAACCCAACCCATGCGGAGCGACGGGCCCGGGGAAAGGCTAGCATGGGGCATGGCTACCACCAGCGAACGAATTCCAGAGAATGCCCCGGGCAAGTATTACGTCGATGCGAGCTGCATTGACTGCGACCAGTGCCGCGTCATGGCGCCGGAGCTGTTCACCCGGCTGGCGGACAGCGGGCTTTCCGTGGTCAGCCGGCAGCCGGTGACCGCCGAGGAGATCGCCCTGGCCGAGGAGGCCCTGAGCTCCTGCGCCGTCGCCTCCATCGGCAACGACGGGGCCTGAGCCGGTCAGTACCGGCCGTACTCGCGCGCCGTGGCGTACATCGCCACGACGTTTTCCGTCGGGGAGTTGTCCTGCAGCTGGTGGGTCGGCGAGAAGCAGTAGCCGCCGCCCGGCATCATGGTCTCCAGCTTCTGCCGGCAGTCCGCGACCGTCTCCGCCACCGTGCCGTAGGCCACGGGGCCGGCGGTGCTGATGCAGCCGTGGAACGCCAGCCGGCCGCCGAAGTGCGCCTTCAGGTAGGCCGGGGACATGTTGACCGCCTCGGGCTGCAGCGTGTCGACCGCCTTGATGCCGACGGCGATGAAGTCCTCGAACGCCCAGCTGCTGGAGCCGCAGCAGTGGATCATGGTGGGCAGGCGGTGGGCGCGCGCCAGGTCGACGATCTGCTGGTGCAGCGGCCGCAGCTGCCGGCGGTACAGTTCGGGGCTGATCGTCGGGCCGATCTGCGTGCCCAGGTCCTCGCCCATCCAGACAAAGTCGATGGCGCCGCGCGCGGCCTCGAGCGTCCGGCGCAGGATCTCGTACTGGAGCTCGAACCGGCGGCGGGTCAGGAGCAGCCCGGCCGGATCGTCCGTCAGCAGGTCGACCAGCGTCTGCTCCATCGTCCGGAGCATGCCGTTGCCGTTGATCACATCGGGCAGGCCCGCGTTGCCGGCGAACACGGCGTAACCCGCGTACTGCTGGCACTGCGCGCGCACCGCCGCGTAGTCGAAGTCGTCCGGCGACGGCAGGGGCCAGGCCGCGACCTGCTCCTCGGTCGCCTCCTGCAGCGGGAAGTCGCAGAAGTCCCAGTACCCGCCCGAGGCGTGCTCGATCCACAGGCGGTGGATGCCCCAGTTGTCCACGGTGACGCCGCGTTCCGGAATGTCCGCATGGAGCTTGGGGCCGATGTACGGCGCGCTCACCCCGCGGAAGTCCACCTGCAGGGCCTGCATCAGCCCCTCGCCGTCGTCCGGCGCCAGCCGGAAATGCGCCTTCAGCCGGCGGTCAATGTCCTCGTTGGCGAAATAATCGATGGGGACGCGGTCCGCCTGCTGGCAGGCGAGCGTCGTGAGCACGCGTTCTCGGGAGGTCATGCGGGTCGGGGGGTGGTGGGCCGCGACGAACGGGAAAACCGCCGCGGCGGTGAGGGTCACGGCAGTCAGCCCGATTTTTCGGCAGAAAGCGCGCTTGAATTTGCCGGCGGCCGACGGATGGAGGCGGACCACGGCCGCGGATAACCCCCGCTGATGGCGGCGCGCCGGGTGGCCGCCGCCCCTCAGGCCCAGGGGTCGAACAGGATCTTGATCGCCCGCTTCTGGCGCAGCAGCTCGACCGCCTCCGCGTAGCGCGTGAAGGGCAGCGTGTGCGTGATCAGCGGCGCGAGTTTCAGGTGGCCCGCGACGATCAGGCGCAGGGCGGTCTCCGCGGCGGCGCGGTTGTGGTTGCCGTAGCCGCTCAGGATCAGGCCGGGGCCGAACAGGTGCCCGGACCCGAAGCGCACCTCCTCGCGCAGCACGCCAAACAGCGTCACGCACCGCCGGGTGCGATCCATCAGGAACTCGATCGAGGCGGGCACCCCGGTGAGGTCGATGGCGTCGTCCAGGGCGTGGTCCCGCCGCGAGGGCCGCCAGGCGGAAGCGTCCGGCGCCAGCGCCTGGTGCGCCCCGAGGGTCAGCGCCAGCTCGCGCCGCGCCGCCACCGGGTCGAGCGCCACGACCTCCGTGGCGCCGTGCGCCCGGGCGAGCTGCACGGCGACCAGGCCCGCCGGGCCGAGCCCGCTCAGGCCGAGGCGCCCGAGCCGGCCGCCGAGGGCGGCCAACTGCTGGAACGAAACCTCGACGCACATGGCCAGCTCGAGCGAGGCCAGCTCGGCGGGGGCCAGCGCGGCCGGGGCCGTGAGCAGGTCGTCCTCCGCGAACGTGTTGAACTGGGCGTAGAACCCCGGGCGCGGCTGGCCGGTGTCGCGCCACGCCACCACCCGGTCGCCCACCCGGAGCCTCGTCACCCCGGGCCCGAGCGCGACCACGTCGCCCATCGCCTCGTGCCCGGGCTGGCCGGGCAGGTAGGGGTAGGTCAGCTTCATCCCGGGGAACATCGGCTGGCCGTCGAAGATGTGCAGGTCCCAGTGCGGGCAGGTGGACACGCCGAGCACGCGGACCAGCACCTCGCCGGCGGCGGGCTCCGGCACGGGGGCGTCGAGCCACTCCGCCCGGCCGGGGGCCGCGATCTGGAGGCGCTTCATCTGCGTGGGAAGGGTCATGGGTCGGGTCTCAGGAGTGGGGGCGGGCGGCGGGCCAGTCGAGCACGACGCCCAGCACGGGCTCCGCCTTGGTTTGGATGAGCTGCCACGCCTGCGCCGCCGCCTCGACCGGGAAACGGTGCGTCAGGCACCCGAGGGTGTCGAGCCGGCCGTCGGCCACCCATTGCAGCGTCTCCTCCAGGCGGGCGCGGGTCGCCCCCGAGACGAGGTCGAACGACAGCTCGGAATTGCGGAAGGCCTGGAGGCTGGTCTGGAGGTTCACCTCGCCGGCCGGCCGGTAAAACCCGGCGATCACCATGTGCCCGCCGCGCGCCATCTGCGGCAGGTACTGCGCCAGCCCGGCGGCGTCGCCCGCGGTTTCCACCAGGACCTGGATCGGGCCGAGCTTGCGGGCCGCCAGCTCCGCCGCGCCCGTCCCCGCGCGGCTGAGCAGCGTCGCGCCGTGCCGGTCGAACCGGGCCAGGCGCGCGGGGTGCCGCCCGACCAGCACGACCTGCGCGCCGCGGCGGGCGAGGGTCTGCCCCGCCCACTGGCCGACCAGGCCGTCGCCGACGACCACCGCCACCTGGCCGGGCGTGATCGGCGAGCGGGAGCCGCAGTTGAAGCCCACCTGGGTGAGGACGAGCCCGGCAAACGCCAGCGGGTCGGCGCCGGCGGGCAGCCGCTGGACCGCCCGGTGGTCACAAACCGAGGGCGAGACATGGCCCGCGAACTGGTTGTCGAACATGCCCTGGACCTTGCTCATGGAGGCGAAGACCCAGTCGCCCACGCTGAAGCCCGCCACCGCGCGGCCCACCTGGGTGACGCGCCCGACCTTCTGGTAGCCGGCCACCATCGGGAACGGGGCGGGGTCGCCGGGGCGCCACGCCACGTCGCCGGACAGCCGCTCGCCGCGCAGGAACGAGCCCTCGGTGCCGTTGCTGATCCAGGAGTGGTGGAGCTCGACCACCAGGTCCTCCGGGCCCGGCTCGGGACAGCTGATCTCCTGGTAGGAGACCTGGTTGGGACCGGTGAAGACGACGGCGTGCGATTTCATGAAAGGAAGGTTTTTCCCGGCCGGGCTCAGCGGGAGCGGGGGGCGCCGAGCGCGTGCACGAGGAAGTCCAGGCCGGCGTCGGAGCGGTTGAACTCATGCCGGCCGGAAAACACCGTGAAGCGAAAGTGGCCGGGGTGGCCGGCCGCGCGGTAGAGGCGGCGCAGCTTGGCGGCCTCCCGGCGGGCGCCGGCCGGGGAGAACAGCTCGTCGCGGTCGGCCACCTCGATCCAGAGCGGCCGCGGGCAGACCAGGGCGCCCAGCTCGGCGTCGAGCAGCGCGGCTGCGGCGCCGGCGGGCACCGCGGGCGGCAGCGGGTAGGCGTGGCGGTCGTTGAAGAAGCCGGACGTCAGGAGGGCGCGGATGCGCGGATCGAGCGCGGCCGCGTACAGCCCGTGGCAGCCGCCGTAGGAGAGGCCGGCCAGCCCCACGGGCGCGCCGCGGAGCCCCGGGAGTGCCAGCGCGGCATCCAGGGCGCGGCGCAGCGTCAGGGCATGCAGCGCGGGGAACGAGCCGCCGAGCAGCCGCAGGCGGGGCTCGATCGCCTCCTGGTGGCAGGCCGGCTGGGCGTGGTCCCCCCACATCGGCAGCTGCGGCAGGAGCACCGCGCAGCCGCGCCGGCGGAGGCGCGCGACGAAGTCGTGGTAATTGGTCGTGTCGTGGCCCAGGCCCGCGACCGCCTCGACCCGCCCGAGGCCGCCGTGCTGGGCGATGACCAGCGGGGCCGGCGGGCCGCCGGCGGGCAGGAGGAGCAAGGCGCAGGCGGCGTACTCGCCGGTCACGCCGAAGCGCACCAGCCGAATCTCCCCCAGCTGATCCCGGCCGAGCGACTGCCAGCGCGGCCGCCGCCGCGCCGGGGCGCCGCCGACGAGCGGCCAGCCCAGCAGCCGGACCAAGCGGGCGGAAGCGGCGCGCTGCCAGGGGCGCAGCC
>CAIKTR010000100.1 GCA_903830425.1 uncultured Opitutia bacterium
GCCGAGCACGCGATCGACGCCGTGGTCAACTTCGCCGCCGAGTCGCACGTCGACCGCTCCATCGATTCGCCCGAGCCGTTCATCCTGACCAACGTCGTCGGCACCCTGCGCCTCCTCAACTGCGCCCGGCTCCACTGGGCCGGCCTGCCCGAGCCGCGGAAGGCCGCCTTTCGCTTCCTGCATGTCTCGACCGACGAGGTGTACGGCACGCTCAAGGCGGGCGACGCGCCGTGGAACGAGGACTGCCCCTACGAGCCCAACTCGCCCTACGCCGCGTCGAAGGCCGCGAGCGACCATCTCGTCCGCTCGTTCCAGCACACCTACCATTTCCCGACCCTGACCACCAACTGCTCGAACAACTACGGGCCGTATCATTTCCCCGAGAAGCTCATTCCGCTGATGATCCTCAACGCCCTCGAGGGCAAACCGCTCCCGGTCTACGGCGACGGCCAGCAGATCCGGGACTGGCTCTACGTCGAGGACCACGCCACCGCCATCTGGCTCGTCCTCACCCGCGGCCGCCTCGGCGAGACCTACAACGTCGGCGGCCTCAACGAGCGCCCCAACCTCGAGATCGTGCAGCGCATCTGCGCCCTGCTCGACCGCAAGGCCCCCCGGGCGGACGGCCAGCCCTACGCGAAACTAATCACCTACGTCGCCGACCGCCCCGGCCATGACCGCCGCTACGCGATCGACAGCAGCAAGCTCCGCCGCGAGCTCGGCTGGCAGCCGCGGGAGAACTTCGACACCGGGATCGAGAAGACCGTCGACTGGTACCTCGCCCACCGCCCGTGGTGCGCGGACATCACCGCCCAGAAATACTCCCGCGAGCGGCTCGGCGTTAAGGCCTGAGCGCAGCGCGGTTTAAGTTGTCAGCCCCGGGCCACTGCGGCTTAAGACTTAGGCCCGCTTAACCCCCTCCCCAACCCACGTCCCCATGTCCCGCAAAGGCATCATCCTCGCCGGCGGCTCCGGCACCCGGCTCTATCCCCTGACCATCGCCGTGAGCAAGCAGCTCATGCCGGTCTACGACAAGCCGATGATCTATTATCCGCTGTCGGTGCTGATGCTCGCCGGCATCCGCGAGATTCTCCTCATCTCCACCCCGCAGGACCTCCCGCTCTTCCGCCGCCTGCTCGGCGACGGCGCCCAGCTCGGCCTGACGCTCACCTACGCCGAGCAGCCCAGCCCGGACGGCCTCGCCCAGGCCTTTCTGATCGGGGCCGACCACATCGGCGACTCGCCCTCCGCGCTGATCCTCGGCGACAATCTTTTTTACGGGCACGAGCTGACCCACTCCCTCAAGACCGCCGGTGCGCGGACCAGCGGCGCCACAATCTTCGGCTACCACGTGGCCGACCCCAAGAGCTACGGCGTCGTCGAGTTCGCCCCGGACGGCCGCGTGCTCTCGCTGGAGGAGAAGCCCGTCCAGCCCAAGTCGAACTACGCCATTCCCGGCCTGTATTTTTACGACTCGCAGGTCGTCGCCCTGGCGCGCCAGCTGAAGCCGTCCAAGCGCGGCGAACTGGAGATCACGGACCTCAACCGCCTCTACCTCGAGGCGGGCCGGCTGCAGGTCGAGCTGCTCGGGCGCGGGACCGCCTGGCTGGACACCGGCACGCACGACTCCCTGATCGAGGCCGCCCAGTTCGTCCACGTGATCGAGAACCGGCAGGGGCTGAAGATCGCCTGCCTCGAGGAGATCGCCTTCCGCCAGGGCTGGATCGACCGGGCCGGGCTGGACGCCAACATCACGCGGCTCGGAAAATCGAGCTACGCCGCCTACCTCCGCCAGATCGTGTAACGCGACGCGGAGCAGTCCGACCGTCCGGGGCCGCGCCCAAGATTAGAGTCGGAGCGCGGGAATTTTTCTGCCTGTTTGTGGCCATCCCCGATGCAGGTTTCGTTCGTCATCCCCCTCTACAACTGCCTGCCGCTGACCCAGGCCATGGTGGCGAGCCTGCAGTCCTCGCTGCCCGCCGGGCTGACCCATGAAATCATCCTGGTCGACGACGGCAGCACGGACGGCACCCGCGACTGGCTCCACGGCCTGACCGCCCCGCCCGGCCCCTTCCGCGTTCTCCTGAACGAGCACAACCTCGGCTACGCCGGGGCCAACAATCACGGCGCGGCCCTCGCCCAGGGGGAATTTCTCGCCCTGCTCAACAACGACCTGGTGCTGACCCCCGGCTGGCTCGAGCCCCTCCTCGCCGTGCACCGGCGCCTCGGCCCCCGCGCCGGGCTCGTCGGCAACATCCAGCTCAACGCCCGCACCGGCACCGTCGATCACGCCGGCATCTTCATCAACCACCAGGGCAAGCCCGAGCACACCCGCTCCCTCCCCCTCGGCCGGCGCTTCCGCCCGCTCGATGCCTGGCGCCCCGCGGACGCCGTGACCGGGGCCTGCGCCGTCGTGCGCCGCGACCTCTTCACCCGGCTGGGCGGCTTTGACGAGGGGTTCGTCAATGGCGGCGAGGATGTCGACCTCTGCCTCCGCAGCCACGCGGCCGGCGCCGTCAGCGCCGTCGCCCTGCGCAGCGTCGTCCGGCACCACGTCAGCGCGTCGCCCGGCCGCAAGTTGCGCGACGAGCAGAACAGCCGGCGGCTGACCCGGCGGTGGCGCGACGAACTCGCCCGGCTCGCCGCCCGGTCCTCCTGGAGCGCGCATTACCTCGAAAGCCAGTGGACCAGCCCGCACGACCCCAGCGACCACGCGCTGGCCCGCCAGGCCCTCGGCTACCTCCTGCACCTGCGCCGCGATCCGCCGGACGCCGCCCTCGCCGGCATGCAGGCCGCTATCGCCTGCGAATTGGACCGCTGGGACCAGCTCCTCGGTCCGTAGTCGGCGCTAGGCGTCGCGGCTGGTGAGCACCTCGCGGACGACGGACTGCGGGCGCTGGTTGATCGCGATGAACATCCGCCCGATGTATTCGCCGATCAGCCCGAGCATCACCAGCTGGGTGCCGGAAAACACGAGGAGCGCCACCATCAGCGAGCCCCAGCCGAACGTCGGCCCCTGGTCCGTGAAGCGCAGCCACAGCACCCAGCCGAAGCCGAGCAGGCCGGCAAAGGCCATCACCAGCCCCAGCCCGGTCGCCAGCCGCAGCGGCAGCACGGAAAAATTCACCCAGGCGCTGAGCCACAGCCGGAGCAGGCGCCGGAGCGTGTACCCGCTCGCCCCGGCCTGCCGCGGCTCGTGCCGCACCTCGATCGAGCTGATGCGCTGCGTCACCTGCAGGATCAGCCCGTCCACGTAGGGCAACGGGCTGGTGTGGGCCGACACCTCGCGCGCCACCCAGGCCGACACGCAGCGGAAGCTCGAAAGATAAAACCCGGGCGGCTTGTCCAGCGCCCAGTCGGTCATGCGGTTGGTGAACCAGCTCCCGAGGTTGCGCCACCACGCATGCTGCTTCACGGCATAATGGCCGAACACCACGTCGTGGCCGCGCGCCACGGCCTCCTGCCACAGCCGCACCGCCTCGGCCGGCGGGTTCTGCCCGTCATCATCGAGGTTCACAATGTGCGCCCCGCGGGCCTGCCGCCAGCCGGTGAGCACCGCGTTGTGCTCGCCGAAATTGCGCGCGTGCTCGACATACGTCACCGGCACCCGCGCGTCGCGCACCAGCCCCCGGCAGACGTCCGCCGTCCAATCCCGGCTGCCGTCGTTCACCAAAATGATCTCGTGGCCGCCGGCCACCGTGAGCCCCTCGATCGTGCGCACCAGCGCACCGATGGTGTCCGCGCTGTTGTAGAGCGGAATCACGAAGCTGAGCGCCGGGCCGGGCTGGGTCATGGTTTGAGCCAACGAAGGATCTCCGCGCATACCCTGTCAACGTCCGGGTCGGTCACCGCCGGGTGCACCGGCAGGCAGAGCACCTCGGCACAGGCCCGCTCCGTCGCGGGCAGCCGCGCCGCCGGATCGGCGTAGGCCGGCTGGTGGTGGACGGGAACGGGGTAAAGCACGCCGCACTGGATCCCCTGCGCGGCGAGGTGCTCGCGCAAGGCGTCGCGGCGCGCCGTGCGCACGACAAACTGGTGCCAGACCGGCGCAGCCGCCGGGGCCACGGCCGGCAGGCGCAGCGGGGCGGAGGCCAGCCCGGCGAGGTAGCGGGCCGCCCGCGACCGGCGGACGGCGTTCTCGGCCTCGAGGTGCCGCAGCTTCACGCGCAGCACCGCCGCCTGCAATTCGTCGAGCCGGCTGTTGCGGCCGGGAATCTCGCTCACATACCGCTGCCGCCAGCCGTACTGGCGGAGCCGCCGCACGCGCTCCGCCACCGCGGCATCGTGCGTGAAGACTGCGCCGCCGTCCCCGAGGGCGCCCAGGTTCTTGGTGGGATAAAAGCTGTAGGCCGCCGCATCGCCCCACCGCCCGGCCGGCCGCCCGGCCACCGCCGCCCCGTGGGATTGTGCGCAATCCTCCACCACCTTGGCCCCGTGCCGATGGGCCAGCTCGACAATCGCCGGCATCGCCGCCGGCTGGCCGTAGAGGTGCACCGGCACGACCGCCTTCACCCGGCCCGGGACGGCCCCCAGCACCGCCGCCAGGGCGTCCGGGGACATGAGCATCGTGTCCGGCTCGATCTCGACAAAAACCGGCCGGGCCCCGATCTGCTCGATCGCCGAGACGGTCGCGGTGACGGTGTTGGCCACCGTCGCCACGGTGTCGCCCGCACCCACGCCGACGGCGCGCAGGGCCAGCTCGAGGGCGTCGGTGCCGTTGGCCACGCCCACCGCCTCGCCGGCGCCATGAAACGCGGCGAACTCCCGCTCAAAGGCCTCCACCTCGGGCCCCAAAATGTAGTGGCCGCCCGCCAGCACGCGGTCGATCGCCGCGCGGATTTCGTCCGCGTGGGCCCGGAAGCCCGCCTGGGGGTCGGCCGTCAGCAGCGGTTTAGACATAGTGCCTCAGTTCCCGGCGGTAGTACGCCAGCGTCCGCGCCAGCATCGTGCGCAGGTCGGTGCGCGGCCGCCAGCCGAGCTTCCGGCCGATGCGGCGGTCGTCCGCGTAAAAATCCCCGATGTCGATCTTCTGCCGGTCCGCGGGAAACGTCCGCACCGCAAAGCTGCCCCCGCCGTTGAGCTCGACCAGCAGTTCCGCCAGCCGGTGCAGCGTCACCGGCGGCGGGCCGCCCAAATTGAAAACCTCGCCGACTGCCGCCGGCCGGGCCGCCGCCAGCAGGAAGGCCTCCACCGCGTCGTCCACGTAGGTGAAATCGCGCCGCTGCTCCCCGCCCCAGACCTCGAACGGCCGCCCCTCCACCAGGCAGCGGATCCACACGCCGACAAAGGTCTGCCGCGCGTCCTTCACCCGCATGCCCGGCCCGAGGGTGTTGGTCAGCCGCAGCGCCGTCGCCCGCAGCCCATGCACCCGGGAATAGAGCAGGTGGAACGACTCGCCCGCGATCTTGTTGATCCCGTTCACGTCCACCGGCCGCAGCGGGTGGCGCTCGTCAACCGGCAGGTAGTCCGGCCGGCCGTAGACCTGGCGCGTGCTGGCAAAGACGATGCGGAGCGTGGGATTGTGCACGCGGCAGGCCTCGAGGATCGCCAGCTGCGCCCGGCCGTTGATGTCGAGGTCCGTCTGCGGATCCGTCATCGAGTCCATGTGGCTCGTCTGCCCCGCCAGGTTGAAAATGAAATCCTGCCCCTGCACGAGCCGCGGCAGCCGGGGCCAGTCGCGGACGTCGGCGACATGCACCCGCACCCGGCCCGCCAGGCCCGCCAGATTGCGGCGGTTGCCGCCGTACTCGGGGATGAGGCTGTCGACGATCGTCACCCGCGCCCCGAGCGCCACCAGCCGGCGGGCGAGATTGGAGCCGATGAAGCCCAGTCCGCCGGTGATCAGGACCCGCCGGCGGGCATAGGTTTTCTGGAAAGACGGGGCGGTGGTCATCCGGTGGTGCGATAGAAACCGATGCCGGCGGTGAGGCGATGCCGAAAAACTAGCGGGCCGGCGGCGCGGGGAGGGGCTGGACCTCCAGCTCGAGCCGGTAGACCGCGAAACCCAGCGCCCGGGCGTCGGCGGCAGTCCCGGCGGTGGGCGGCTGGCTGGAACGCAGCGTCAGGACCGTCTCACCCGGCGGCAGGACCACGCCCGCCACGACCGAGTCCGCCAGCGCGGTGCCCACGGCGACCACCCCGCGGCAGGCCCCGCCCTGCCAGACCTGCAGGTCCCGCAGCTGCAGGCTGCGGGCCAGCAGGCGCAGCGTGACCGTCCGGAGCGTGGCCTGCGGATTCTCCACCCGGAGCGTGGCCTCACCCTTGGACCAGTGCCACCGCTGCGACTCCCGGACGAGGTGCTCCTCCGGATGCCAGCCCTCGCCCAGTTGCACGCGCAGAAAATACGGGCTATGGCGGTTCAGGAGGCGGAAGCTCCGCCCGATCCGGACCGAGCCGGCTTCCGCCGGGGTCACGACCGCGAGCACCCCGCTCGTCAAATCCCAGTCGCCCTTCAGCGCGGTGTTGAGCCGCCCCTCGTAGGTGTGCGTCGGGAAGTACTGGGGCTTGCGGAGCAGGAAGGCATTCGCCCACAGCCGGGACCAAAAATCCGCGACCTGCAGGTTGATCGAGGCGACGTCGGGCAGGGTCTCGATCCGCTGCAGTGCCACCAGGTCCGCGTCCACCTGCAGGGGCGGGCGGCGCAGGCGGGTGGAAAATTGATCGGCCAGCACGAGGTTGGCGGCGGTGATGCCCACGACGCCGAGCCGCGCCGCCCACCGTTGCCAGGGCTGCCGGCTGCGGGCCAGGGAGGTCCAGACGCACAGCCCGCAGAGCAGCCCGGGGAAAAACACCGCCAGCAGCTTGTAGGCGTCGTAGCTCGCATGGGTGCCCAGCAGGGCGCCGCGGAGTTCCAGATAAGCGTAGCCCGCGATCACCGGCAGCATCATCGCCAGGGCCCACCATCCCTCCCGCCGCCCCTCTTGGCGGTCGCGCCGCCACGCGAGCAGGAGGCCGGCCAGCAGCAGGGCGAGCAGCGGCAGCCGCAGGCCCAGCGCGAGCGGCCCCAGTTCGGTGCCGGCCACGGCGCCGAGCCAGCCCTCCGGCGACATGACCGGGATGGTCCAGCCGAAGTCATACTGGCCGAAGAGCTGGAAACGCTCCACCAGCCCGAGCGTGCGCTGGGTGAAAACCAGGCCGCAGACCCCGAGCGGCACGAGCATGAGCACGAGCCACTGGCCAAACTTCCGCCACCGGCCGGTGCGCAGGGCCTCGCCGCCGGCATAGGTGAGCGCCGGCACCAGACCGACCAGCACGATGAAATTATAGCCGCCCAGCACGAGCCAGTAGGCCATCGCCAGCACGCCGCCCAGCGCCCAGCCGCGCCGCCACGTCAGCCGGCCGCGCCACAGCGCCACCCCCGCCCAGGTCAAAAACGCCAGGGCCGGCGCGGCCAGCAGCTGGCCCATCGCCACGTGCGCCACCGCATACCAGGTGACCGGGTTCAGGCCGTAGATCGCCGCGAGCCACAGGCTGGTCCGCGCGGAGGCGCGCAGCACCGTCCGGGCCAGCCAATAAACCGCCGGCAGCGTCGCCACCAGCAGCAGGATCGTCATCAGCCCGGTGATCTCATGGGGCTGCCAGCCAAACACCGCGCCATTGAACGCAATCAGGGCCGAGGGCGTGAAATGGTTCAGTCGCAGCCAAAAATCATAGAAGTTGTCCACCGACGCCACCCGCACCACCTCGGTCAGGCCGATGAACCCGCCCCGCTCATTCCGGGAAAATTCCTGCAGCACCCGCGCCCCCGCCGCGTAGTCCGCCGCATCACAGCTGCCGAGCGACGAGGTGGTGAGCGTGCGCGAGGCCCGGGCCAGCGGCAGCACCAGCAGGCCAAGGTCCACCGCCATCACGAGGCCCAGCGCCCAATAGCGCGTCAGCACCGCGGCCACCCGGCCGGCCCCGACCCGCCCCACGGCGAGGGCGAGCAGGAGCAGGGGAATGAGCTCCGTCCCGCGGGCGTAGACCGCGGTGCCCGCCAGGTTGGAGTAGGCCCCGGCCCAGACGACGGCGGACTGCAGCGCCAGGCCCATGGGCGCGCAGAAAATCGGCCATGCGTTCCGCCAGGCCCGGGGCGTCAGCAGCAGGGCCGCGCCCGCCCCCCACACCAGGAGGTGCAGGAGGAGTCCAAAAGCGGCCAAGAAGAAAACCATGGGGCGCCACTCTGGGTTTCAGCCCCGGAAAATCAAAGCCGATTCTGCCCGGCGGCCCGCGGGCTCCAGCCTAGGCGCGGCCGACCGCCAGCAGGGAGCTGCCAAACGGCAGGCGCCCCACCCGGCCGAGCCACGCCCGCTCCAATGCCATCGCCGCGCGGCAGCCGGCCTCGACCGGGGCCGGGAAAAGCCCGACGTCGCTCCCGCCCCGCGGCGCCGGCAGGAGCTTGCGGCGCACGACCAGCAGCGGCAGCAGCAGCGCGTTCCAATGCGTGGCCCGGGCACCGACGAAACCCGCCGCCTGCAGCTTGCCGAGCAGCTCGCCCCGCGTGTACCGCCGACACGCATGCGTCGCCACGTCGTGATACGACCAGAGCCAGCGATGCGCCGGGACGTTGAGGACCACGATCCCGCCCGGCCGCAGCACCCGCCGCAACTCCCGCAGCGCGGCCCTGTCGTCCTCGACGTGGTAGAGCACGTCGGCCGACACCACCGCATCAAAGGTCGCGTCCGGAAACGGCAGCGCCGTCACCGAGGCCTCGCGGATGTCCGCCGGGCAGCGGCTCCGCGCCAGCTCGCAGGCGAGCGGCGACACGTCGACCCCGGTCCAGTGCCAGGCCGGCTCCGCGGCGGCGAGCCGCCGGATCAGGCCGCCCGAGCCGCAGCCGGCGTCCAGCACCCGGGCGGCCTGGCCGCCGAGCCGGGCCGCCAGTTCGCGCCGCAGGTGCGCGTGCAGCGCCCGGTAATACCACATGGCGTCCTCGACCCCGGCCATCTTGCGGTATTCAGCGGGTTCCATGCGCCGGCATTCCATCGGCCGGATAAAGCTTTGCCAAGGCAAACGAGGCGGCTTTCGCTCTCCGCCAGCTGCATGCGCCCCGCCCGCTCCACTTTCACCGGCACCCCGTCCGCCGGACACCGGCCGCATTACGCCGGCCTGTACTTCGACGAGTCGGCGGCCGATTCCGCCTGGATCCGGGAGGAGGCCACGCTCCGCCTGCCGCCGTGCGCCGACCTGCCGGTCGTGATCCTGCGCGGCGAGTTTCGCCCCGACCCCGGTGCCGGGGACGGAGCCGCGGTGGGGCTCACCTGCCGGGTCAATGGCGCCTGGGCGGCGGAACTGCGGTCGCCCGCCCCCGGTCCGTTTGAACTGCGCCTCCCCCTGCCGTCCAATCCGGCGCACAGCCCCCGCCTTACCCTGCACCTCGAGGGCGTCGGCCGGACCAACGCTCTCGCCTGGCTCGGACGCGTGACCGGGCTCGGGCCGCTCCAGCGCTTCCGCGCCCAGGCGCGGAACCGGCAGCTGCGCATCACCACCCTGTCCACCGCCGAGGGCGAGATCATCTTCGACTTCTCCGTCCGCCTCGCGCCCTGCTCGGCGGCGTTCCTGCGCCGGCACACCCGGCTCGGGATCAACCTCGCGGGCTTCCTCACCGCCGACCTCGGCGTCGGCGAGTCCGCCCGCTGCATGGTCCGCGCCGCCGATGCCGCCGGCATTCCCGCGGCCCTCGTATCGCTCAAGCTCCCCTGCAAGAACCGGCTCGGCGACCAGACCTACGCGGCCCGCCTGCAGGACGCGAACCCCCACCCGGTCAACATCGTCCACCTCGACCCGCCCGCGTCGCCCGATCTCGACCATTACCACGGCAGGGCGTTTCGCGCGGGCAAGCACACCATCGCCTACTGGGCCTGGGAATTGCCCGAGTTCCCCGACGCCTGGCTGCCGCAGTTCGCGTTTTTCGACGAGGTCTGGTGCCCGAGCGAGTTCGTGCGCACCGCCATCGCCGCCAAGTCTCCGGTGCCGGTCCTCACCATGCCCCACGCCATCGCGTTTGCGCCGCCGGGCGGCGACGCCCGGGCGCGCTTCGGGCTGCCGGCGGGCGCCTTTGTCTGCCTCTGCCTCTACGACCTGAACTCCTACTCCGAGCGGAAGAATCCGCGCGCCGCGATCGCGGCGTTCCGCCAGTCCGGCCTGGGGGCGCACGGCGCCGTGCTGGTCGTCAAGGTCCAGAACGCCGCGGGTAACGCCGCCGACTTCGCCGCCCTGCAGGACGCGCTGCGCGACCTGCCCGGCGCGATCCTGCTCAGCGAGACGCTCTCCCGCGCGGACGTCTACCTGCTCGAGTCGGCCTGCGACTGCTTCGTGTCCCTGCACCGCTCGGAGGGCTTCGGCCTCGCGGTGGCGGAGTGCATGGCGCTCGGCAAGCCCGTCCTCTCGACCAACTGGTCCGCCACCGCCGAGTTCGTCCACGCCGGCAACGGCTGCCCGGTGGACTACACGCTGACGACGCTGGCGCGGAGCCACGGGCCCTACAGCAAGGGCCAGGTGTGGGCCGAGCCGGATGTCGGGCACGCGGCCGACTGGCTGCGCCGGCTCGCCGCGGACCGCGCCCTCGGCGCGACGCTGGGCGCGGCGGCGCGGACGACGATCGCGACGCAGTTTTCGCCGGAGGTGATCGGGGCCCGCTACCGCCGCCGGCTGGAGGCGATCGCGGCGTTCTGAGCGGGGCCGGCGCTACCGCGCCAGCTTGCGCAGCCACAGCTGGCCGCCGCCGTCGGGCCGGCACTGGGGCAGGTGCGCCGCGAACCAGGCCGGGCGCGTGTTCAGCAGCCAGCTGGTGAAGAGCTCGATCCGGTAGGCCGAGTTGTGCATGAGGAACGCCCGCAGCAGGTACTGCTCGTTCCACGCCCGGCCCCCCTCGATCCAGGCCTGCGGGTACTCGAGGATGCCCGTGATGTCGTGGAAGTGGATCAGCACGCCGGGGGCGAGCACCGGCAGGAGCTGGAAGAAGATCCAGTTCACGTCGCTGCCGATCTTGCTCACGTGCGACGAGTCGATGAAGAGCACGTCGTTTTCCTCCAGCGCCTGGAAGGTCGCCAGCGGCACGTCCTGCACGCAGCGCGCGATAAGCGTGCACCGCGCCAGATCGCCCGGGCCGAGCAGCGGGCGCAGGCGCGACGGATCCGGGTCGATGAAGGTGAAGTGGATGCGCCCGCCCAGCGCGTGCTCGTCCGCATCGAGCATCGCCGCGGAGCTGAAGCCCGAGCCGATCTCGATCACCCGCCGCGGCTGCGCTTCCCGCAGCATCGAGTAGAGCATGATCGCGTCGTAGTGCGCATACGAATTGTTGTTCAGGTGGAAGCGCCGCCCGGGCGTGGGCTCCTCCGGGAACGGCTGTTCCGCGTGGAAGGCGGCGAAGCGCTCCAGCCGGGCCTGCTGCCCCGCCTCGTTCAGGTCCACCCCGGGAAACGGCGGGCCGAAGCCGCCGCGGGCAAACGCCCGTGCGATTTCCTCGTCGGAAGGGAGCGGCGAGTAGCAATGCCCGGGCGGAAAGAACCGCGACCAGGCGGCGAGCTGGCGTTCCGCCGCCGCCAGGGCCGCGCGCCCGCGCCGGTGCTCCTGCTCGAGCGCCCGGTACGGCGGCAGCCAGCGGAGGAGGGAGTGGAGGCTGAAGGCCATGACGCGGGAGGCACGCCCGGCGCTAGCGCACCGGGATCACATCCGCCTTGCCGAGGATCTGGATCTTGAGGTCGCGCAGGCTGAACGCCAGGCGCCGGCGGTCGTCGCTTTCGGGAAAGATGCCCGGCTTGTCCGTCTCGAACCGCCACAGCGTGTCGCCGGGGTCGAGCCGCATGTGGCGCACCTTGATCTCCCGCAGTTCCCCGGGGGCCAGCTTCCGCTCCCAGCGCGCGTAGTCGCCCTGCCAGAGCCCGACCGTCCGCGCATCCCTCGCGCGCAGGCCGAACGAGACCGTCACCAGCAGGGGAAAGGGATGGGGATTGCGGAGCAGCACCGTCGACGACCCGCTGCTCCAGCGCCAGTACTCCAGCCGCGAGCGCTCCGGCGGGTGCCACTTGGCGTCAAAGACCGCCTCCACGATCCGGCCCGTCGCCGGCACCATGCGCAGGTCGGAGTCTCCCTCGACCTGGTAGCTCTCCCGGCCCGGGGCGCGGAGCATGTCCGGCGCGGCCCACACCGTGAGGTTGCCGAGCAGCAGCACCAGCCACCAGCGCCGCCCGCGCGGCACGAGCACGTTGAAGGCCAGCGTCATCGGCAGGAGCACGCGCGAGGCCGCCCCGGGATACCCCTCCCACACCGCTTCCCCCAGGAAGATCATCATGACCGAGAACACCGCGGCCACGCGCCACCACGGGTCGTCCCAGCGCCGGCGGAGGGCGAAGAAGAAGAACTGGACCGTGAGGGACACGAGGCTCAGGAGGCTGGAACGCGCAACCGAGTTCGGCCCTTCGGCGATCAGGTCCGCGAGCGTGTCCCGCCACTTGATCCAGTAGGAGGCCAGGGGCAGCGTGAAATTGCGGATGCCGAGGTCGTCGCTCGGCCCCAGCCAGCAGCGGAGGACCACGATCCACAGCACGATCGGCAGGAGCACGATCGCCCCGCGCGCCGCGAGGGCGAGTCCGCCGCGCACGCTGGGGCGGCCGGGCCTGGCCAGCGCCACGCCGGCCAGGATGTTGGTTTCCTTGGCCAGGCCCGCGAGGCCCAGCACCGCGGCGGACCACCACGGCCGCCCGGCTTCCGCCAGGGCCACGCCGGCCGCGATCAGCAGGAGGCTCGGCCCGTCCATCAGCGACCCGCGCAGGCTGAAGCACATCCCGTAGGAAAACAGCACGGCGCCCCACCGGAGGTAATTCTCCCAGTTGATCGGCGGAAACCAGCGCAGGAGCAGCGCGGCCAGCAGCAGCCAGCAGGCGATGTTCTGCACTGAGAAGATATGCAGCGCCCGGACCGGGTCGCCCAGAGCCAACCCGTAGGCCGTCCAGCAGAGCAGGATGCGGCGCGCCCGATAGGCCAGATTGTCCACCCCCTGCCGGATCCCCGGGTCGGACAGATTGGGCTGCATCGCGATCTGCGCGTAATAGGCCCCGTCGTAGCCGGAGGAGTTTTCCAGCTCGTGGTGATTGACCCCCCGCAACTGCGGGATGTAGCGCGCGTTCTCCTTGCCGCCGAAGATGACGAGGTAGGTGAAGCCCTTGCCCGGCAGGTAGAACTGGGCGCATATCCAGAGGAAGACGGCCACCGTCAGGCCATAAGCCAGCTTGATCGACTGGCCCGAGTAGCGTTGAAATAAAAATCTGAGAGTGGCCACGAAAGCAAAAAAGGCTCTCGCTCCCTCGGTTCGACGCAAGAATGGAATCTCCCCCCGCCCCACCCCACCCCCCGGCCTCGTCCCGTCCGATCTGGGCCGGGCTCGTCCTCGCGCTGGCGGCCCTCGTGTACGCCGGGTGGATCTACCAGGCCGGCGCACCCTACGCCGCGGGCAGCGACTCGTCGGGCTACCTCAACAGCGCCCGCCTCCTCCTCCGGGGCCAGCTCACGGAAGCCGTCCGCACGGTGCCGGGTCTGCAGCCGCCGGAGTGGAATTATTTCTACCACCAGCCGCTCGGCTATGTCGTGCGGCCGGGCCAGCCGGTCATGGTGCCGAGCTACCCGATAGGCCTCCCGCTCCACTATGCACTGGCCGCGGTTGTGGTCGGCCTCGAGAAGACCGCCCGCGTGGTCAATGCCCTCAACGTCCTCGCCGCGGGGCTTCTGCTCTACGCCCTGGGCCGGCGACTGGGCCTGGACCGGGGCTGGACGCTCACCGGGGTGGCCCTGCTCTGGGCGTGCCCCATCTGGGTCTTCCACGCGCTGCAGCCGCTCAGCGACTGCGTGGCGACCACCTGGCTGCTCGCCGCGCTTTACGGGGCCCTGCAGGCCCGCGACCGGTGGCCGTGGGCCGCGTTCGCCGGGGCCGCGTTCGCCGTCGCCGTGCTGGTGCGCCCGACCAACCTCCTGTTCGCCCTGCCGCTCGCCGTGGCGCTGGGCGGGAACCGCCGCGCCCTGGGAGCGTTCATCCTCGCCGGCCTGCCCGCGGCCGGCGGGCTCGGCTGGTACAATTTTCACCTGTACGGCAGCGGCCTCCAGTCCGGCTACGGGGCGGACATCTGGGCGGCCTTCGGCCGGGAATTCGTCGCAGGCAACCTCCGGTACTTCGCCGCGTGGATCCCGCGCGTGCTCACCTGGCCGGTGGTCGCGCTGGCGCTGCTGGGCCTGCCCTGGCTGTTTCGGCGCCAGCCGCGGATCGCCTGGCTGCTGACCCTCTGGGTGGCCGTGTTCGTGGCGTTCTACACCTCCTACTTCTGCGCCGGGGAAAGCTGGGGCTACCTGCGTTTCCTGCTGCCGGCGTTTCCCGCCATCATTTTCGCGGCCCTGCTCACCGCCCAGCGGGCGGCCCAGGTCCTGCCGGACGCCGTCCGCCGGCTGGCCCCGGCCGTGGTGGCGGTGGCCGGGCTCGCCGGTCAGCTCAGCCTGGCCAGCGAACTCCATGTGACCGACATCCGCAGCGGCGAACGCAACTATTGGGTCACCGCCCACTGGCTGGCCGCCCACGTCCCGTCCAACGCCATCCTGCTCACGATGCAGCTCAGCGGCACCGTCACCTTCTACAACACGCAGCCCCTTGTGCGCTGGGACCAGATTTCTCCCGCCGACTTCGCCCGGCTGCGGCGCGCCGCCGCCCGGCAGCACCGGCCGCTCTACGCGCCGCTCTTTCCCTTCGAAAAACCACTGCTGCAGGCACGGCTCGGCGGTGCGTGGACCGCGGTCGGCGAGGCCGGCAACATCACCATCTGGCGCCTGGACGAATCCGGTCCGGACGGCCCGGGTCCCGGGTGAGGCCGCGGCCGGGGCGGCGCCGGGGCGAGCGTTTGCGCTTTATGCCGCCCGGGCGGTCATGGCAGAACCATGGCTCACCCCATGCCCGCCCTGCTCCTTGACCTGACCCATACCAGCCACACGCGGGCCCGCACCGGGATCCAGCGCGTGGCGCGGGCCCTGCAGCGGGAACTCGCCCCGGAGGCGGTCGCCGTCACCCACGACCCGTACCAGGGAACGTGGCGTCCGCTGGAGTCCTGGGAGCACGACAACCTCGCCGCCGGCGCCGTGTCCGAAAAGCGCGGGGCCCGCTGGCCCTGGACCGCCCGGATGCGCGGTCGCTGGCGGCGGCTCACCGGTCGCCCCGGTCGCGCGCTCCCGACGGAAGCCGGCGCGGGCTTCCTCACTGCCGAGATCTTCTCCCCGGCGGTCGGTGCCCAGTTGCCCGACGTGTTTCCCCGCGTGGCGATTTTTCACGACGCGATCGCCCTGCGCTTTCCCGAACTCACGCCCGCCGGCACCGTGGCCCGCTTTCCCGCCTACCTGCGCGAGCTCCTGCAGTTCGACGGGATCGCGGCAGTCTCCGCCGACTCGCGCGAGTCCCTCCTCGACTACTGGCGCTGGCTGGGCGCCACCCAGACGCCGCCCGTTCTCGCGCTCCCGCTCGGCGTCGATCCGGTCTTGGCCGCCACCGCCACGACCGCGCCCGGCCAGGCGGGGCCGGTCGTCCTGACCGTCGGCACGCTGGAGGGGCGCAAGAATCACCTGGCCCTGCTGGAGGCCTGCGAACAGCTCTGGGCGCGCGGGATGCGGTTCGAGCTGCGGCTCGCCGGTTCGGCGCAGGCCCAGACGGGACGCGCGGCGCTGGTGCGGGTCCGGGAGCTGCAGGCGGCCGGGCGTCCCCTGCGCTACGACGGGCCCCTGACCGATGACGCGGTGGCGGCGGCCTATGCCGGCTGCGCGTTCACCGTTTATCCCTCGCTGGCCGAGGGCTTCGGCCTGCCGGTGATCGAGAGCCTGGCCCATGGCCGGCCCTGCATCTGCTCCGCGCGCGGCGCCTTGGGCGAACACACGCGCCAGGGGGGCTGCCTCGCCCTCGACAGCGTCGCGGCCGACTCGCTCGCCCCGGCCATCGCCCGGCTCCTTGCGGCGCCGGACGAACTCGCCGCCCTCTCGGCCGC
>CAIKTR010000101.1 GCA_903830425.1 uncultured Opitutia bacterium
GGAGGCGCCGACGGCCCACTCGCCGCCGATGCCGAGCGCGGCCACGAAACGGAAGAGCATCAGCTGCCACCACGTCTGGGCGAACGCGCACAGGCCGGTGCACACCGCGTAGGTGAGCACGGTCAGGGCCAGCGCGTGGCTGCGGCCGATCCGGTCGCCGAGCCGGCCGAAGAACGCGCCGCCCAGCGCCCAGCCCACGAGGAAGGCCGCCTGGATGTACGCGCTTTTTTCCTTCACCGCCGGGTCGGCGCTGCTCGCCACCCCGAGCAGCTGCACCACCAGCGGCAGCGCGATCAGGGTGTAGAGGTGCAGCTCGAGCCCGTCGAACAGCCAGCCGAGCCAGGCGGCGGCCCCGGTCTTCCATTGCTGCGGGCTCAGTTCGCCCAGGCGGGTCGCTTCGCGGGGGGCGGCGGGGAGGCTCATGCGGGGGGTGCGAGCGGGACAGGGCGCGGGGCCCCGCTCAAGTCCAAAGCGCGGCGGGCCGGCCCGGTGCGCAGCATTGCCAACCCCGCCCGGCCGCCCTATCAACCCCCTGCCCAGACTGCGCGCCCGCCGGCGCAATCCGGGCTCCCCCTTGGATCCCGGCGGCGGGATCCGCCGCCCCCATGAATTCCGCCCTCGCCGTATTTGCGCACCCGGACGACATCGAATTCGTCGCCGCCGGCACGCTGCTGCTGCTCCGGCAGCGCGGCTGGGAAATCCACTACCTGCACCTGTCCACCGGCAACTGCGGCAGCACGCAGCTCGGCCCGGCCGCGACGCGCCGGGTGCGGCGGCGGGAGGCCCGGGCCGCCGCGCGGATCCTCGGCGCCCACTTCCACCCGCCGTGGTGCGACGACCTCGAGATCCTCTACGACGTGAAAACCCTGCGGCGCGTCGCCGCCGTCGTCCGCGCCACCCGGGCCCGCATCGTGCTCACGCACTCCCCGCAGGACTACATGGAGGACCACAGCACGACCTGCCGGCTGGCGGTGACGGCGGCCTTCGCGCACCGCATGCCGAACTTCCGCACCGTCCCGGCGCGGCGCCCGTACGGCCACGACGTGACGGTGTACCACGCCCAGCCGCACGGCGGGTGCGACCCGCTCCGGCGGCGCGTCGCGCCCGGCGCCTATGTGCAGACCACCGCGGTGCACGCGACGAAGCTCCGGGCGCTCGCGGCGCACCGCAGCCAGCAGGACTGGCTGGCGGCCAGCCAGGGGATGAATTCCTACCTGCAGGCCATGGACGACCAGTCGCGGGCGCTGGGGAAGAGGTCGCGGCGGTTCCAGCACGCCGAAGGCTGGCGGCGGCATTCCGCGCAGGGCTTCGGGACCCCGGGCGCCGACCCGCTGCGCGAGGCGCTGGGCCGGGACTACCGGGTGAACCGCGCCGACGAAGCCACGCGCGACCCCGCCGGCTGAACCTTTCGCCTCCCGCCGACCAACCACCCCCGACCATGCCCCGCAAACTCAGCTCCATCGCCCCCGACTGGTGGGATTACACCACGCTCGACTCCAGCCTCATCCGCGCCGCCGCCGCGCTCACCCCGGAAAAAATGGCCAAGCTCTCCCGGCCCGGGTTCAAGGTGGTGATGTACGACACCCTGGCGGAGTTTTACCTGGCCGAGGCGCTGGAATACATCACGGCCTGGCAGCAGTCCACGCCCGACAACCCGGTCGGCATCTGCGGCCCGATCGGGCCGACGGAGCAGCTGCCGCTGGTGGCGCGCCTCGTCAACGAACTCGGCCTCAACCTCCGCTCCGGCCACTTCTGGGGCATGGACGAGTGGTACATGGACGGCCGCGAGGCGCGCCCGACGCACCCGCTGTCCTTCGAGCGGGCCGACCGGGAGCTGTGTTTCAACCGCATCCGCCCGGAGCTGGTGATGCCGGACAGCCAGCTGCATTTCCCGAAGGCGGACACGGCGGCGTACCGCCGGAGCTGGGCGACGGGCGTGCGCTGCGCGGTGATGCAGGGCGGGCAGGGCGACGTGAAGCACTGGGCGTTCAACGACCCGCCGCGGCGCCAGGGCAAATACCGGAACGCTCCCCCCTCGCCGGCCGAGTGGCGCAAGCTTCAGACCCGCGTGGTGGAACTGCATCCGCTCACCATCGCGCAGAACGCCCGCACCTCGGGCGGGGGCAACATTTCGCTCGTGCCCACGCAGGCCATCTCGGTGGGCCCGGCGGAAACCTGGCAGGCGGAGAAGGTTTCCATCTGGCATGCCGGCATGCACGACAACCCCTTCGGCCAGCGGCTGACCACGCTGATGGTTTCCCAGCGACTGCCCGACACCGCCGTGCCGATGTCGCTGCTCGCCGACCATCCCAACGTGCAGTTCAATTTCTACCGTCCCGGCATCGGCGCCTGCGACGTGGAGATGCACTGAGGCGGGGGCGCCTGCTCCGCGCCACCCGCGCGGGCCAGCGGCGGAGCGCCCGGCCGCCTCCGCCCGGTTCGGCGGTCAGCCGCCGAACAGCTGGTGCCAGACGACCGGGCCGTTTTCCCAGAAAATCAGGGCGACGCCCATCAGCGAGCCGCCGGCGATGATGCCGGAGGCGACCGGGTAGTTGTAGAGCTCGGCCTGGGCCGGGCGCCGGCGCTCCAGGCCCCAGGCGGCGAGCGCGCCGACAAAAAAGAGGAAGCCGTAGTACCAGTGGAAGGTCCACGACAGGCCGATGCCGGAGGCGGAGGGCAGCCACTTGGCCTGGCGCGGGAACCACCGCGGGAGGAGGGTGAGCAGCGCGCCGGTGAGGCCGCCGAGGGCGATGGACCAGAGCTTGACCGGCTCCAGCGCCTCGAAGCCCTTGCTCAGCGCGAGGGCGACGACGCGCCAGGTCTGGGCCGCCGGCGCGGGAAACTGGTCCGAGCCCAGCACGCTGGCCGTGGGCACCATGAGGCGGAAGGCGAACACCGTGGCCACCGTGCCGATGAAGATGCCGCAGAACTGGGCGATGAACTGCTTGCGCGGGTTCGCCCCGAGCAGGTAGCCGCTCTTGAGGTCGGTGAGCAGGTCGGCCGAGGAGATGGCGGCGCTCGAGGTGATGTTCGCGCTCATGAGGTTGATGTTCATGTTGCCCGGGTTGAGCGCGCCGAAGACCAGCTGCGTCACCTTGCCCATGGCGCCGACCGGCGTCGTGTCGGTCTCGCCGGTCACCCGGCAGGCGACGAGCGCGAGGAAGAACGACATGGCGACGGCGATGACGCTCTGCCAGATCGGCATGTTGAAGCTCACCTTGGCGAGCCAGCAGAGGGCCACGAGCGAGACCGCCTGGCCGATGAAGAACCACGAGAGGGGCGTCTCGAGCGCGTCCATTTCGCTGGCCGCGTTCGCCGGGCCGCCGAAGAGCCCGCGCAGGCCGCGAAAGGCCCGGGCGATCGCGCGCCACTGCATGAAAAACGCCAGCAGGCCGGACACGACCATGCAGGACACGCCGCCCCACAGGGTCCACTGGACGACCGACCGGTAGCCGGTCCCGGTGATCACGCCCTGGGCCTGCATCAGGGGGACAAACACCGCCCAGCACAGCGTGCCGCCGAGGAAGATGCTGGCGGCGGCGCGGATGCCCATGAGGGCGCCGGCGGCGATGAAAATGGGGTCCCAGACGAAGGTGACGGTGCGGCCGATCCACGCCGGGCCGAAGACGACCTGGTCAAACCGGTCCACCAGCGCGCCGAGGCCGAAGGGCTCGAGCCGCGTGCTGACCAGGCGCAGCCCGTCGGTCCAGAACTGGCTGACCGCGGCGGCGACCCCCGCGTAGCTGAGGGCGCGGGCGGATTGCGCGGCGCGGCGGCCCTTCGAATAGAGCGCGCGCAGCGTCTCGGCCGTCGCGATGCCGGTGGGGAAGCGCAGCTGCTCCACGTTGATCATCTGGCGCTTCATCGGGATCGCCATGGTCACGCCGAGCACCGCCAGGAAAAACACCCAGGCCAGCGTGAGCCCCAGCGGGAGCGCCTGGTTGTTGATCATGAAATACGCGGCAAAGGCGGACACCAGGGTGGTGCCGGTGGAGTAGCCGGCGGCGCTCGAGGTCGACTGCATGCAGTTGTTCTCGAGGATGGTCATCGGCGTCTTGGCGAGCCCGAGCCGCAGGAAGACGGACCAGACCGCGTAGGACACGATGCAGGCGGTGATCGTGACGCCGAAGCCCCAGCCGGCCTTGAGGCCGATGTAGAGGTTGGTGAGGGAGAGGATGCCGCCGAGGGCGGTGCCCATCAGCACGGCCCGCAGGGTGAGCTGGGGCATGCGGTCGCCGCGGCCCCGGTAGACCTGCTCCAGCCACTGCTGCTCGATCTCCTCCGGCGTGCCTTGGAAACCCTCGATGCGCAGGGGCTGGTCGTTGGTGGATTCGTCGGGGGGATTTCCGGCCGGGGGGACTTCGGGGTGGGACACGGGGGTGCGCGTTGGCCAGCTGGGCTGGGGGAGTTGGGGTGCGGTCAAAGACCGTCGCGGCCGGCCCGGGACTGGCGCCGACTCCGACGGTCGCCGCCCAGAATCCACCTTCAGGCGCGGATGACAAGAAAACGCCGGTTCTTTCAGGCTGGTTGACCATTTCGGTGGCCAAGCCCTAGCTGCCAACATTCGTCACCTAAGACCTCCACAAGGGAGCGGGACTACTAGGCTGAGGCAGCAGAGGCACGTATAAGGATAGTATGCCTTTATTAATTTCCTGAAAGAACCGGCGAACACCCATTACTACGGCACGTCGGCGCCGGGCTTGATTGGTTTTTTTGGGGAAGTTTGAAGGCGCTCTCCGTGCACCGCCCACCCGCCCCGGCGTCCGGGCCGCGGCCCGCCCAGCGACCCTGGTCGGGTCGCCATGAACAGTGAGGCCGGCGCACCGTAAAACTATTGCTGGGGGCGCGATAACGAGTTGAAGGCCGCCGATAACTGCGGCGTATGGGCGGGTGTAAAGCACCCGTAAATAATGCCGGGACCCCATGTTTGGTTCGCGTGGGAAGATAAATTCTCCAGCAAAGGCGTCCTTGAAACAAAATTACACAGCGACGGCTTGCCACCAGGCACGCGGCCCGAAAACTGCCCCCTCCATCTACATGACCCAATTTATCAAACTGCCCCGTTACTGCCGGATGGCCCTGGTGGTCGCGCTCCTGTCCGGATGCCTCAGCGTGCAAAGCGCCCGGGCGGTTGAGCCGGTTGATGCCGCCGCCAAAGCCTATGGCTGGCTGGCCTCCCAGATGACCACCCGCGGCCTGATCGCGAGCTACACGGGCGGGACGCAGGCGTACACCTACGACCAGTCGGTCGCCGTCATCGCATTTTCGGTCGCGGGGGACACGGTCCGCGCCAAGACGATCCTGCTGGCGATGCAAAAGCTGCAGAATACCAGCGGCTCCTTTTATGGTTCCTACAGCCTGAGCACGCTCAAGGCGGGTGATGCCTCCCAATGGGTGGGCGCCAACGCCTGGGTGGCGTTGGCCGTGGCCAGCTACGGCAAGATCACGGGCGACCACTCCTTCGACGCGATGGCCAAGAAGGCGCTGGCGTGGTGCCTGAAGTACCAGCAGTCGGACGGCGGCCTGAATGGCGGCCTCGGCTCCAATGGCAAGGCGGTGACCTGGGCCTCCACCGAGCACAACCTGGATGCCTACGCCGCCTGCCGCTACTTCGGCCTGCCCGCGGCCACCAAAATCAAGACGTTCCTGGATAATGTGGTCTGGGACGCGCAGCTGCTCCGCTTCTACACCGGGCGCAAGGATCCGTCCATTTTCAGCGATGTGAACGCCCTGGGCGTGCTGGCGCTCGGCGCGAGCGGCACCCGGAGCTATGGGTCGGCGCTGAGCTTCAACGAACTGCGCATGCTCAACACCCAGGTGAACACCCGCTGCATCGCGACCGGCTTTGATTTCGACGCCAGCCCGGCCAACGATGTGTGGCTGGAGGGGACCGCCCAGTGCGCCCTGGCCTACTCGGTCGCCGCCAAGCCGGTCAGCTGGAACTATTACACCAGCCAGATCATGCTCGATCAGGACGCCAGCGGCGGGGTCCAGTATTCGATGAAGGGGACGACGGACAACCACTTCACGTTTTCCACGGTGAACTGCGTTTCCAGCACCGGCTGGCTGGTGCTCGTGGTGGCGAACTACAATCCGATGCGGCCGTAAGCGGGTGCGGCGGCCCGAGCGGGCGGCGCCCAGGCGCCTCCGCTCAGTCCAGCAGGCGCCCGGCCCACTCCGGCCCGGCGAAGGGTCGGCCCGGCCCGGCTCCGAAAATCACCCGGCGCCAGCGCGCGACCAGCCGGTAGCCGGCATTGCGCCAACGGGTCGGCACCGCGCCGAGCACGGCCGCGAGCGCCGTCCCGAGGCCGCCGCAGACGCGGAGCGCGGCCACCACGCCGTCGGTCTCCAGCAAGTAGCCCTGCGGCGCCGGACGGTGCCAGTCCGGCACCAGGACCAGCGAATCGAACGTGGCGGTCGGCAGGCCCTGCCGCCGCAGGTACGCCTGCCCCGCGTCGCCCTGCAGGGCCGCGAACTTCAGCCGCTGCCGGCGATCGAGCCGACGCAGGAGGCGGACCGCCCGGAGGCAGAGTCCGCAGGCGCCATCAAACAGGAGCACCGGCTGGGCGGCGGAGGGGTTCACGGGTGGGAAGGCGGGACTCCGGCCCGCGGGCTCAATACGCGCCGCATTCCTCCACCAGTTCCGCCACCCGGTGCAGCCGGCGCTCCAGCCCGTCCGGCGGCACCTGGTCGGCCACCCCCAGCACATAGCGCGGCTCCGTGCGCATCACGGCCAGCACGGCGCGCACGTGGCGCTCAAACTCCGCGTCGCTCACCGTCGGTGAAAAATACGCCCCGGGGATCCCGCCCCAGAACCGCGTCGGCGTGTCGCCGCAGAACCCCGCCCAGTCCGCCACCGCCAGGTCGCCCACCGGCGACGGCGTGAGGCTCTCGATGAAGTCGAACCCCACGGTGCACTCCTGCCGCAGCAGGCCCCGCAGCGTGCCGTCCAGGTGCATGCAGGAGAACTTGCCGGCCGCGCGGATGCGCGCGGTCCAGGTCTCCTGGTACGGCCGCATGAACCGCTCGAACAGCGCCGGGCCCACGCTCTCGGAAGAGAGGTTTTCCGGGATCATGAGCAGCTCCGCAGGGCTGGCGACGGCGAGGGCCGCCGCCGCGTCATGCGAGCGGCGGACGACCTCCAGCGTGTCGGCGAACAGCTCCGGGGCATCCTCCAGCATGTCCACGGTCGCGATGATGCCGGCGTCGAGCGCGACGAGCTGCATGAACGGGCTCTTGGGCAGGTAGGCGAGGTGGAGGCCGCCGTCGCCGATCTGCGGCCCGCGGGTGTGGCCGAAGGCGTAGTCCGCGACGTAGCGGGTGTGGGCGTGGAGATAGCGGTAGGCCGGCAGGTCGGCCGCGCCCTTGAGCAGGTGCTCGACCGGGCCCTCGGTGAAGGACTCCGGCAGCCACGTCCACCGCTCCTGCAGCGTGCCGTGCGGCGTCTCGATGCGGCGGATCCGGTCGGGGCCCTCCCGGCGCTCGGTCACGCGGCAGTCCGCCACGATCGTCTCGAAGGGGAAATAGCCCTGCAGGTAGAAGCCCAGGCGCAGCTCGCGGTGCCAGTCGAGGTAGGCGGCGCTTTGCTTGAAGCCCTCCGGCCGCTGGCCGCGCCCGATCTGGGCGGTGGCGAGGTAGTCGAGGTCGCCGAACCACGGCACTCGGTCGGGTCGTTGACCGCGCAGGACGGCCAGCGCGCGTTCGCGGGGGGAGAGGGACATGCCCTTCCGGTAACAGCAACCGGGCCGGGGGCAATCCCGTTAAACCGGGCGCCCTCGCCGCGGGCGGCCCGGCCCGGAAACCCGGCGCGGCGCAGCACTTAAGCTCGCCACGCGGCCATTTGGCTTCCTGATCTACGGGCGCAGCCGGACTCCGCCCGCGGGAGCCCGGCGGCCTCCGTCCCAACCCGAACTTTGCGCCTCCCGTGGTGAAAAACGAACTCGAGCCAGCCCGTCAGCTGTTGTGTGCGCTGCAGGTGGACCTGCGCGGCGCGCTGCTGGCGGCGCGGACGAAGGGGGCGAAGACCTTCGCCCGGATCGCGGCGGTCACCGCGGCCGACACGATCTACCAGGTGGACAAGATCTCGGAGGCGGCGATCCTCGCCTGGTTTGAGCGGCACTGGCCGCGGGCCTGGCCGGTGGAGCTGGTGATGGAGGGCCTGGCGGACGGCGAGGCGGTGACGTTCCCGCGCGGCACGCCGGTGGCGCGGACGCGGTACAAGTGCATCCTCGACCCGATTGATGGCACGCGGAACCTGATGTACGACAAGCGCGCGGCGTGGGCGCTGGCGGCGCTGGCGCCGCAGCGCGGGGCGCGGACCCACCTGGGCGACATCGTGGTCGCGGCGATGACGGAGCTGCCCACGAGCAAGCAGGGGTGGGGCGACCAGCTGAGCGCGGTGCGCGGGCGGGGCGTGGTGGCGCAGACGCACGACCTGCGGACGGGCCGCCGCCGGCCGCGGGTGCTCCGGCCGTCGCGGGCCCGGCACTTCGAGCACGGGTTCGCCTCGATCGCGCGGTTTTTCCCCGAGGGCAAGGCGCTGCTGGCCACGATCGAGGAGGAACTCTGGCGCGAGCTCGGCCTCTACGGGAAAAACGGCGGGCAGCTGGTGTTCGACGACCAGTACCTGTCGACCGGCGGGCAGATCTACGAACTCGCGGTCGGGCACGACCGGATGCTGGGCGACCTGCGGCCGCCGGTGTATGCGCAGCTGCGGCTCGGGAGCGGGGCGCTGTGCTGCCACCCCTACGACATCTGCACGGCGCTGATCCTGACCGAGGCGGGCGGCCTGGTGGAGACGCCGGCGGGCCGGCCGCTCCGCGCGCGGCTCGACACCACGACGCCGGTTGCCTGGATGGGCTACGCCAACGCGAGCCTGGCGCGCACGGTGCGGCCGGTGCTGCGGCGGCTGCTCCGGCGCCATTGCGGCGGCCGGGGCGAAGATTAGGTTTTCCAAAACGCCCGGGCGCCTGCTTAGCTGGCCCCGCCATGAACATCATCGGCCTCGACATCGGCGGCACGAAATGCGCGCTCAGCGTGCCGGACGGCCCGGAGCGGGTGCGGGAGGTGGTGCGCTTTGCCACGACCGACGTGCACGGCACGCTCGACCGGCTGTTCCGCGAGATCGCGCGGCTCGCGCCGCCGCCGGACACGGTGTTTGGCGTCTCGTGCGGCGGGCCGCTGGACAGCGGCCAGGGGCTGATCCTGTCGCCGCCGAACCTGCCCGGCTGGGACCGCATCGCGATCTGCGCGCGGCTGACCGAGCGGTTCGGGGGGCGGGCGTTCCTGATGAACGATGCGAACGCCTGTGCGCTCGCCGAGTGGCAGTTCGGCGCGGGGCGCGGCTGCCGCAGCCTGCTGTTCCTCACGATGGGCACGGGGATGGGGGCGGGGCTGATCCTCGACGGCCGGCTGTACGAGGGGGTGACGGGCAACGCGGGCGAGGTCGGGCACCTGCGGCTGGCGCCGTCCGGCCCGGTCGGCTACGGCAAGGCGGGCTCGTTCGAGGGCTTTTGCTCGGGGGGCGGGATCGCGCAGCTGGCGCGGCAGCGGGTGGCGGAGTTCACCGGGGTGAGCGCGCTGCGGCCGCTGGCCGCCGACCAGCTCACCGCCCGGGAAGTGGGCGTGGCCGCCGAGGCCGGCGACGCGCTGGCGCGGGCGATCTGGCACGAGGTGGGGGAGCGGCTGGGCGAGGCGCTGGCGCTGCTCATCGACGTGCTCAACCCCGAGCGCATCGTGATCGGCAGCATTTTCCAGCGGTGCGAGCGGTTCGTGGCCCCGGCGATGCACGCGGTGATCGCGCGCGAGGCGCTGCCCGCCAGCGCGCGGGACTGTGTGATCGTGCCGGCCACGCTGGGCGACCAGATCGGCGCCTACGCCGCCGTCGCCATCGCCCGCTACCACGCGGAGCAATCCGGCGCCCCGGTGGCCCCCGCGGCGTCCGGGGGCTGATTATTCCCCGGGAAATCCGCCCGCCCCGCCTGTTTTGCGAATGACAGCGCCCCTAGCGCACCTAGCCTCGACCTGACCCCCCCGCGCCGCCGGACCGGCGCCCACCCCCTCGCCCCGCCATGAACCAATCCCGCCGCGTTTTCCTGCAGTCCACGTCCCTCCTGGCCGCCGCGCTGCCGCTGGCCCGCCTGCGCCTCGGGGCCGAAACCCCGCCGGCCCCGGCCGCGGCCCCGCGTTCCCGCGGGCTGTTGTTCGACGAGGCGGACCTGCCGCGCATCCGGGCGAACACCACGGACCCCCGCTTCGCCGAGCTGTGGCAGAGCCTGCTCGCCGCGGACCTCGCCGCGGACACCCAGTTTCTCGAGCACCAGGTGCGCCTCACCAACCACGCGGTGGACCTGCTGCACGTCCAGAAGATCCTCGACCGCGCGGCGTTCATCTACCTCGTCAACCGCGATCCCGCCCAGCTGGCCCTGGCCAAGCTGGCGATCCGGCGGATGCTCGACTACCCGGAGTGGGACAGCTTCGTGGAGGGGGGCCGGCAGGTGATGGGCCTGCAGCGCGCGACCGAGGGCAGCTTCGCCCTGCTGCTGGCGCTGGACTGCCTGGGCGACGCGCTGAGCGCGGCCGAGCGCGCGGCGATCGAGCAGGCGGTCCTGACGAAGGGCGTGCCCGCGTGCGAGGTGGCGGTCTACGGGATGAAATATCCCGACCGGGTGAAGGGCTGGGAATGGAGCCCCCGCAGCGACGTGGACGAGTTCCGCAACATCAGCCTCAAGCGCTGGCCGCTGATCCTCAACGCGACCAACCTCAAGATCATCCCGACGGCCTGCCTCGGCATCGCCGCGTGCCATTTCCGCGGCCGGCTGCCGCAGGCGGAGCGCTGGCTGGAGCTGGCCCGCTCCAGCGCCAAGGCCTTCGCCACGATGTACGGCAGCGACGGCTGCTACGACGAGGGCGTGAGCTACTGGGGCTACACCACGCTCTACCTCGCGCTCTTCGCCGAGGTGCTCTGGCGGACGCAGGGCATCGACGACCGCCAGCTCATCAACTACCCGGGCTCGGTGCGTTATGCGCTGACGATGACGAACCCGACGATCAACGACCACCGCCCGCGGGCGGACTTCCAGCACATCAAGGGCTACATGATGCCCACCTTGAAGCCGGAGTTTGACGTCGTGAACTTTGGCGATGCCAACGGCGGCGTGGACGTGTCGGTGGCCGCCTGGGTGCACCGCACGCACGGCGACGGGCTGGCGCAGTATGTGGCCCGCGAGATCGGCGAGGCGAAGTATGTCTACGGCCTGATCTGGTACGACCCGCGCGCGGCGGCGACGCCGCCGGAGCCGGCCCTGCTCGACCAGCGCCTGACGAACGACCTCGTCGTCTCCCGCACCGGCTGGCACACGCCGGACAGCGTGCTGGCGCTGCGCAGCGGCGGCCCGGCCAACCACGAGCACGCCGACCGCAACAGCGTCATCTTCAAGGCCCACGGCGAGCGCCTGCTGCACGACCCGTTCCGCGCCGCCTACGTCCGGCTCCAGCCGCGCTGGCTGCTGCGGCAGACCGAGGCGCACACCGCGGTCCTGATCAACGGCCGGGGCCACCAGTACCACGACGGCAGCGAGGGCACGAACGCGTCCTGGGCCGTGGCCCGCGTGATCGACTACCGCACCGGCGCCGGCTGGATGACGGTGACGAGCGACGCGACCGAGGCCTACAGCCTGGTCCACGACCGGGTCACGCGCGTGCACCGCACGCTGGTCTACCTCAAGCCGGAC
>CAIKTR010000102.1 GCA_903830425.1 uncultured Opitutia bacterium
GGAACGGGCGCCGCGACCGGGGCGGCGGCGCGGGCCGCCACCACCGCGCGCAGCTGGCGCAGGCCCTCCTCGGTCACCGGCAGCGTCTTCACGCCGCTGGCCTTGAGCCGTTTCAACTCGGAGGTCAGGGCGGTGAGCGAGGCGCGCATAATCAGGGGACGCCGGCGCGGGCCGACAGGAGCTTCTCGACGTATTTCCCGAGCAAATCAAACTCCAGGTTGATCCCGTCGCCGGCCCGCTTGTGGCGCAGGTTGGTGACCGCGAGGGTGTGCGGGATCAGCCAGACCGCGAGGGTGTCGCCCGCCACCTCCGCCACCGTCAGCGAGATGCCGTCGAGCGCGATGCTGCCCTTGTGCACCAGCATCCGGCCGGACCCGGCCGGCGCGCGCACCCGCAGAAAATAGTCCTGACCGCGCGGCTCCAGCAGCTCGACGATGCCCAGCCCGTCGATGTGGCCGGTGACGAAGTGCCCGCCGACCTTGCCGTCAAAGCGCAGGCTCCGCTCCAGGTTCACCACCGCGCCGCGGTCGAGCGCCGCGAAGTTCGTCAGCCGCCGCGTCTCCGCCAGCACGTCGAACGTCAGGCTCCGGTCGTCGCCGCGCGTGACGGTGAGGCAGCAGCCGTTCACCGCGATGCTGTCGCCGACGGCCACGCCGGCGAGCGGGACGCTGGCGTGGATCTGCAGGCGCCAGGCGTCCGCCTCGGGGGTGAAGGCGGCGACGGTGCCGGTGGTCTCGACGATGCCGGTGAACATGGGGGTTACTTGAGCTTGATGCGCAGGACGGCGGTCTCGCCCCCGCGGCTGACGAGCAGGACAAACTCCGGGCGCTGCGGGTCGGCCTCGATCGCGGCCAGCTGCTGGGCGGCGGCGGCGAAGGTGGTCAGCGGCACGCCGTCGATCTCCTTGACCCAGTCGTCGGTGCGGAGGCCGGCGACGCCGGCGGGGCCGTTGGGCTTGACGAAATGCGCGATCACGCCGGTGGCGGTGGCGGCCTTGACCCGGAGCGCGATGGCGTCGCCGTAGACGAACTCCCGGGCGGTCAGCCCGATCCGGTCGAAATATTTCCGCTCGGCCTCGCTCATCAGGCGGGGCTCCTCGCGCAGCACGACCGCGAGGGTCAGGCGCGCCTCGCCGCGGAGCACGGTGAGGGCCAGCGCCTCGCCGGGGCGGCGCCGCTCGACCTCGCGCTCCACGTAGGCCGCGACCACGCGGTCGGGCTTGAGCCGGGGCAGCGGCTGGCCGTCGAGCGCGAGGATGAGGTCGCGGGCCTTCATCCCGGCCTGCTCGGCCGGGCTGCCCTCGAGCACCTCGCTGACCACGACGGCCGACTGGTTGTCGAGCCGGAGGAACTTCGCCACCTCCGGGTCCACCGGCTGGAGCCCGTGGGCGCCGAGCCAGGCGAGCGGGCGGCCGAAGACGTTCGCCGGCACCCGGCCGAGATGGGGCAGCACCTCCGCCGCCAGCTGGAAGGCGCTGCTCTCCTCCACATTGACCAGGATCACCGGCGCGCCGGAGCGGTCGAGGCGGGAGAACTGGACGAAGCTCTGCCCGAACGAGGTGGCCGCGAGGCCGAGGAACTCGCCGGCGCGGTTGAAGACCGGCAGCCCCGGCCCGGCGACCTCCTGGAGCGCCACCGCCGTGCGCTGGGGCAGCGACTGGATGAGGGCGACGCGGCTGACGAGCAGGTAGGGGGCGAAGTCCTCGTCCTTGTTCCGGAGCCCGATGCCCCAGACCTCCTCGGCGAGGGCCGGCTCGGCGCGGGTCGCCGCGGCGAAGTTCGTGATCGGGGCGAGCTCGCGGGCCAGCGACGCGGCGGCGCGGACGAAGTGCCAGCCGGTCAGGGCATCCTGCCCGAGGTAGACCCCGGCCACCCCCTGGGCGCTGCCCGGCCGGTAGACCTTGAACTCCTTCAGCTGCCCGGGCGTCAGGCGCGGGTTCACCGCGATCGGCGGCAGAATGATCGTGCCCTGGCGGTCAATCACCGTGCCGTAGGAGACCGTCGGGCGGCGCTCGGTCTCGGACTCCGTGTAGAACTCCACCGCGACCACCGACGCCAGCCGCTCGGCCCAGAGCGCGGGCAGTTCCGCGGCGCGGACGGCGGGGGCGAGCAGGAGCAGGACGAGGGTCAGGACGCGGGACTTCATGGCTTCAGGACGTAGAGGGTGACCTGGTGGTTGCGCTGGGCCTCGACCAGCACCGGCGCCGGCCGCGCCTCGAAGGCGGCGTGGACGCCCTTGATGCGGTCCAGGCTGTCCACGGGCTGCTGGTTGACCTTGGTGATGATGTCCCCGCGGGACAGGCCGGCCACGTCCGCCGGGAAGCCGGGCTGGACGCCGATGACGCAGACCCCGGCGGTGGTTTCCAGCTGGTTCTCGCGGGCGAAGGCGCGGGAAACCTGGCGCACGCTCAGGCCCCATTTCTCGAGCACCCACTCCTCGCCCACCCGGCTCTCGAGCTTTTCAGTGACCACGGCGAGCTCGGTGGTCAGCGGCCCGCGCTTGACGGTGAGGCGGAGGGTGGAGCCGACGGGGGCGCTGGCGATGAGGTTCTGGATCGGCGGCAGCTGCTCGGGGAACCGGCCGTCGACCTTGGCCCCGTCCAGCGCGAGCAGGATGTCGCCGGGCCGCAGCCCGGCGCGGGCGGCGGGGGAGCCGGGGTCGACGCTGTTGACGAGCAGGCCGGTGTTGAGGGCGAGCGCGTAGAAATTCTCCAGGTCCTGCAGGGCCCGCGGCACCAGGCCGATGTAGCTCCGCGTGATGCCCGCGCCCCGCCGCAGGCCCTCGACCACGCGCTGCGCCGTGCTTGCCGGGATGGCGAAGCCGAGGTTGTTCGCCCCGAGGTAGCCGCGGGACGAGATGCCGACGACCTTGCCGTCCTCCGTCACCAGCGGCCCGCCCGAGTTGCCCGGGTTGATGGCGGCGTCGGTCTGCAGCCAGGTGTTGAAGGCGCCCGTCTCGTAGCCGTTCACGCCGCGGCTGTCCTCGAAGTAGCGGTTGTTGTTGGAGATGATGCCGCGGGTCGCGGTGCGCGTGAGGCCGAAGGGGGTGCCGACGGCGTAGACCGTCTGGCCGACGTAGAGGCGGGTGCTGTCGCCGAATTCCGCGTGGGTGAACTTCAGCCCGCGGCGCTGGACCTCGGGGAGGTCCAGCTGGAGCACGGCGAGGTCGGTCCAGTGGTCCCAGCCCACCAGGCGGGCGCTGACGCGCTCGAGGCTGGCGAGGGTGACGGACAGCTCGACGGCGCGGGGGCTGGCGACGTGGGCGTTGGTCAGGACCAGGCCGTCGGGGGAGAGGATGACGCCGGAGCCGATGCTGGCGGCGAAGCGCTTGGCGCCGTCCTCAAAGGCGACCTCGCGCACATCGATGCGCACCACGGCGTCGAGCACGCGGTTGAAGCCCTTGCTCATCGCGGCGGCGGCGGGCGCGGCGAGGGCCAGGCCGAGGGCCGCGACCTTGAGCATGGTTGACCGAGAGGTTGAAAACTTCACTGTGGGTAATTTCACGCAATGGCTACCAAGTGCAAAGACTACAATTTTCTGGAAATCGAGCCCCACTGGCAATCTTTCTGGGATAAAAATCAATCGTTCCGCGCCGAGGACAACCCGGCCAAGCCCAAGTACTACGTGCTGGACATGTTCCCCTATCCCTCCGGGGCGGGGCTGCACATCGGGCATCCGGAGGGCTACACCGCGACGGACATTGTCGCCCGCTACAAGCGCGCCCGGGGGTTCAACGTGCTGCACCCGATCGGCTGGGACGCCTTCGGCCTGCCGGCGGAGCAGCACGCGGTGAAGACCGGCACGCACCCGGCGGCGAACACCCAGAACAACATCGTCAACTTCAAGCGCCAGATCCAGGCGCTCGGGTTCTCCTACGACTGGAGCCGGGAGATCGACACGACCGACCCGAAGTATTTCCGGTGGACGCAGTGGATCTTCCTCCAGCTCTTCCGGCGGGGCCTGGCCTACGTCGACGAGCGTCCGGTCTGGTGGTGCCCGGAGCTCCGCACCGTGCTGGCCAACGAGGAAGTGATCGACGGCAAGAGCGAGGTGGGCGGGTTCCCGGTCGAGCGGCGCAACCTGCGCCAGTGGGTGCTGCGCATCACCGCCTACGCCGAGCGGCTGCTCGCCGACCTGAAGGACGTGGACTGGCCCGACTCGACCAAGCGCATGCAGGAGGCCTGGATCGGCCGGAGCGAGGGGGCGGAGGTCCGCTTTGAGCTCGAGGCCCAGGCGCTCGGAGCGCTGAAGGTCTTCACCACGCGCCCCGACACGCTCTATGGCTGCACCTACCTGGTGCTGGCGCCGGAGCACCCGCTGGTCGACGGGCTGGCCACGCCGGAGCAGCGCCCGGCGCTCGCCGCCTACCGCCAGCAGGTCGCCGGCAAGAGCGACCTGGAGCGCACCGACCTCGCCAAGGACAAGTCCGGCGTCTTCAGCGGCGCCTACGCCCGCCACCCCCTCACCGGCGCCCGCGTCCCCATCTGGGTCGCCGACTACGTGCTGATGGGCTACGGCACCGGCGCCATCATGGCCGTGCCGGCGCACGACGCGCGCGACCACGAGTTCGCGCAGCAATACGCCCTGCCCATCATCCAGGTCATCGCGTCCGACGATCCCGCCGCGCCCCTGCCCTACACCGGCGACGGCCGGCTCGTCGCCTCCGGCCCCTACAGCGGGCTCGACTGGACCGAGGCGAAGCAGCGCATCACGGCGGACCTCGCGGCCCGGGGCGCCGGCCAGGCCACCGTCAACTTCAAGCTCCGCGACTGGCTGTTCTCGCGGCAGCGCTACTGGGGCGAGCCGTTCCCGATCGTCTGGCTGAACGCGGCCGACTACGCCCGCGCCATCGCCCACCGCTCCGGCGACGTGCCCGCCACCCCGGTCACGTTCACCAGCGGCGGCCAGACGCACTACGCGCTGCCGCTGCCCGCCGGCGCCCTCCCGCTGGAACTGCCCAGCGTCCAGTCGTACCTGCCCAGCGGCAACGGCGAGAGTCCCCTCGCCCATGAGACCGCCTGGCTCGAGATCTGGTTCAACGTCGCCACCGGCGCCGCCGTGCCCGCCGCGCAGGACCGCCCCGCCGGCGACGCCTGGGTGCGCGGCCGCCGCGAGACCAACACCATGCCGCAGTGGGCCGGCTCCTGCTGGTACTACCTCCGGTTCACCGACCCCGCCAACGCCGCCGCCTTCGCCTCCCCCGAGGCGCTGCGCTACTGGGGCGTCCCCGACCTCTATGTCGGCGGCGCCGAGCACGCCGTGCTCCACCTCCTCTACGCGCGCTTCTGGCACAAGGTGCTCTTCGACCTCGGCCTCGTGCCGCAGAGCGAGCCGTTCACCAAGCTGTTCCACCAGGGCATCATCCTCGGCGAGGACGACGAAAAGATGTCCAAGAGCCGCGGCAACGTCGTCAACCCCGACACCCTGATCGCGAGCCACGGCACCGACACGCTCCGGCTCTACCTGATGTTCCTCGGCCCGCTCGAGGCCATGAAACCGTGGAGCCCCAACGGCATCGAGGGCGTGCACCGCTTTCTCCAGAAGGTCTGGCGCGAGTGCCTCGACCGCGAGGGCGAGGTCAACCCCAAGCTCTCCCCCGACGCGTCCGCCGACTCCCCCGAGCTCCTCAAGCTGCTCCACGAGACGATCCGGAAGGTCGGCGAGGACATCGAGACGCTGCGCCTCAACACCGCCATCTCCCAGATGATGATCTTCACGAACGCGCTCCAGAAGGCCCCGTCCGCCAGCCGCGCCACCGTGCGGGCCTTCCTCCAGGTGCTCGCGCCGTTCGCCCCCCACGTCGCGGAGGAGCTCTGGGCCCGCCTCGGCGGCACCGGCTCCATCCTCCACGCCCCCTGGCCCAAGTTCGACCCCGCCCTCCTTGTCGTCGACTCCGTCAAACTCGTCTTCCAGGTGAATGGAAAACACCGGGGCGACCAACTCGTCCCCGTCGGACTCTCCGAGGCTGACGCGGTCGCCCTTGCCAGGGCCAACCCTAAAATCACCCCCCACCTTGACGGTAAGTCCTTGAAGAGAGTGATATACGTACCGGGCAGGATCCTGAATATGGTCGTCGCCTGATTTATAATTTTTCCTTGAGACATAGGGGGTTTACCCTATTATCTAAGTCACTGAACAGCTGGCAGCTGAACCCACAAAGCCCATGTCCAACCATACTAGTCCCCGCCAAGGTCTGATCTGTCTGGGTGCATTTTTTGTGGCCGGGCTGTTGGCTTTCTCGCCAGGCACGCTGGCAGCCCAGACCAAGAGCAAAAATGCGGCGGGCCGGCTCTATGTCGCCAGCTTGGAAGGCAGCGCCCAGATCAACCGGGGGGAAAAGATCGAGGGCCTGAAGGTCCGGGGGGCCTACCTCGCGGAAGGCAGCATTCTGGAGACCGAGGCGAAGTCCACCAACGCCCTGGTCTACTCGAATGGCACGGGGCTGTTTGTCGATCCGGACACCCGCCTCGAAGTCTCCCGTTTCGCCCAGGAGCCATTCACCCCCAATCGCGCCGACCTGGAGGTCGAGCCGTCGGTCTCCCAGACCGAGACGCTGGTGGCGCGCGGCACCATCGGCCTGTGCACGAGCAAGCTGGTCGCCGGCAGCAGCATGAAGTACAGCAGCACCTTCGGCTCGGTGAGCGTCCAGGGCGGCAAGCTGGTCATCGTGGCCGACGCCGACGAGACGAGGATCTCCCTGCTGGAAGGCGAGGCGCTCGTCCGCTGCGGCGAGCTGGATCTGGGCGGACGCATGCTGCGCCCCGGCGAGCAGGCGCGCATCCGGCGCGGCGCCAGCACCGCCACCGTCGGCCCGATCCCGCCGTCCGAACTCGCCCAGCTGAACGACAAGATCTTCATGGCCTGCGCCGCGCGGAAAACGGTCTATTTCGAGACCACCGGCAGCGAGACCGCGCCGGAAATCGTCGCCGTCCCCGTCGTGCCGGCCACCGTCTCCCCGCTCAACACCGTCAGCCCCTCGCAGCTGCCGCCCTGACCCGGCGCCCCACCCCGTCCCCGCTTCCATGGTCCGCCTGCCCACCTTCCACGCTGCCGTCGCGCTCGTCCTCGCGGCCTGCCTGGCCTGCCCGCCGGCCCGCGCGCTGGTGACGTTCAACGACGGCAAGGAGCACATCTATGTGACGGGCACGGCGACGGTGGCGATCGACTCGAACATCCGCGCCCGGGCCGGCGGCGGGGGCGACACGATCTACAGCGCGGGGCTGCTGGCCGAGTACACCCGCCGCGCCGGCCTGATCGGGGTCAACGGGAGCGTCGGCCTCGACCTGTCCCGGTTCGTCGAGCACCGCGACGAGAACTTTCTCAATCCCCGGCTGACGCTCGAGTTTGACAAGGCCACCGGCCGCACCACCGGGGCGATCAACCTCAGCGCCGCCCGCGAGAACCGCGCGGACCCCGCCGCCAACCTGCGCGCCCAGTCCTGGAACTACGCCACGGGCGTGAACTTCAAGTACCCGGTCATCGAGCGCTACTCCTTCGCCGGCAACCTCGGGTACACGTCGCGCGTGTACGACGCCCAGACCGGGCTGAGCGACCTGCGCACCTACGTCGCCGGCGCCGACCTGCTCTACGCGCTCTCGAGCGAGCGCGACCTGCTGGCCGGCTATCGCTACCGCTACAGCGAGACCTCCACCCTCACCGCCTTCGACGACCACTCCTTCACCGCCGGCGTCACGGGCCGGATCATCCCCCACCTCAACGGCTCCGTCCGCGCCGGCTACCAGGTGCGCCGCCCGCATGGCGCCACCACCGAGGGGGACTACCGCGGCCTGACCGCGGCCGGGGCGGTCATCTGGAGCGCGACGAAGAAGTTTTCCCTGACGGGCCAGCTCTCCCGCGACGTCTCGGTCACGGCCAACAACCTCTCGGTCGACACCTTTTCCGGCGGCCTGGACGCGCAGTACGTCGTCAGCGGCCGGCTCTCCCTCTTCGCCACGATCGGCGGGGGCGAGAGCCGCTACCTCGGGCTCGCCGCCAACCAGCGCCGCGATCGGTTCTTTACCTGGGGCGGCGGGGTGAACTACACGATCTTGCCGCAATTGAAGGCCACGCTGGCCTACCACTACTTCCAGAACAACTCGACTTCCAGCCTCTCGGACTACGAGCAGAACCTCACCACGCTTGCCCTCAGCTCCCGCTGGTAACCCGATGACCCACCTGATCCGCGCCCTCGCCCCCTGGGGACTGACCCTGAGCCTGCTGCTCGGGCTCGGCGGCACCCCGGCGCCCGCCCAGGTCACCCCGCTCAAGCCCGAGTCCCGCAAGGCCCTCCTCTACACCATCGCCATCACCGACAGCCTGCGCGTCTCCATCTTCGGCGAGGAGGACCTCTCCCGCGTCTCCCGGGTGGACGCCAAGGGCATGGTCAACCTGCCGCTCGTCGGCGAGGTCAAGGTCTACGGGCTCACCCTGCGGGACGCCGAGCTCGCCATCGCCAACGCCTACCGCGACGGCCGCTACCTCCGCAATCCCCAGGTCACGATCAACGTCGAGATCTACGCCATCCGGGAAATTTCCGTCCAGGGCCAGGTCAAGAATCCGCAGCGCGTGGTGCTGCCCGCCGAGTCCACCATGAGCGTGCTCGAGGCCGTCACCAAGTGCGGCGGCTTCACCGACACGGCCAAGGGCACCGAGGTGCGCATCACCCGGATCGACGCCGCCGGCCAGGTGAAGGTGTTCGTGGTCGACGTCGACAGCCTGATCAAGGGCAAGGACAAGGCCAAGTCGGAGGACGACTCGCTCCTGCTGCTGCCCGGCGACATCATCTACGTGCCGGAACGCCTGATCTGAACGCCGCCCCGATGTCCGAACACACCGCCAAACCCTTCCCCGCCGGGGGCGACAAGGACGAGACCGTCATCGAGCGCCGCACGCTCCGCGACTACTACATCATCCTGCGGGAGCGGATGTGGATCGCGCTGCCGCTCGCCCTGATCGTCTCGCTCGGCCTGGGCTACTGGAAGGTCCGGCAGCCGAAGATGTACCAGGCCGTCGCGACGATGCAGTTTGAGAAACCCGAGACGCTTGTCACCACCCAGGGGGTCGTCGACCCCTCGGTCCGCAACGACCTCGAACTGCGCTCGAACCTCGAGAAGCTCAACAGCCAGCGCCTGCGGACCCGCGTGGTCGAGTCCTTCACCCCGGAGGAGGTGAAGATCCTCCAGCGCCCCTTTCTCACCGGGCTCAACCCCGGGAGCCCGGTGCCGCCGGCCGCCGGCTGCCTCGGCTCGGTCAGCATCGATGCGGCCCGGAACAGCCTGCTCATCAGCGTGGTGGTCCGCCACCCGGACCCGGCCGCGGCCGCCCTCGTGGCCAACCAGTACGTCAACCAGTTCTTCAATTACCTCGCGGAGTATTACGGCGGGCGCAGCGAGTCCGGCGTGGAGTTCCTCCACACCCAGGCCGACCGGCTGGGCAAGGATGCGGCGGAGGCCGAGCAAAAGCTCATGGCGTACAAGAAGGAGCACAATCTCGTCTCGCTCGACAACAGCACGAACATCATCGGCACCCGGCTGACCGCGACCAACGGGGCTCTGACCTCCGCGCGGCTGAGCCGCATCGGCCTCGAAGGCCAGTTCGCCCAGGTCGAGGCTTTCCGGAAGGACCGCCGCGACCTCACCGAGATTTCGTACATCGCCGGCCACTCCACCGTGCCCAACCTCAAGAGCCAGCTGTCCGGGCTGCTGCAGACCCAGTCGGTCTACGCCGAGCGCTACCTTGAGCGCCACCCCAAGATGGTCGACCTCTCCAACCAGATCGCCGTCGTCCAGGAGCAGCTCGACCAGGCGATCGGGCTCGCCGTCGCCGACCTCTCCACCCGGCTCAACGAGGCCCGGGCCAGCGAGGCCAACCTCCAGACCGAGTACGACGCCGCGGAAAAGGAGTCCCTCAAGCTCGGCGACCTCGGCGTCGCCTACAAGTCGCTCGAGAACCAGGCCAACGTCGCCAAGGCCAACTACGTCCAGATCCTCAACCGCCTCAACGAGACCACCACCACGCGCAACCTCGAGAAGATCCCGCTCCATCCGCTCGACCCCGCCGTCATCCCCGGCGCCCCCTACGAGCCCAACCTGCCCCGCATCCTCCGCACCTGCCTCGGCGTGGGCTTCATGGTCCTCTTCACCGTCGCCATCGGCCTGAGCTTCATCGACGACCGCATCAAGAGCGCGTGGGACGTCGAGTCCTTCATCGGCGCCAACCTCATCGGCATCATCCCCGACCTCTCGTCGGTCAAGGACAGCGACAAGTACACCCTGATGCTCAAGGGCGGCCAGGAAAACGGCGCCGAGGCCTTCCTCAGCGTCTACAGCGCCGTCAAGATCCACTCCAAGCTGGATTTCCCCAAGTCCATCCTGGTCACCAGCACCATCCCCGGCGAGGGCAAGACCCTGATCTCCTGCAACGTCGCCGCCGCCTTCGCCCGCCACGGCAAGAAGACGCTGCTGGTGGACTGCGACCTGCGCCGCCCGATGCTGCACCGCCACTTCCAGCAGACGAACAACACCGGGCTCATCACGTGGTTCGAGGCGGGGGCGAACCTCGAGTCCGACCTCACGACCGACGCCAGTTGCGGGATCATCAAGCTGGCGGACAACCTTTCCCTGCTCTGCTCCGGCGGCCGCTCCAAGATCCCGACGGAGCTGCTCGAGAGCCCCAGCTTCGGGCTGCTGCTGGAAAAGCTGAAGAAGTCCTACGATCTCGTGGTGATCGACTCGCCGCCGCTGGGCGCCGTCAGCGACAGCCTCCTGATCGCCGAGCGCGCCGACGAGGTGCTGTACGTCTGCCGCTTCAACCGCGCCTACCGGAAGCACATCCGGCTCTACATGAAGGCGCTCCGCAACGGCAAGAACGAGGTGCTGGGCGTCGTGCTCAACGGCCTCTCCCCCCGGCGCATCGAGTACTACAGCAACTACCGGTACTACCGGAGCTACAAGAAATACTACGGCTCCCAGGGTTGAGCCGGCCGGCGGCGGCGGCCGGGGCGCGCGGGCGCGGTAGCGGACCCGCGAGTCTTTCATCAATTTCCGGCTTCAGTCTGCCGCCCGCCTCCCCAAGCTCCTGCCGTGGCCCCGCTGTCCGCCTTCCTCCCCGCCCGCTTCGACCCGGCCCGCCCGGTCGCGCTCATCGCCGGCCAGGGCCTCTACCCGGTGCTCGTCGCCGCGGCCATCCGCCAGGCCGGCGTCCCGCTGAAACTCATCGCCTTCGACGAGGAAACCCGCCCCGAGCTCATCGCGGCCTTCCCCGAGGCGGACCGCCGCACCCTGCTCGTCGGCCAGCTCGGCAAGATGCTCAAGGCCCTCCGGGAGTTCGGCGCCGGCTACGCCCTCATGGCCGGCCAGATCACGCCGCGCCGGCTGTTCCACGGGCTGCACCCCGACCTCAAGGCCACCCAGATCCTCCTCTCCCTCAAGCGCCGCAATGCCGAGACCATCTTCGGCGCCATCGCCACGGAGATCTCCGGCCTCGGGGTCGAGCTCCTCGACGCCCGCTCGTTCCTCGACGCGCAGCTCGCCACGACCGGGTGCATGACCGGCCGGAGCTTCCCGATCGAGCCCGACTACGTGCAGCACGGCATCGGCCTCGCCCGCGAATGCGCCCGCCTCGACATCGGCCAGGGCTGCGTCGTCCGCCAGGGCACCGTCCTCGCCGTCGAGGCCTACGAGGGCACCGACGAGATGCTCCGCCGCGCCGGCTCCTTCAAGACCGACGGCGCCCTCTTCGTCAAAACCGTCAAGGCCCGGCAGGATTTCCGCTTCGACGTCCCGTGCTTCGGCGCGCGCACCCTCGAGACCATGCGCGCGGCCGGCCTCGCCGCCGCCGCCCTCGAGACCGGGCGGGTCATCATCCTCGACCGCCCCGCCGTCCTCGCCCAGGCCAAGACCTGGGGCATCAGCCTGCTGGGCTTCGAGTAAACCCGCCGCCGGGGCGGGCGCCCGGGGCGGTTCGCCGCGGTTCGCTTCCCGCCGCTTGCGCTTTGGCCGCCGCCGCCCAACACTGGCCCCATGAAACAAGACGTCGTCGCCGTCACGGTCCGGGGCGTGATGCCCACCGCCAACGGCTGCGCCGTCTTCCTCGGCGACGGCACCAAGACGTTCGTCATCTACGTCGACCACTCGGTGGGCAACGCCATCCAGATGACCCTCGACGGGATCAAGAAGGACCGCCCGCTCACCCACGACCTCATCGGCAGCATCCTGCTCGGGCTCGGCACCACCCTCGACCACGTCGTGGTCAACGACGCCCAGGAGGGGACCTATTTTGCCCGGATCATCCTCCGCATGGAAAACGAGCTGGGGAAGAAGATCGTCGAGATCGACGCCCGCCCGAGCGACTCCATCGTCCTCGCCCTCCAGCAGCAGCGGCCGCTGTTTGTCTCCCGCCCGGTGTTCGCTGCGGCCGAGGACATGACCGAGATCCTGGCGCGGGTGCGCCGGCAGCAGAAGGAGCAACCGGGCGAGGATGAATCCTGATCCCGCCGCGGCGACCCCCGCCCGCCTCCCCCCCGGCCAGCTGCCCGGCCAGCCGCTCACCGCGCTGGCCCCGATGCAGGACGTCACCGACCTCGCCTTCATGCGGGTCATCGCGCACTACGGCGCGCCCGACTACTTCTTCACCGAGTTCTTCCGCGTCCACGCCCAGTCCCGCCCGGAAAAGCACATCCTGCGCGCCCTCGACGAGAACACCACGGGGCGCCCGATCTTCGCCCAGCTGATCGGCGAGGACCTCACGCACCTGACGCGCACCGTCGCCCTCCTGCTCCGGCACCCGATCGCCGGCATCGACCTCAACCTCGGCTGCCCGGCGCCCAAGGTGTACAAGAAGAACGTCGGCGGCGGGCTGCTCCGCGAGCCGGCCCGCATCGACGAGATCCTCGGCGCCCTCCGCGCCGCCGTGCCCGGCCGGCTCACCGTCAAGATGCGCCTCGGCTTCGACGACACCCGCCACCTCGACCGCATCCTCGACCTCGTCAACCGCCACGGCGTCGACCTCCTCAGCGTCCACGGGCGCACCGTGAAGGAGATGTACCGCAGCGAGGTCCGCTACGACGCCATCGCCCACGCCGTCGCCCGCGTGCGCTGCCCCGTGCTCGCCAACGGCAATATCACCTCCGCCGCCCGCGCCGCCGCGGTGCTGCGCACCACCGGCGCCGCCGGCGTGATGATCGGCCGCCACGCCATCCGCAATCCGTGGATCTTCCGCCAGTGCCGCGCGCAGTTCGCCGCGGCGGACGGCTTCCGCCCGACGCTCGCGGACGTCCACGAGTACGTCACGCGGCTCTACCGCGAGACCCAGGTCCCCGGCCTGGCCGAGCGGCTGCACGTGAACAAGATGAAGAAGTACCTGAATTTCGTCGGCCAGGGCGTGGACCCGGACGGGGCCTTCCTGCAGGCGATGCGGCGGACGGAAAGCGAGGCCGCGCTCTTCGCCGTCTGCGACCGCCACCTGCTCGGGGCGCCGACGCAGGCGTTTGCCCTCGAGCCGTACCCGGGCCTGATCGCCCGGCCCAATTGCGAGACCCCCGCCCCCCTCCTCCCCGCATGACCACCCACCTCCAGTACGGCACCACCGGCCTCGAGCTCGACCTCACCGGCCTCAACGCCACGGTCCTGTCGCCGCGCTTCCTCGACGGCCTGCCCGACGAGGCCGCGGCCTTCACCGCCGCCCTGCGCGCCCCGCTCGGCGCCCGGCCGCTGCGCGAGACGATCGCCGCCACCGACCGCGTGGCCGTGGTGATCCCCGACGGCACCCGGCCGCTGCCCAGCGACCGCCTGCTGCCCTGGCTGTTCGCCGAGCTCGCCCACGTGCCGCGCGCGCAGTTCACCCTCCTCATCGGCACCGGCTCCCACCGCGCCAACACCGCCGCCGAGCTCGACGCCATGCTCGGCCCCGCCGTCGCCCGCGGCTACCGCATCGTCAACCACGCCGCGACCGACGACGCCTCCCTCGCCTCCGCCGGCCGCTCCCCGCTCGGCTACGAGGTCCGCCTCGCCCGCGACTACGTCGCCGCCGACCGGCGCATCCTCCTCGGCTTCATCGAGCCGCACTTCATGGCGGGCTTCTCCGGCGGCTACAAGGCCGTCTTCCCCGGGCTCGCCGCCCTCGACGCCATCATGCACTACCACGGCGCCGACGTGATCGGCGACCCGCGCAGCACCTGGGGGGAGCTCGAGGACAACCCCACGCAGCGCCACGTCCGCGCCGGCGGCTCCCTCCTGCCGGTCGATTTCTGCATCAACGTCACGCTCAACACCCGCCGGCAGATCACCCGCTATTTCTGCGGCGACACGCTCACCGCCCACCGCGCGGGCTGCGCCTTCGTCAAGGCCACCGCCATGGCCCCCTGCGACCACGATTTCCCGATCGTGGTGACGACCAACAGCGGGTTCCCCCTCGACCAGAGCCTCTACCAGACGGTCAAGGGCATGGCCGCCGCCTCCCGCATCGTGTCCCCGGGCGGGCTCATCCTCACCGCCGCGCGCTGCAACGACGGCTTCCCCGCCCACGGCAACTTCCGGAAGCTGGTCGAGGAGTCGCGCTCCGCCCGCGAGCTGATGGACCGCATCCTCGCCCCCGGGTTCGCCATGCTCGACCAGTGGCAGGCCCAGCACCTCGCCATGGTCCTGCTCAAGGCCCGCGTCGCCCTCTACAGCGAGCTCGCCGATGCCGACGTCCGCCGCGCCCACCTCACCCCGGTGCACGACCTGCGCGCCGCGCTCGACGCGGAACTCGCCCGCCTCGGGCCGGGGACGCCGATTGCCGTCCTGCCGGAGGGCCCGCTGACCATCCCGTATCGGGTGTAGGCGCCGCCGCCGCTCCCCGGGCAGATCACTCCTCCAGGCCCAGCGCCTGGCGGCCGTCCGGCGAGATCATCTGCGGCGTCCAAATCGGGTCCCAGACGATGTGCACCTGCGCCCGCGCGACTTCCGGCAGCCCCGCGATCTTCTGCCGCGCATCCTCGGCGATCACCGGGCCCATGCCGCAGCCGGGGGCGGTGAGGGTCATCTTCACGTCCACCGCCACCCCGTCGGCCGTCCGCTCCACCGCGAGGTCGTAGACCAGCCCGAGGTCCACGATGTTCACCGGGATCTCCGGATCGAAGCAGGTCTTCAGCGCCGCCCAGACGGCCGCCTCGCTGAACTCGGTCGCGACCGCGGCGGCGGCCGCCGGCGGGACGTAGCCGGGCAGGGCCGACGCATCCTCGGCGGCCAGCCGGAACAGCCCCTGGTCGGTGCGGACCGTGAGCGTGCCGCCCAGGGCCTGGGTGACAAAAACATCGGTGCCGGCGGCCAGCGTGACCACGTCACCCGCCGGAATGATCGTCGCCGTGCACGCCCGCGAGAGTGGGTAGTTCATGGGCGGGTCAGCGAATTTCGAGCTCCAGCGGCATGCGGGCATAGACGCCCTGCGGGTCGTTGAAGGACTGCAGCACCTGCAGCTCGGCCGTCAGGCGCGCCGTGAGCCGGGCCACCAGCCCCGTCGCCCGCACCTGCACGCCCGGCTGGAGCTTCTCCAGCATCTCCGAGACCACCTCGGCCAGCTCCTTTTTCCGCGGATATTCCACCAGGCGGTAATTTGTGCCGACCTTGGCCTGGGCGGCCGCGTACTGGACCGCCCGGTCCAGGCCGCCGAGCTCGTCCACCAGGCCGAGCTGCTGGGCCTCGACCCCCGACCAGACGCGCCCCTGCGCGATCTCCTGCACCACCGCCAGCTTGAGGTGGCGCGCGTCGGCCACCTTGCGGGTGAACTCCTCGTAGATCCAGTCCACCATCCGCTGCATCACGGCCAGCTCCGCCTCCGTCTTGGGGCGCGTGATCGTCAGCGCGTCGGCGAATTGGCCGGTCTTGACGCTGTCAAAGGTGACGCCGAAGTCGTTGGCGAGCCGCTTGACGTCGAACTGGAGGCCGAACACGCCGATCGAGCCGGTGAGGGTGGTCGGCTCGGCGAAGATGCGCTGGGCGTCGGCGGAGATCCAGTAGCCGCCCGAGGCGGCGTAGCTGCCCATCGACACCACGACGGGCTTCACGCGGCGCGCCAGCCGGAGCTCGCGCCCGATCGCCTCGGCGGCCGAGGCGCTGCCGCCCGGGCTGTTCACGCGGAGCACGATCGCCTTGACCTTGTCGTCCTGGCGCAGGCTGCGGATTTCCCGCGCAAATTTCGTCCCGCCGATCTCGCCCGCGTCGCCGTCGCCATCGACGATCGCGCCCTCGGCGTAGACCAGCGCGATGCGGTCGCCGGAGCCGCGCCCCGCCGGATCGCCGGCCGACTGGGCGTAGCTGGCCAGGGAGACCTGCTTGAAGGACTCCTTGGCGCCCTTGCGGCCCGTCCGGGCCTTGAGGTCGTCGATCACCTCGTCGCGGTAGGCGATGCGGTCAATGAGCTTGCCGGCCTGGGCCGCCGCGGGGCGGATCAGGCCCTCGGCATCGACCGTGGCCTGGAGGGCGGCCGGGGTGAGCCCCCGGCTTTTCGCCATGTCGCTGACCAGGCTGCCCCAGACGTCGTTGAGCAGCTTCTGGATCTGCTCGCGGTTCTCGGAGCTCATGTCCTGGCGGGTGTACGGCTCGACGTAGGACTTGTACTTGCCGACGCGCGTGACCTGCACGCCGATGCCATACTTGGCGAAGGCGCCGGCAAAAAACACCGGCTCGCTCGCCAGCCCCGGCAGGAGGATCATGCCGTAGGGGTCGAGGATGATCTCGTTGGCCACGGAGGCCAGGTAGTAGTCCTTGGTCTGGGCGAAGGTCAGGTAGGCCTTCACCGGCTTGCCGGCGGCGCGGAACTCCTCCAAGGCGGTGCGCACGTCCTTCAGCGCGGCGTAACCGCTGCCGTAGCCGGACGGGGTCAGCGAGCCCTTGAGCAGGAGGCCCGCGATGCGCTCGTCCTTCGCCGCCGCCCGCAGCGCGCGCGTCACCGTGCGCAGCTGCAGCGTCTCGGACCGGTTGCCGGTGAGGGCGCCCAGGTTCACCAGCGGGGGGCTGTCGGTGATGTTGGCCTCCAGGTCGAACACCAGGTACGAGCCGCGCTCGACCGTCGCGGCCTTCGGCTGGCCGCCGAGCGCGGCAATCGCGGCGATGAAGCCGACGAAGAGGACGGTGCCGCCGACGGTGAAGAGGATGAGGGCGACCAAGGCGCCCAGCAGGGAGGTGAGGAAATTTTTCATGGAGCTGGGCGGAAGCTACCCGGTTTCACCCGTTCCTCCAGTCGAAACGCGACCGCGGGCCCGCGGCCGGCCGGCGGGGACCCGAAAAATTTCCGTGCCTTCCGGGCCGGCCGTGGTTTTCTCCTCCGATTCCATGCGCTTCTACAAATACCACGCCCTCGGCAACGACTACATCGTCCTGAACCCGGCGGATTTCCCCGCCTGGCAGCCGGCCCCGACCGTCGAGCAGATCCGCGTGGTGTGCCACCGCAACTTCGGCGTCGGCTCCGACGGCATCCTCTGGGGCCCCCTGCCCTCGCGGCAGAGCGAGTTCGGCCTGCGCATCTTCAACCCCGACGGCTCCGAGGCCGAGAAGTCCGGCAACGGCCTGCGCATCTTCTCCCGCTTCCTCTGGGACCAGGGCCTCGTCCGCCAGCCCACCTTCACCGTCGAGACCCCCGGCGGCCACGTGAAAACCGTCATCCGGGACGGCGGCAAGCTCCTGACCATCGAGATGGGCTCCGTCAGCTTCGACAGCGCGCGCATTCCGGTCGCCGGCGCCCCGCGCGAGGTCCTGGGCGAAACCATCCGGATCCAGGACCGCGAGTTCACCTTCAATGCCGCGACCATCGGCAACCCGCACTGCGTCATCGTCCTCCCCGAGATCTCCGAAGCCCTCGCCCGCCGCTACGGCCCGGACCTGGAGGTCCACCCGAACTTCCCCCGCAAGACCAACGTCCAGTTCCTCCGCGTCCTCGACCGCGCCAACCTCCAGATTGAGATCTGGGAGCGCGGCGCCGGCTACACCCTCGCCTCCGGCAGCAGCTCCAGCGCCTCCGCCGCCGTCGCCCACCGGCTCGGCCTCGTCGACCGCAGCGTCACCGTGCACATGCCCGGGGGGAAGATCGGCATCGAGATCGGCGACAACTTCTCCATCCTGATGACCGGCACCGTCAACAAGGTCGCCGAGGGCACGATGCATCCGGACCTGTTCCTCGTGAAGGTCTGAGCGCCGGCCGGGACAACGCCGGTTTTTTTCCCGCCGATTCGCCCTGCCGCCGGTAGTTTTTATCGGACCGGTGACAATCCTTGGCGGTAATTCGCGGGGCGCGCCGGATTCAGTTTGCGGCGCCCCCGGGGGCACGTAGCGTCGCGGCTGTGACCGGCTGGTTCGCTGATTTCTTCCGCCTCATCTGGGGCCTCCTCTACTGGAACACCCGCAAGTCCTGGTTCCAGCGGCGGCGGGAGACCGCCCGGTGCCCGTGCCAGAGCCCCAGCGACTCCGGCCGCGCGGGGGAAACGCGCTGCGAGGCCGCGCTGCCGTGGGACCAGGCCCGCCGCTTCCGCCGCGTCTGCCCGCTCCTCGTCCCGACCCCGCAGGGCTGGGCCTGCTCCGTCGACACCGCCCAGGTGCGGCCGTTCTGGGGCCGCGCCCTCGGCTATTACGGCGGAACCCTCGCGGGGCTCTACCTCGCCGGCGCGCTCGGGGTGTTTGTCTTCCTGCGGCTGGTCGGCTACCCGGTGAGCATCGTCCACGTCACCTGGCCGCCCGCCTGGCACCGCGTCGGCCAGGCCCGCGGGTGGTATTTCACCGAGCAGGCCCGGCAGGCCTTCGCCGCCAACCGCACCGGCGAGGCCATGCTCTACCTGGCCAACGCCTACGAGTTCGACCCGGGCAACTATGCCGCCGGCCTCCTGCTCGCCAAGACCCTCCAGTCCGGCCAGCCGGTGAACTCCAACCGCCTCTACGAGCGCCTGTATCGCGAGCACCCCGCGCGGCGCGAGGCCACCGCCGAGGAATGGTTCCGGGCCCTCCTCGCCCGCGGCGACTTTGTCGGGGTCCAGGCCCTCGCGCGCGACCGCCTCCTCGACCACACCCCCCACGCCTCCGTCTGGATGCGCGCCCTGGTGTTCGCCACGCGCCAATCCGGCCGGGCCGACGTGCTGCAGACGCTGGGCGCCTCCCCCGCCCCGGACCTCGCCGTCTGGCGCCCCCTGCTCGAGGCCGAGCAGCAGTTCCTCGCCGGCCGGCCCGCCGCGGCCCGCGCCCGCTGGGAGCAGGCGGACTGGGACGGCGTCCCCGCGTACGGGGCCTATTATCAGGTCAGCGAGCTGATCGCCCGCGGCGAGGTGTACGCCGCCCTCGACCGCCTCGGCGCGGTCGACGCCCGGCTCGATGGCGAGACCCGCCGCGGGCTCCAGCTCGCGGCCTTCGCCCGGCAGGGCGCCCGCCGCCCGCTCCAGCAGCAGGTCGACCAATTATTTGCCCCGCGGCTGTCGCTGGGCGCCATCAAGGTCCTGACCGCCCAGCTCATCCGCCAGCCCGATCCCGTCCTGTTCGACCAGCTCTGCGCGCGGCTCCAGCGCGAGCCCGTGCCGTTCTCCACCGACAGCGCCGGCGTCTACTTCTCCTGCCTCTGCGCCGCCGGGGTCCAGGGCGACTGGGCCCAGTTCCATGCCCTCGGCCGGATCATCACGCAGGGCTCCGGCCGCTCCGCGGCCTTTTTCCTCACGCTGGAGAACTTTTTCCGCGGCCGCAGCCCCTCGGACCGCATCAGTTCGATCCTGCCCATGGTGCCGCTGCCGCTCGAGGTGACCTATGCCCTGCTCGAGCGTTATCCGGGCAAGGCGCTCCCGCCGCGGCGCCCCGGCGCCCCGCCCCGGCCATGACCCCGCCCCGCCCCTCGCCGCCGGCCGCCCGGCTCACCCCGGCGCTCCAGGCCAGCCTGGTCCTGCTGGCCGGGCTGACCGCCGCGCTCAGCGCCGTGCTGTGGCCGCACTGGCAGCGGAATCCGGACCTCTCCCACGGGTGGTTCATGCCCGTGATCTTCCTCTACCTCCTGGCCGAGAGCCGCCGCGGCCCGGCCCGCTACCTCCGCGCCGGCGCCGTGACCACCGGCGTGCAGGCCGCCCTGCTCGCCGCCGGCCTGCTCGCGCTGACCGCGAGCGGGCTCTACGCCGTGTCGCTCGGCTGGTCGCACGACGTGGTGGCGTTCACCCTCACCGGCGCGCTCGTCCTCCTGCTCGCCGCCGGCCTGGTGGCGCTGGCCGCGGACGACGTCCGCTGGCTGCCGTGCAACTGGAGCGCCGGGGTGGCGCTCGGGCTCTGGCTGCTGTGCGCCCCGCTGCCGCCCGGCACCTACTCGCGCCTCACCCTGCACCTGCAGCTGCTGGTCTCGGAGAACGTCCTGCGCGCCCTCCACCTGCTCGGGATTGCCGCCGCCCGCGAGGGCAACATCCTCCAGCTGGCCAATGCCACCGTCGGGATCGAGGACGCCTGCAGCGGGGTGCGCAGCCTCATCTCCTGCGTGTTCGCCGGCCTCTTCCTCTCCGCCACGCTGGTCCGCCGGCCCGGGTCGCGGGCGGGGCTCATCCTGCTCTCCGCCCCGCTCGCGCTGGGGATGAACCTGCTGCGCTCCCTCACCCTCACCCTGCTCGCCGGCTCGGGCCACCGCATTGCGGGGGCCTGGCACGATCTCACCGGCTTCGCCGTGCTCGGCCTCACGGCCGCGCTCCTCGCCGGGTGGGCCCTCCTGCTGGAGGCGAAGCCCGCCGCCGCCCCGCCGCCGCCC
>CAIKTR010000103.1 GCA_903830425.1 uncultured Opitutia bacterium
GAGCACCTGGTTTACCAGCCCGAGTGGACGGGGGGGCTGTTCCGCGAAATGGCCTTTGTCATCCGGATCCTCTGCCTCGACACGCACGACGAGCTGACGGCGGCCTGGCGGGAGATTATCCGGGCGGGCTCGCCGCCCGCGGCGCTGGCCATGCTGAGCGACCTGTCGGCGGTGAACTACGACCGGATGGCCGAGATCCGGCGGCGGCTGGGCTCCAAGGACAAGGTGGATGAACTCCGCCTGGCCAAGGAACTGGCCGAGCACTTTCGCCGGCAATATCTCCGCGCGGCCGAGCTGGCCCGGGAGTCGTCGCCCGCCCGCTAGCCGGCGGCTCAGCCCAGGCGCGAGAACTCCGCGAGGAACGCGGCGCGGTCCGGGGCGCGGAAAAAGGACGTGCCGGCGACGAGGGTGTCGGCCCCCGCGGCCCGGCATTCGGCGGCCGTCGCCAGGTCGATGCCGCCGTCCACCTCCAGGCGGAAGGTCAGGCCGCGCGCGCGGCGCCAGTCGGCGATCTGGCGGAGCTTCGGCAGCTGGTCGCGCCGGAAGGACTGGCCGCCGAAGCCCGGCTGGACGGTCATCACCAGCACGAGGTCCACCTGGCCGAGCAGCGGCTCGATGGCGGCGGCGGGCGTGCCGGGGTTGAGGACGAGGCCGCACTGGCAGCCGAGCTCGCGGATGCGCGCCAGCGTGGCGGCATGGTCGTAGGCCGGCTCGATGTGCACGCTGATGAGGTTGGCCCCGGCCCGGGCGAACGCCTCGAGGTAGCGGTGCGGCTCGTCGAGCATCAGGTGCGTGTCGAAGAAGAGCTTCGACGCGGGCCGCAGCGCGGCGAGCGTCTGGGGGCCGAACGAGAAGTTCGGGACGAAGTGCCCGTCCATGATGTCGAGGTGGATCCAGCTCAGGCCGAGGTCCTCCACGATCCGGACGCTGGCGCCCAGCTGGGCGTGGTCGCCGGCGAGCAGGGAGGGGGCGAGGAGCAACGGGTGCATGGCAGTCACCAGACGTCGAGGACGGTGTGGGCGACCTTCTGCGCCAGGGCCTCGGCGAGGAGCGGCAGGAGCTGGTATTCGGACTGCAGCTGGCCGCCGTCGGTGAAGGCGTCGCGCGTCACGCTGACGGGCCGGTCGGTGAACAAGTCGCGGCCGCTGCGGTTGTCCCGCAGGGTGCAGGCCGTGCCCAGCGTCACCGCGAACTTGCGGGCCAGGCCGGTGTCGTCCTCCCGCACGGCGCGGACCTCGCGGTGGTAGTCCCGGATCACCACGGTCAGGGTGGCGTCGGCCGCGGCGGGGGAGTTCACGAGGGTGACGCGGCCGTCGCGGATCAGGGCTTCGCGCAGCTGGGTGCTGACGACGGCCTGGGCCTGGGGCAGCAGGGTGGAGTTGGCCACCGGGGCGACGTACAGGGTGGCAAAGGTGGGCTGGCCGGCGGTGCCGAGCTGATAATGCGCGCAGCCCGCCAGGCCGAGCAGGACGGGCAGGAGGGCCAGGACCGGAAGACGGAAGGTCATGCGCACGGTGCGAGCAATCGGGGAGGAGCCCGGGATGACAACCCCAAATCCGGCCGGGCGATCAGAACAGCCAGAACCGCTTCTTGTGCGGCGTCTTTTCGACGGGCTTGCCGGCGGCCCGGGCCTCGACCGCCGCGAGCTGCACCTTGGCCAGCTTGGCGACGTCGGACTCCGGGTAGGCGGTGATGGCCTCGTTGTAGAACACCCGCGCGGCCACGTAGTCGCTCCGCTTGTAGAAATAGAAGTCCGCCATCTTCATCTTGCTCCGGGCCAGCTGCTTTTTCATGGCATCCAGGCCCTTGGCCGCCTCGGAAATCTTCACGTCGTTCGGGAAGAGGATCATGAAGTCCTCGTAGTAGGTGATGGCTTCCTGGGTCGAGGCCTGGTCGTAGTCGGGGCCCTGCACGAGCGAGGCGTGGGCCTGGGCGAGCCGGAGGTAGGCCTCGGGCGCGAGCAGGCTCTGCGGATAGTTGTTGATCATGCGGTCGAGCGCATTGATCGCGTCCTCGGTGTCCTTCATCAGCAAGTGCCCGCGGACGACGTTCATGAGGGCGAGGGGCGCGTAGTCGCTGAAGGGGGCGTTGACCAGGACGTACTCGAAGTACTCGATGCCGCGGTTGCGGGCGGTGAAGCTGGGGATCAGGCCCCAGAGGCGGGGGCGGCCGCCGTCGAGCAGCGTGGCGGCGATGCGGTACTGCTCGCCGATGATGTCGTTGAAATGCTTCGTGTTCGGATAGCGGCCGATCACCTGCTGGTAGGCCTCGAAGGCGTCGAAGTACTGCTTGCGCGCCAGCCGCAGCCGGGCGATGCGCTGCAGGGCCTCGGGGGTGTAGATCGAGTTGGGGTATTTCTTCGCGACCTTCTGGTAGGCGCGGATCGCGGAGAGGACGTTGCGGCGCTCCTCGGCGAGGCGGGCCCGGTTCATCAGCGTGAGCGCGGAGCGGCCCTCCGGACCGCCGGAGCCGGCCAGCACGCCGCCCTCGACCTGCCAGCCGGTCAGGCGGTGCCAGACCAATTCGGCGGGGAGCCGCCCCGGCAGGCATGCCAGCACGCTCGCAAGGAGGAGCCCCAGGGGCAGGCGACGGGACAAAAAGGACAGCATGATGAGGGTTAAATTACCAGCGAATCAGGGCCGCCCCGTAGGTCAAGCCCGCCCCAAATGCGACGAGCAGGGTGATGTCGCCCGGCTGGATCCGGCCGGCCCGGCGGGCCTCGTCGAGCGCGATGGGAATGGAGGCGGACGAGGTGTTCCCGTAGCGCTCGAGGTTGACGTAGAACCGCTCCATCGGGAGCTCGAGGTACTGGGAGATGGATTCGATGATGCGCAGGTTGGCCTGATGGGGAATCACGAGCCCAATTTGATCCGCCCGCAGGTGATGTTGTTCCAAGATATCCCGGGCCGCCTCCTCCATGGCGCGGACGGCGATCTTGAACACTTCCTTGCCCTTCATCTTCAGGAAATGGTCGCCGGCAGCGATGCTCTCGGCGGTGGCCGGGGACGAGCTGCCGCCGCGGGGGACGCCGAGGAGGTCGGCGCTGTCGCCGTAGGCGCCCAGCCGGGTGCCGATCAGGCCGAGGCCGGGCTGGGGGCTCAGGCCGACCACCACCGCGCCCGCGCCGTCGCCGAACAGCACGCAGGTGGTGCGGTCCTTCCAGTCCGTGATCGCGGAGAGTTTTTCCACGCCGATGACCAGGGCGTGGCGGTAGCGCCCGGAGGAGAGCATCGCGCAGGCGGTGTCGAACGCGTAGACAAAGCCGGAGCAGGCCGCGTTCAGGTCGAAGCAGGCCGCGTTGGTCGGGACCCCGAGCTTGTGCTGGATCGTGCAGGAGACCGCGGGCAGGGTCTGGTCGGGGGTGACGGTCGCGACGACCAGCAGGTCGATGTCGGCGGCGGTCAGCTTGGCGTCAACCAGGGCCCGCTGGGCGGCGGCCACGGCCATGTCGGAGGTGGCCTCGCCGGGAGCGGCGATGTGGCGCTCGCGGATGCCGCTGCGGGAGAAGATCCACTCGTCGGAGGTGTCGACCATCTTGGCGAGGTCGGCATTGGTGAGGATCCGCTCCGGGGCGTAGGAACCGGTGCCGAGAATGATGGTGGAGGCGGTGGCCATGAAAAGAGAGGGGGGGGAGGTGGGCGCTCAGACCGCGCCGAGGGCCGCGAGCCGCTCGTTGACGCGGGCAATGTCGGCCTCGATGCGGGTGTTCATGTCGGCCTTGATGATCTGGCTGGCCGCGTGGATGGCGCTCTTGATGGCATGGCGGTTGGACGAGCCGTGCGCCTTGAGAATGTTGCCCTTGAGGCCGAGCAGCGGGGCGCCGCCGTAGCGCTCCGGGTTGATCCGCTCCTTGAGGGCGCTGAAGGCCGACTTGGCCAGCAGGGCCCCGGTGGCGCGCATCGGGTTGGCCTGGAGCTCCTCGCGCAGCATGCTGGAGAAGAACCGCACCAGCGACTCCCAGCTCTTCAGCATGATGTTGCCGACGAAGCCGTCGCACACCACGACGTCGACGTGATCGGTGAAAACCTGGAAGCCCTCGATCGGCCCGGAGTAGTTGATCACGTCGCCCACCTGGCGCAGCAGCTCGTTGGTCTCCGTGATCAGCGCGTTGCCCTTGCCGTCCTCGGTGCCGATCGTCATCAGCCCGACCCGGGGGGAGGCGACGCCGAGCATGACCCGGCAATAGTGGCTGGCGAGAATGGCGTTGTGCACCAGGTGCTCGGGCTTGGACTCGGGGTTGGCCCCGGCGTCGATCAGGACAAAGTGGCCGTTTTCGCGCGGGACGACGGCCGCCAGGGCCGGGCGGGCGACCCCTTCCATGGTGCGCAGCTTGAGCGTGCCGCCGGCCATCAGGGCGCCGGTGTTGCCGCAGCTGACCACCACGCTGGCGTGGCCTTCCTTGACCAGCTCGATCGCCCGGACCAGCGAGGAGTCCTTCTTGCGCTTGATGGCCATCAGCGGCTTGTCGTCCATCGTGACGACCTCGGACGCGTGATGGATGGTGACCGAGTGGCGGCGGTTGAGCCCGGCCTGGTGGACCAGCGGACGCAGCACGGCCTCGTCACCGACCAGGGTGACGGGATTGAGTGCGGGGTACTGGCGCAGGGCGAGCTTGACGGCCTCGACGACTTCGCCGGGGCCCATGTCGCCCCCCATGGCGTCGACTGCGATCCGCCCGGTCTCGCCGGAAGAAGTTCCCATCGCGAGGATGGCGGGGTGGGCTACGCCGAGGTTAAACCTCGACGTTAAGGATCTGGCGGCCCCGATACATGCCGTTCTTGGGGTTCACCCGGTGCGGGCGAAAGGCACTGCCGTCGGTCGGATCCTTGGCGAATTCAGGAGCCTTGAAGGCGTTGGCAGCGCGGCGGTTGGCACTGCGGCGTTTGGACTGTTTGCGTTTCGGATTGGCCATGGGAGTGAGGAATTTGGAGTGACGCGGCGTTCCTTAAAACACCGTGAAGCTCGGGTGAAAGGGTCGGAGTAAAGAGGGGCGGTTTGACGCGTCAAGCGCCATAATCGGCCGGCAACTCACAGCCAGGTCAGGGCCGCCAGAACCGCGGCCAACGCCAGCCGATAATAGGCGAAGACCGCCATGCCGTGCCGTGAGAGCCAGTTGACGAGGAACCGCACGGCCAGCGCCGCTGCCGCCGTGGCGACCAGGCCGCCCAGCACCACATGCGCCCAGCCGAACACCTGGATCATGGCGCCGCCGCTCTGCCAGCTCTTGAACACGGTGGCCGCGGACAGGGTCAGGAACCCCAGCAGGAAGCTGAATTCGGCCGCCCGTCGGGGATCAAGCCCGGCCAGGTAGCCGCCGACGATGGTCATCATGGAACGGCTGGTGCCCGGCCAGAGCGCCACGCATTGGAGCAGGCCGATGTGCAGGGCCTGCCGCGGGGAGAGGTCCGCGGCGGGCGGGGGCGGGGTCTGGGCCGCCCGGCGGCGGCGGTAGCGCTCGGCCCACAGGATGAGCCCGGCGCCCGCCGCCTGGGCCGCGACCACCGCGCCGATCGAGAACAGGTGACGGTCAATCCACCCGTGGAGCGCCAGGCCGGCGACGGCGGCGGGGACAAAGGCCAGGACCAGGTTCCGGAGCAGGCGCGCGCCGTCCGGATCGCGGCCCAGCAGGCCGCGGAGCATCGCGCGAAACTGCCGCCAATAGAGGAGGGCGACCGCCGCGATCGCGCCGAACTGGATCACGATGGTGTAGGTGTCGGCCGCCAGCTTGAGGGTCAGCGGCACCCCCGCGGGGGCCTGCGGGGTGGGCGGCCGGTACCACAGGGGCTGGCCGTCGCGGCCGCGCAGGGGCTGGTCGGAGTCCAGGCCCAGCAGGTGCGTGGCGACGATCAGGTGGCCGGTGGAGGAGACTGGCAGGTATTCGGTCACGCCCTCGACCACGCCAAGCACGAGGGCGTCCTGCACCCTGAGCTCGGCGACGGGCGGGCCGGCGGGAGCCGCCGCCCAGGCCGACGCGCCGAGCAGAAAAAAGCAGGACCATCCCAGGAGAAGACGCCGCATCCGAGTTTGCTCCCAGAACCGGCGGGCCTAAGCAATTTTATTTGCGGACCGGCCCCGCCCCGCAACGCTGGCGCCCGCCCCATGTCCGTGCTCCCCCCGCTCACCTCGTCCCTGACCGCCGGCCGCGACCTCCGTCCGGCTGAGGTTGACGCCGCGGCCGGGGCGCTGGCCGCCGCCGAGGTCCCGGGCGAGGCCAAGGAGGCCTTCCTGACGGCCCTGACGGCGAAGGGCGAGACGCCGGCGGAGATCGCCGCGTTTGCCGCGGCCTTCCGGTCCCGCGCCCTGAATCCCGGCGTCGAGCTGTGGGCGGGACGCGCGCTGGATGTGGTCGGCACGGGCGGCGATCACGCGGGCGGCTTCAACATTTCCAGCCTGGTCACGCTGGTCCTCGCCAGCGGCGGGGTCGTGGTCATGAAGCACGGCAACCGCGGCATCACGTCCAAGTGCGGCAGCGCGGACCTGCTGGCGGGCCTGGGGGTCAACCTGCAGGCGCCGCCGGAGCAGATCCGGCGGGCGCTGGACCAGCTCGGCTTCGCCTTCTTCTTTGCCCCGGCCTGGCACCCGGCGTTCAAGGCCATCGCGCCCACCCGCCAGGCCCTCGCCGCCCGCGGCCAGCGCACGATCTTCAACATCCTGGGACCGCTCATCAATCCCGGCCGCCCGGCGCACACCCTGCTCGGCGTCGCCACCGCGCCCCTCGTGGAGAAAATGGCCGCCGCGCTGCAGGCCGTGGGCACGGAGGCCGGCCTGGTGGTCCACGGCGTCCTCGCCGCGGACCGGGGCATCGACGAGCTGACCACCGCCACCCGCAACCGGGTGCGCGGCGCCGGCCGGCTGCGGGAGCTGGACGCGGAGTGGGGGGCGGAGGATTTCGGCCTGACCCCCGCGCCGTTTGCCGAGCTGCAGGGGGGAGACCTGGCGGCCAACCTCGCGCTGACCACGGCGCTGCTGGCGGGCCGGGGTCCGGCCGGCCTCGTCGACACCATCGTGCTGAATGCCGCCACGGGACTGTGGATCTGCGGCCGCGTCGCCTCGGTCCGCGCGGGCCTGGACCCCGCGCGCGAGCTGCTGCTCGGGGGCGCCGTGGCCAGGAAAATCGCCGCCACCCGGGAGTTCTACCTTTCATGAACCGCCAGTATTTCGGCACCGACGGCGTCCGGGGTCCGTATGGCGGCCCGCTCATCAACGAGAGTTTTGCCGCGCGGCTGGGTTATGCCGCCGCCGCCGCCGTGGCGCGGCCGGGCCGGGTGCTCATCGGCCGCGACACGCGCGGCTCGGGTGCCGCGCTCGAGGCCGCGGTGGCGCGCGGCCTGCGCGCGGGCGGGCTCGAGCCGGTGTCGCTGGGCGTCACGCCCACCCCGGCCGTGGCGCGCGCCGTGCGGTCCGCCGGGGCCGTGCTCGGGGTGGTGATCACCGCCTCGCACAACCCGGCCGCGGACAACGGCCTCAAGTTTTTCGGCCCCGACGGGTGCAAGCTGACCGACGAGGAGGAACGGCGGATCGAGCAGCTGCTGCCCGCGGCGGTGGGCGCCGCTCCCGGGGCGCTGCCGGAGCTCGACGCCGGCGGGCCCTACCGCGCGGCCGCCGGCGCCGTCCTGCCCGCGGGCGCCCTGGCCGGCTGGCGCCTCGTGCTCGACACGGCCAACGGGGCGACCTGCGCCACCAGCCCGGCGGTGTTGCGCGCGCTCGGGGCCGAGGTGATCGGCCTCGGCGACGACCCCGACGGAACCAACATCAATGCCGGCGTCGGCAGCGAGCACCCTGCGTCCCTCGCGGCCCGCGTGCGCGCCACCGGCGCCCGGCTGGGCGTGGCCCACGACGGCGACGGCGACCGCTGCGTGGTGTGCGACGAACTCGGCCAGGTGCTCGAGGGCGATGAAGTCCTGACGCTGCTCGGGACGCATGCGCTGGCGCGCGGCACCCTGGTGAACCGCACGCTCGTGGTCACGGTCCAGAGCAACCTCGGCGTCGATGCCGCCCTCGCCGCCGCCGGCGGCCGGGTGGTCCGGACCGCTGTCGGCGACCGCTACGTCAGCGAGGCCCTGCGGCGCGAGGGGGCCACCCTCGGCGGGGAGTCGAGCGGGCATGTCATTTTCTCCGAGATTTCCCCGACGGGCGACGGCCTGGTGGCGGCCCTCAAGGTGATGGAGGTCATGCTCGCGACCGGCCAGCCCCTGTCGCAGCTGCGCCGGGTGCTGCGGAAATTTCCCCAGCGGACCGCCGCGCTGCGGGTGCGCGAAAAGCGGCCGCTGGACTCGCTGCCCGGGCTGGTGGCGACGATCCAGGCGCTGGAAACCGAACTCGGCGCCACGGGCCGGGTGCTGGTCCGCTATTCCGGGACCGAGTCCAAGCTGCGCCTGCTGATCGAGGGGCCGAGCGAGTCCGCGGTGCAGGACGGGCTGGCGCGGCTCGAGGCCGCCGCCCGCGCGGAACTGGTCGTCGGGTAGCGCCGGTCCTTATCTTTGCAGCGGAGTGGCGGAAAACGACTCTGGGATTGACCGAACGCGGCACGAGACGGCTTCGTGAGGCGTGCCTGGACTGGAGCAGACATCCCTGAGCCCGCGGCAGCAGCGTCTGGCGGAGAAGGCGCGCGTGGCGCTGGCCCACGGGCAGTTCGACTATGTGCGGGAGGTCACCGGGGAGATCCTCCGCGCGGCCCCGTCCTGCGTGAGTGTGCGGCGGCTCCAGCGCTCCGCGCAGCTCGGTTTGGCCGGGGGCCGGGTCGGGTGGGCGCGACGGGCGCGGTCCGGGCTGGGCCTGGCCCGGCTGCGGCTCGGCGGCGCGGCCGCCGCGGGTGCGCGGCTGTCGGCCGCGGAGCGGCTGTTGGCGGTGGATCCGCGCAATGCGGGCGCGCTGCACGTGCTGGCGGACGCGGCGCGGGAGCTGGGCTGGCCGGAAACGGCGGCGTGGGCCCGCGAGGCGGCGCGGGAGGTGCGGCCGGGGGACGCGGCCAACCTGCTCGCGCTCGGC
>CAIKTR010000104.1 GCA_903830425.1 uncultured Opitutia bacterium
AGGGCGGTGTAGAGCATCTCGGTCGCATGGATGCCGTACCAGAAGAAACCCGGGTTGGTCGGCTCGAGCGCGACGGGTCCGTGGAAGTCGGCGCCCTTGACCGTGGCGCGATTGGCCGGGGTGACGACCCGGGTGAGGGCGCCGGTGAAGCGCAGGGAGGAGGAGGAGAACAGCCGGACCTGGTGCTGCTGGGCGGTGGCGAAGATCGCGCGGGCGTCGGCGGAGGTGACGGCGAACGGCTTGTCCACCCACACCGGGCGGCCCTGGGCGACGGCGGCGATCCGGGCGAACTGCTCGCGGTGCACGCGGCCGTCGAGGGACGTGAGCAGGATGGCGTCGCTCGCCGCGACCACCGCCTCGATCGAGTCGAGGATCTGCACCCCGAACTTGTCGCGCAGCTCGGCGGTGTAGCCGGACACCCGGCTGATGCTGGAGGCCAGGTCCGGGGAGCCGCCGGGCCAGGCGGCGACGATCCGCGCCCCCGGGAGCGGCTGCTTCGCCTGGGCGTTGTTGAACGTGTCGCTGAAGATGATGACATGCGACGTGTCGAGGCCGATGAGTCCGAGCTTCAGTGCCGGGGCGGGGGTGGGAGGCATGGGGGTGCGCCAGCGTGCGGCCGGGCGCGGGGCCGCGACAACCCCGGCCCCGTCCTAAGTGTAGAATCCGGCCGGCGGCCCCGGGCGGGGCGGCGGGCTCAGTCCGCGATCCGGACGGCCTGCTGGGTGCGCGCCGAGAGGATCAGGGCGTCCAGGATGCCGTGGATGCGGAGGTTGTCGGCGGGGGAGCTGCTGGGGGCGCGGTGCTCGAGGATGGCGCGGCTGAGCTCGCGGATCGGGTGGACCATGGAGTCGTTCCAGTCCGGCGGGGTATCGGGCAGCACGGTGGTCTTGAGGTCCGCGGTGCCGACATGGGCGTGGTGCTGCAGGCCGGGCTTCTCGGGCATGGGCATGAAGTAGGTGTCGAGCCCGCCCTGGGTGCCGCGCAGCTCGATGGTGTGGCGGGTCGGGCCATGCTCGGCGGCGCGGCGCTCCCACTGGATGGTCAGGCCGCTGTCGCAGATGATCTGGGCGCTGTAGTGCCCGTCGACGTTGAGGCAGGGGGGCACGCGCTCGGGGGTGAGGGGGAAATAGTTGCCCATGGTGCCGAACACGACCCGCGGCCGGAAGAGGTCGCCCAGCACGAAATTCATCCAGTCGAGGTCATACGGGCCCCAGTCGAAGGAGATGCCGCCGCCGTTCTTGGCGGGGTCGTTGCGCCAGGGCGGCAGCTGGGTGCCGGGCTTGGGGGCGCCGGTGACCTGCTGGTAGGAGACGTGGTAGAGCTGGCCGAGCTCGCCGGCGGCGACCATCGCGCGCGCCCGCACCGCGGTGCCGGCGCACAGGTAGCGCGAGGAGGCGCAGTTCACCCGGAGGTGCGGGACGGTCTGCTGGAGGGCGATGACCTCGCGGACCTCGGCCTGCGTCAGCATGAAGGGCTTCTCGCAGCAGACATGTTTGCCGGCGCGCAGGGCGTCCAGCGTCATGGGCCGGTGCAGGAAGGGCGGCACGGCGAGGTAGACCGCGTCGATCTCCGGGTCGGCGAGGAGCTCGCGGTAATCCGTGACGAGGCGGGTCACGCCCAGGACGGGCGCGAGTTTTTGCGCCGCCTCCAAGTTCACCTCGGCCAGGGCGACGGCGACGGAGTCGCGGCCCTCGGTGAAGGCGCGCGCCATATAGGTGGAGATGACACCGGCGCCGATGACGCCGTAGCGGATGGGTTTCATGGGGGAGGGAGAGGTCGGGGCCAGTCGCGTGACTGGGCGGCGGCCAGCTTGGCGGCGGGCCCAAGGGAAAACGAGTCCATCCCGGACCGGACTTTATCCTACCTGTATAAAACGCGCGACGGCCCGGGCATATTCTGCTGGACTGTGTCCGGCGCCGGGGGATTTTGATTCCCGCCGGCCGGCTTTCCCCCGCATGACCTCCCCCCGCTCCTCCCGCCTGACCGCCGACGGCCGGCGTCCCTCCCTGTTCGACCTGCAGGTCAACGGATTTGGCGGGATTGATTTTCAGGCGGCGGAGTTGCCGGCCGCGGCGCTGCGCCAGGCGGTGGACGCGCTCCGGCGGCATCGGATCCACCGCATCCTGCTCACCCTGATCACGGACGAGATTGAGGCGCTCTGCGGGAAGCTGGAGCAGTTGGAGGCCCACCGGCGCCAGGACCCGGTGGTGGCGGAGACGATCGCGGGCTATCATCTGGAGGGTCCCTATCTGAGCCCGGCGGCGGGTTATTGCGGGGCGCATCCGGTCGAGCTGGTGCGGCCGCCCTCGGGGCGCGAACTCGCCCGCCTGGCGGAGGCGGCGCAGGGGCGGCTGCGGCTCATCACGCTGGCGCCGGAGTGGCCCGGCAGCGCGGAGTTCATCGCGGAGGCCCGGAGCCGCGGCATCGTGATTGCGCTCGGGCACACCCAGGCGAACGAGGCGGAGATCGACGCGGCGGTGGCGGCGGGGGCGACCCTCTGCACCCACCTGGGCAACGCGGTGCCGATGGTGCTGCCGCGGCATGACAATGTGCTGCAGCGGCTGCTCGCGCGGGACGA
>CAIKTR010000105.1 GCA_903830425.1 uncultured Opitutia bacterium
CCTCGTCGCGGGACGCATCAGCGGCAAGAGGCGGCGTAGCCGCGGTGAGGGCGGACAACGGGGCCGGGCGGTCGGTGCCGGGCAAAAAGGCCCCGCGGTCCGGTGACGGCGTCGGCGCAGCCGACGGAGCCGGGTTGGCCTCGTCGCGGGACGCATCGGCGGCAAGATTCGGCGTGTCCGCGGTGAGGGCGGACAACGGGACCGGGCGGTCGGTGCCGGGCAAAAAGGCCCCGCGGTCCGGTGACGGCGACGGCGCAGCCGACGGAACCGGGTTGGCCTCGTCGCGGGACGCATCGGCGGCAAGAGGCGGCGTAGCCGCGGTGAGGGCGGACAACAGGACCGGGCGGTCGGTGCCGGGCGGAAGGTTGGTTAGGGTGGATGAGGACGCAGCGAGGGACATCACCCCGGGGCCCGGATCAGCGGCGAGGGTGGGCGTGCGGGTCAGTCGCGTGGCGACGAGGCTCGGGAGGGAGTGCACGGTGGCTGGGCCGGAGCTGGGTTGCCCAGTCGTCAGGATAGGGCCTGAGGCAGAGCCGAAGTCGGATCCAGGCTTGGGGGTATCGGCACTCAGCGGGTCGTCGGAGGCGGCGGTGTCGGACAGCGGCGCGGAGGCGGCCGAGTCGAGGGCGACGAAGCCGGGGACGACAACCGGAGGGGTCCCGTGGGGCGAGAAACCGGAGGGGAAAGGAGCCGGGCCGGAAATCAACGGCTCCGGGCGGATCGTTCCGGACGCTGGGAGCGGGGCCATCGCCTGCTTAAACGCCTCGACCAAATCGCCCATGGCGGCGGAGCCCTCGGTTCCGCCGCTCAGCTCCGTCCCGGCGGGTGCGTCTGCGGACCAGGCGCCCGGGCCCGGGTTGGCGACGTAGCCGGAGTTGACGTGCAACGGCAAGCTGCCGCCGGCCAGTCCTCTGGTTGCGGCGGTGAGGAGATCGGCAACGAGCAGGCTCGCCGGTCCGGCGGGCGCGCCATTGTCCCCGCCGGCGCCAGTGGCGGACGGGACGCTGAACAGGGCATCGGGGCTGGGGCTAGTTGAATCCATAGCTGAAAGTTTGGGGGACGGCGGCGAAGCGGCCGCCGGCGCCGGGGGTGAATTCCTCCAGTTCGAGATCCTCGGCCAGTTCCAGCTCCCGGGCGCGATCCAGCTCCCAGAGCTTGCGGTGCTCGACGAGCTTTTCGAGGTCGCGCACGGCCTTAACCTGCCGCTGGCGGCACTCCTCGAGGTGGGCCTCGGCCTTGGTCGCGGCGGCCTCCGCCTGCTTGAGCAGGTCCTGGAGTTCAAATTCGCGGTCGCGCAGCAGGCTGATCGCGTGGCGCACGTCCGCAATCTCGCCGAGCTTGAGGAGCCGCCGCATCAGACTGTCGAGCTGGCGTTTTTCCTCCGCGAGGCGCCAGGCGGTGTAGGCGGCCAGTTCCTCCTGCTGGCGTTGCACGGCCTCGCGCGCTTCCCGCAGCAGGCGCCGCGCCCGGGTCACGGCCTGCGAGGCCTGGTCTTCGCGATGGGTGCGGACCCGCACCATGTCCTGCAGCGGATACAGGCTCATAGGACGATTTTCTGCAGGCCCTGCAGGGTTTCAGCCGCGGTGGACTGCTCCTGCAGCCCTTGCCGCAGAAACGCGTTGATCGCGTCGAGTTTCTTGATCGCCTCGTCGGCCACGGCGTCGTTGCCGGCCTTGTATTCGCCGATGCGGACCAGGAGTTCGACCTCCTGATATTTGGCCATGAGCTGGCGGACGCGGCCGGCCACGCGCCGGTGCTCGGGGGTGGTGATCGCGGTCATCAGGCGGCTGACGCTGGCGAGGATGTCGATGGCGGGATAGTGATTGGCCGCGCCGAGCTTGCGGGAAAGCACGATGTGGCCGTCGAGGATCGAGCGGGTTTCGTCCGCGATCGGCTCGGTCATGTCGTCGCCTTCGACCAGCACGGTGTAGAGGGCGGTGATCGAGCCGCGCTCGGAGCAGCCGGCGCGTTCCATCAGCCGGGGCAGGGTGGCGAAGACCGAAGGCGGAAAGCCGCGGCGGGTCGGCGGTTCGCCGGCCGCGAGTCCGATTTCGCGCAGCGCGCGCGCGAACCGCGTGACCGAGTCCATGAGGAAGAGCACCTTGCGTCCCTGGTCGCGAAAATACTCGGCGACGGCCGTGGCGACGTAGGCGGCCTTGAGCCGCTCCATCGAGGGGCGATCGGAGGTGGAGATGATCGTGACGGCGCGCTTGCGGCCCTCCGCGCCCAGATCGCGCTCAAGGAATTCGCGGACCTCGCGACCGCGCTCACCGATGAGGGCCAGCACGATGACATCGGCCTCGGTGTTGCGCACGATCTGGCTGAGCAGCGTGCTCTTGCCGCCGCCGGCGGCCGCGAAGATGCCCATGCGCTGGCCCTCGCCGCAGGTGAGCAGGCCGTCGAGCGCGCGCACCCCGAGGTTGATCGGCTTGGTGATCAGCTCGCGCGTCATCGCGTTGGGCGGATCGGCGTAGACCGGATAGTAGTCGGCGATCGCGAGCGGCCCGGCCCCGTCGATCGGCTGGCCGAGGCCGTCGAGCACGCGACCCAGCAGGCCGGGGCCGACGGGCACGCGGTGGACCTCGCCGAGCGGGATGACCTCGGTGTAGGACGAGGCCCCGACGATCTCGCCGAGCGGGGTGAGCAGGGCGAGGTTTTGCGCGAAGCCCACCACCTCGGCCAGGATCTGGGTTTCCTCCCACGGGTTGCGCAGCGCGCACAGCTCGCCAATCTTGGCGCCCGGGGCATGCGCCCGGACGATGGTGCCGAGCACCTGGACCACGCGGCCGCGCACGGCCAGCGGTTGGGCCGCCGCAACGCCTTGGCGCAGCTTGGCCGCAAAAGTCTCGGAGTCGATGAGTGGGCTGGTCATCGCAGGGCCTGGACCAGCGCCTTTTCGATCGCGCGGAGCTGGGTCTCGACGGTGGCGTCAATCACGCCGAACTCAGTTTCGAGGATGCAGCCGTCCGGCGGCAGGCGGGTGTCGCTCTTGACTTCGAGAAACTGAATGCGCGGAAAGGAGCCGAGCAGGGCTTCCACGCGGGTCTTCATCCACTCCTCCTGGGAAGGCGACACTTTGAGCCGCACCTGGCTGCTATTGCTGAGCAGTTCGAGGGCCTGGCGGACGATGCGTTCGACGCGCTCCCGCTCCTCGAACTCGCCGACGATGCGGCGCAGGGCCTGCATCACGACGTCGACGAGCGTCTTTTCCACCTTGGAAAAATAGATTGTCGACTGGCCCAGGGTGGCGACGACCTGCTGGGCCATCTCGGCCTTGCCCTGTTCGAGGCCCTCCTGGTAGCCGCGCTCCTTCTCGGCGAGGAAGTGAGCGGAGGCCTCGGCCCGGACGTGGGCGGCCTCCGCCTCGGCCTTGGCGACGAGGTCGCGTGACTCGAGGATCGCCGCGAAGTCAGCGGCCTTCAGGACCGGGCCCTGGACGAGGAGATCGACGCCGGTATTCTTTAGGCAAAGCATCGTTGATCACTCCTCGGCAAAATGTCCGTGATGATCGGCTGGACGAAGGCCCACGCGGTGTCGGGGGAGAGCGCCAGCTCACCGCCGTTGCGCAAGTCCAAGTTGCGAGGCGACTTCAGTCGGAAGCGCCGGAAGACGGCGGGCGACTCGTTGTGCATGCAGGCGGCAAGAATCTTCCAGCCCGCGCCGGGCAGGTTGGCGTGGTCGTCCGCGCAGGGCAGGCTGGGGCTGCCCAGTCCGGAGGCCCCCAGCAGCGAGCGGCCGCGGCGCAGGCCGTAGGCGTACGCGCCGTGGCCGATCTGCCCGATGGTCGCGCGATGCTGGGCCTGGGTGACGCAGCGCGCCAGACTCATCCAGTGCAGCGCGGCGCCGACGTAGAGGCCCAACTGGGCGAGGGTCGTGTGCGGCAGCAGCGCGAGCCGCCGGTGGGTGGCCTCAAAATCCCAGAAATGCTCCTTGAGGCCGAGGGCGCCGCAGTAATGCCGCCCCAGTCGGGCCCGGCCGCGCGGGGACTGCTCGAGCATGGAAATGGCGGGCGCGCTGGTGGCGCAATCGTCGAGCCACTCGGTCCGGGCCCACCGGTGCGGGTAGTGGTTGAAGTCGTAGACGAGCCGGTGCAGTTCAGGGTTAGACCGGGCGAGGGTGTGGAACCAGCGGGCCGTGCTCATGCGGGGCCCGGTTTGGCACTGGCGAGCGGCTGGGCGCGGCGCCGCAGCCACCAGCCGATCACCCCAAGGACCGCGACCGCGCCGGCGACCAGGGCCGCGGTTTTCTTCGGGTCCGGACGCGCCCCGGACTCGTTCCGAATGGCGGGAGGTACCGCCACGGCGACGGCGGGCAACATGACGAGGGTGACGTCCTCGTAGTGCAGGCCCATGATGCTGCGCATCACGAGATTCTTCAACTGGGGGGCGAGGCTCTCGAGGTCGAAGCCGACGCGGTACTTGATGAAGACGGCGCAGGAGGAAGGCACGATCTTGTCGGCCAGCGGGTCGTTGTCGGGGATGACGATGTGGACCCGCGCGTTGATGACGCCGTCGATATGGGTCAGGGTATCGGAGATTTCCTGGGAGAGCGCGTACATGTAGCGGATGCGCTCTTCGGTCGGGGAGCTGACGAGGCCGGATTTCTGGAAGATCTCGCCCATCTTGGCGAATTTCTGACGGGGATAGCCCTGTGACTTGAGCAGTTCGACGGCGCGGGCGAAGTCGGTCCCCGGCACCTTGAGCGTCCAGGTGTCCTCCTTCCCCGCCTCCTTGAGGCAGGCGATGTCGCGCTGGATGAGGACGGCCATCATCTCGTTGGCCTCGGTCTCGCCGAGTTGGGTGAAGATGATGATCTCGCCGCAGCCGGCGAGGAGCAGGCAGAGGGAGAGGGCGGCGGCCGCGAGGAGGGGCGACGTACGGAGTGGGCGGGAGCGGAGCATGAGGGAGAAAAAGGTCAACAACGGGCCAGCCGGGAACGGTCCGTCCCCGAGCGCCCCCTGCGTGGCCGGCGGCGGATCAGCCGCGGCTGAGTTCCTTGACGGTGTTGGCGCCGGCCTTCGACGCATTGTCGACACCCTGGACGGACATCGACCACTTCGAGACATTGATCTGCAGCGCCATGATTTCGGAAAAATCATTCAAGCCGGCGGCCTCGTTTCTGGCCAGGCTAGTGACCTGGGTATTGATGGAATCGATCGAGCTTTGGTAGTTGGTGCGGAACTTCAGCATGCCGTCCAGGATGGAGTCGCCGAAGGAGCGCGTGGCGGCGGCCGGGGCCGTGCCGGTGGCGGCTTCGAGCGGCACCGCGGTGCCGATCGGGTTGGCGGTCTGCGAGGCGGCCGACTGCATGAGGGAGCGCAAACGGTCCAGGTCGGTCGGGCTCGAGGTCGCCAGAGTTTCGACGGGCGCGGGGGCGGCGGCCGAAAGGGGAACACTGAGAGCGGTGACGTTCATAGGATTTTTGCCAGCTGCGGATGGAGTTGTTCGGCGCCGAGGGCGGCGAGGTTCGCCGCCATCTGGCGCGCATCGGGTGCCTGGCCCGTCGTGGCCACGCGCTGGAGAATCTCCAGACCGGCGGCCTCGTCGCCCATCAGCCGCAGGGCGCAGCCCTGGTGGACGTCGATCAGTTCGTTCGGCACCGTCGCCGCCGCCTGCCGCAGCAGCTCGACCGCATGGCCGGGCTGATTCATGACCATCGCGAGCACCGCCATGCCGAGGACCGGCACCTCGCTGGCGGGCCGGGCGGCCTGCGCGCCGCTGAACAGCACGGCGGCCTCGGCGTGCAGCCCATGCCAGACCGACCAGTAGCCTAGGCGCATGAGGAGGCGGACAGTGGGTGCGGGGGTTTCCATGGGCGAGGGCGGGCGTTTAGCGCAGATTGCTGACGGCGTTCTTGGAGGGGTCCTGGATGGCCTTGGCCAAATTGGAGACCGCGGTGGCCGCGTTGGTCACCTGATTGACGCGCATCTGCAGCAGGATGACGGCGCCGGGATCGGTGAAATCGGTGCTGCTGGCGGCCGCAATGACGTTGTTCGTCTGCGAGCCGATCGTGCCAGCCATCGACTGGATCGTATCCCAGATGTTGGAGTTGGTCCCGAAGATCGGCGAAGTGCTGATGGGGGCAGGTGCGAGGACGGACATGGGAGGAGTGAGTTAGGGGTGGGCGAATCCGGAAATCTAAGCGGTGGCTTAGCGCAGATTGCTGACCGCGTTTTTGGACGGGTCTTGGATGGCCTTCGCCAAATTGGAGACCGCGGTGGCGGCGTTGGTCACCTGGTTCACGCGCATCTGCAGCGTGATGACGGCCGCCGGATCGGTAAAGTCGGTCGAGGACGAAGCGGCAATGACGTTGTTGGTCTGGTTGCCAACGATCGTCGCCATATTGGTGATGGTATCCCAGATATCGGAGTTACCGGCGCCAAACATTGGCGTGCTGGAGAGCGGGGTGTTGTTCGGGAGGACGGCCATGATGGATGTGGTTGTTAGTTAGTACGCGGAAAAGCAGCGGAAAAGCGGACGATCTCGGAGGCCTTCTGGAGGGCGGCCTCGAGCTTCGTGGCACGCTCATAGTCGAGCGGCGCGAGCCCGCCCTGGATCGCGGCGCGCAGGGTGGCGGCCGCCTCGGCGAGGTGGTCTTGGGCCGCGCGGTGAAAGGAACCGTCCTGGTCCGCGTGCAGCGCTTCGTCAAAGTCGGGGACGTCGATGTTGGTCATGGTGAGGCGTGGGGCGCAGGTAGGCAGCGGGTTTTTTTACGGTCAACCTTGGTATGAAATTAAGGGGATTTCTTCACCCGTTTGGGTTATTTTATTTCTTGGGCGGGACCGTCGGAGCGGGCGGACGGCGGGGCGGGTTTGGCGGCGAGGGGGGGGTGGCCGGGACCAGCAACCCCGCGAGGTCAGCGCCAATCCCCGCGGAAAAGACGCGCCCGGGTTGCTCAAAATTAGCCTGGGTGTCAGCGATCGAGCTGAGGCGGGTGTGGTTGGCGAGGTGCGCGCCGCGGAAGAGCACGCTGCCATTGCGCAGGCGCAGCCAACCTTGGCCGCCGCTCAGCGGCTGGAGGGCGACGATGGTCAGCCCGTCGGACGGGAGCGCCGCGGCCGAGCTTGGAGTCGCCGGGCCGGTCGGGCTCTGGGAGTTGGCTGGAGGGGCCGCGGTGGGGCCGGCGGGGTCATGCCGGGCGTCGGGCACGGAAACCTCGTCGATGATCCGCTGGAGGCCGGGAACCTCGGCGAGCAGCATCTGGCGAGCGCTGGTCCACGCCCCGGTGGAGGTTGCGGTGCCGCGAATCCGCAATTCGCCGCCTTCGCCGGCGGTGACCTCGAAGGGCAGCTTGCGGTCGGCCAGCAGCGAGCGGGCCGTGGCGACCAGGCGCGGGGTGCTCCAGAGGCGCAGGGTGACCTCGGGGGCGGCGGCGCGCAAGGCGGCGGTGAGTTCCCGATCCGCGGAGTCGGTGGCCAGATAGCCGGAGACCTCGATGTGGTCGGCGCGCTCCTCGATCCGCACTTGGCCGGACGGAGCAAACGGGGCGATGATTTGCTCGATCCGCTCCCGGGCATCGGGTGGGGCGACGGTTGCGACCGGTGCGGCGTTGGGTTTCCACACCAGCCACAGCACGAGCCACCCGATGAGCATGCAGCCGCCGAAGCCTACCATCCACCAGGCCCGCTTGCGTTGGGCCGGGGTTGGCGCGGTTTTGTCGGCCGGAAGCCCGGCCGCCGGAACCGCCGGCGCGTCCGCCGCGGGCCGCGCCGCGACGTCCGCCGGGGCCGGGTCCTTTTCCAGTTCCGGGGCGTCCGCCGTGGAGAGCAGCGGCCAGCGGGCGTGGAGCGGTCCCAGCACCAAATGCGTCGTGCCGGCGGTGACGAAGCTAAACGGCTCGACTCGGGTCGGCGCGTGGACGCGTTTACCCGCGCAGTAGACTCGCCCTTCGATGGCCTCGACCGTGAGCTGGCCGGCGTGCAGGGCGAAGGCGAGGTGCCGCGGTGCGATCAGGACGTCGTGCAGCACGATGTCGCATTCCGAGGCCACCCCGACGAGGACGCGGCCCTCGCGGATGATCTCCTCCACGCCCTGATGCGGGCCGGAGATTATTTTCAGGATCCATTCGGCAGTGTCAGCCATGATGATTGGGTAATGCTAAGGTTTCGGGGCCGCGGGTACGGCGGACGGCGTGGAGAGAAGCGAGGTGCCGACCAGCTCATGGGCCCGCTCGAGCACTGGCGCGGAGTCCGTGACGGCGGCGGACAGCGGTGCGGCCGAGCCCGGGGCGGGCCGGCGGCTGAGGCGGGACTCCTGCGTCACATCGACCAGCCGCGGCGTCAGGAAATAAAAGCGCTGGGCGCGCGAACTTGCTTTATTGGTCGTCTTAAAGAGGGCGCCGACCACGGGCAGGTTGCCGAGGCCGGGGACCTGGCGGGTGGCGTTCTGCCGCTTGTCGACGAAGTAGCCGCCGATGAGGAGGGTCTTGTTCGCCGGCACGACGGCCTGGGTCGTGATCGAGCTCTCGCGGGTGCCGGGAATCGAGTCGACCGTGAGTTCGGAGGCGTTGAACGCGCCGTCCTGCACATCGATCAGCAGGCGAAAGGAAATCTGGTCGCCTTCGCGGATGATGGTGGGGGTGACCCGCAGTTGGACCCCGGTGTGGATGTTGTAGAGGTCGGAGGAGGCGCCGGTGCCGCTGCCGGCCACGCGCACATAGACCGTGTCCTGTTGGCTCAGGTTGGCCTCGGTGTTGTCGAGGGTGAGGATGGAGGGGTTCGTGACCAGCTGCGCCTCGCCCTTGTCTTCGAGCGCCTGGATGCGGGAGAGGAGCTGAAAGCCGCTGAGCGTGATCAGGGCGGAGGCATTGATCCCGGGGCCGCGCACCAAGTTGGGCCCGTCGACGAAGGTCGCCGAGCTGGTGCTGCCGTTGCCGGTTTGGCTAAAATTGGGATCGGCCCCGCTGCCGAGCCGGGGCAGAAGGCTGCTGGAACCCTCACCCGCCCCGAGGAACTGGGTGCCGAAGGACTTGCTGTTGTTGGAGTCGATGTCGACGACGGCGGCCGAGATCTCGATGACCGGGTTGGGGATATCGAGTTGCTTGATGAGGGCCTCGTATTCGGGCATGCGGCCGGCGGTGTCGCGCACAATGACGGCGTTCAGACGCGGATCGGCCTGGATAATCACGTGGTTTTCCTCCGCCGGGGAGTCGGCGGGAGGAGGGGATTTGCGCTGAGCCGCCGGGGTTCCGGCCGCCACGGTCCCGGCGAGGCCGGAGCCGCGCAGGGAGGAGAGCTGGCGCTTGCGTCCAGAGCTGCCCGAGTCGGGCGCATTTGCCCCAGCGTTGGAGCCCATGATATTTTGGAGCGCGCGGGCGACCCCAGGAATGGCGGACGAAGAGGAACCGCTGCCGCCGCGCACGGCGATGTCGGCGGCCGAGGCATAGGTGAGGCGGAACACGCGCACCTCGAGCTGGCCCTCGAGGACATGGTTTAACTCCGCCTCGCGGGCGGCGTTCTCGCGGGCCTCGGTCGTGTGGGCGACTTGTTGCTCGTTATAGGCCTTCAGGACGGGCTCGGTGAGGTCGAGGAACTTTTTGCTGCCGCTGAGGGCGAGGACGCCGGCGACGCCCCTCACGGTGATCCGGTGGCCGTCCGGGCCGGATTCGAATCCGAGGGCGTGCAGGATGGTGTTGGCCTGCTCGGGGGTGACGGCGGTGACGTTGAGCATGCGGGTCTCAGTTTCGCTCACGGTGTCGACGTGCAGCCGAGTGCCATCCCAAAACCACAGCAGTTCGCTCGCGGCGCAGACGGTGTCGAGAAACTGGCCGGCTGGCACGTTCTGGAAATCGCCGGAGATCAGGGTCGCGGCCCGGTCC
>CAIKTR010000106.1 GCA_903830425.1 uncultured Opitutia bacterium
CACGTCCAGGTGGTGGCGGAGCTGAAGGCGGCGCACGCCTTGGAGCGGGAGGACCAGCAGCACCGCCTGGAGACGCTGCTGGACAGCATGATCGAGGCGCTGGTGGTGCTCGACGTCCGCGGCCGGATCGTGCTGACCAACCGCGCGGCCGAGACCCTGTTCGGCTTTTCCCGGCAGATGATCGGGGGGACGCTGCTGGAGGCGATCCGGCACCACGAGGTGTCGGCGGTGGTGGCGCGGCTGGAAAAGGAGACGGCGATTTTGGATCACGAGCTGCGACTGGAAGGCGCGCAGCCGCGCGTGCTGCAGGTCAATGCGGTCGCGCTGCGGGACCCGGTCGGGAAGGCGGCGGGGTCGCTGCTGGTGTTTCACGACATGACCCGCCTGCGCGAACTGGAAGGGGCGCGACAGGAGTTTGTCGCGAACGTCAGCCACGAGCTGCGCACGCCGCTCTCGCTGATCAAGGGCGCGGCGGAGACGCTGCTGGACGGCGCCAAGACGGATCCCACCGCGCTGGACCGGCTGCTGCAGATCATCGACCGGCATGCCGACCGGCTGACGCTGCTGATCGACGACCTGCTGCTGCTGGCGAAGCTGGATTCCGGCCGGATGGAACTGCATCCGGAGCCGGCGGCGCTGCGCCCGGCGGCCCAGGAAGTCTTCGGGGACCTGACGGCGCGGGCGCTGGCGCGAGACGTGCGGCTGGAGAACGCGATCCCGGCGGGGCTGGTGGCGCGGGCGGACCCCGACCGGCTGCGGCAGATCCTGTCGAACCTTGTGGACAACGGCATCAAGTACGGGCGGAAGGGCGGCGTGCTGACGGTGAGCGCGCGGGCGCTGGCCGGCGGGCTGGTGGAAGTGGGGGTGAAGGACGACGGCCCGGGCATCCCGCGCGACGCGCTGGAGCGGGTCTTTGAGCGTTTTTACCGGGTGGACAAGGCCCGCTCGCGGGAGCAGGGCGGGACGGGGCTGGGGCTCGCGATCGTCAAGCACGCGGTGCAGGCGCACGGCGGAGAGGTCCGCGTCGAGAGTGAGCCGGGGCAGGGCACGGTGTTTTACTTCACGCTGCCGGCGGCCGCCTAGCCGCGCTGCAGGGCGGGAAGGGAAGGGGGGCGAGGGGAACCGCGAGGCGGCGCCGCACCCACGATGCGGGACAACGGGCCGCGCGGCTCGACTGCTGATGGCCGTCTCCCAACCCCTAGACGGCCCGCGTGGCGGGAGTCAGGCCGACCCGGTCAGGCGCCGAGGGAGCGGAGGAGGTAAACGAGGCCGTAGCCGAGCAGGCCGGTGACCGGGAGGGTGAGGACCCAGGCCCAGACGATGCGGCCGACGAGGCCCCATTTCACGGCGCTGAAGCGCTTGGTGGCGCCGACGCCCATGATGGAGGTGGCGATGACGTGGGTGGTGGAGACCGGCACGCCGTAGGTGGAGGCGCCGTGGATGATGAGGGCGGCGGTAGTTTCGGCGGCGAAGCCGTGCACCGGCTGCATCTTGACCATCTTGTGCCCCATGGTGCGGATGATGCGAAAACCGCCACCGGCGGTGCCGGCGGCCATGGTGAGGGCGCAGGTGACCATCACCCAGTGGGGCACGGTGAACTGCGGGGTCCGCAGGAATCCAGCCCATGCCGGCAGGTCGTTGAAGGCGCCCTGGGTGGTGCCGGTGAACAGGGCGAGGGCGATGATGCCCATGGTCTTTTGGGCGTCGTTGGAACCGTGGCTGTAGCCCATGAAGCCGGCGCTGAGCAGCTGGGCCTTGCCGAAAATGAGGTTGACCATGCGCGGGGTGAACTTGCGCAGGATGGCCATGAGGAGGAGCATCAGCAGGGAGCCGCCAAAAAACCCCAGCAGCGGCGACGCGATCATGGGCAGCACGATCTTGGGCCACAGGCCCGTGGTGACCCCCTGGGCGTTGGTGACGGACCAGTGGAGCACGCGCCAGTCGCCGTGGGCCGTGCCGAGGGCGGCGCCGCACAACCCGCCCACCAGGGCGTGGCTGGAACTGGAGGGCAGCCCCAGCCACCAGGTCAGGAGCCCCCAGATGATGGCGCTGAGCAGGGCGCCCATGACCGTGGCCATGGTCACGAACTGGGTGTCGACGAGGCCCTTGCCGATGGTCGTGGCGACGGCGGTCCCCATGAGGGCGCCGACCAGATTGAACCCGGCGGCCCAGGTGATGGCCCAGCGCGGCGTCAGCACCTTGGTCGAGACCACCGTCGCAATCGCGTTGGCGGTGTCGTGAAAGCCGTTGATGTATTCGAAAACGAGGGCGGCCAGCAGAACGAGCAGGAAGAGCGTCATGACGGCGGAGCGGAGCCCGGCTCAGGAGTGCTTGAGCACGATCTGCACCACGATGTTGCCGGCGTTGCGGCAACGGTCGACGGCCTGCTCCACCATCTCGTAAATCTCCTGGAGGATGACCAGCTCCTTGGCGTCATAGGGCCCATGGTAGAGGTCCTTGAGCAGGGTGAGCATCACCTTGTCGGCCTCGCCCTCGGCGTACTGCAGGCGGTCATTGGCCTCGCGGATCTTCTCCATGTGGGTGCCGCCGCGCAACTCCTTGACCATGAACATGACGGCGTCGGCCGCGAGGTTGAGCAGCTCGGCCTGGCGCTGGAAGGCGGCGTGCGGGACGCGGCCGGGGTAGATGGAGAGGCGCTCGACGATTTTCTCGACGGCCTTGGGGATCCGGTAGAGGGCGAAGGACAGCGACTCGATGTCCTCGCGCTCGAGCGGGGTGACGAAGGTGCGGCTGAGCTGCTCGGTCATCTCGTGCCGGATGCGCTTTTCCTTGCGGCGGGACTGGACGAAGTCGTCGAGATTGGCGGGCGGGCCTCCGGCGCTGAGCGTATGGAGGTAGCTGGCGAGCAGGTTGACGCTGGTCTTGGCCTCGCCGGCGCCGGCTTCGAGCAGGTCGAAGAACTTGTCCTCTTTGCCGAAAATCTTCTTGAGCCAGAGCATGGTAGGCTTGGGGTAGCGGGGGCGGGGGAGGGGAGCGAGGGTAAACTGTCGGGACTTCGGGCGGCCGGGCCTAGATTTTGCCCTGCCACCGGGCCCAGGCTGCACCGAGCCGCTCGTAAACCGCCCAGGTGCTGCGCTCGAGCCCGGAGAGGTCGCAGGTCCAGTCGGACAGGCGGGGGTCGGGGTTGACCCGGGCGAGAAAGTCGGCCGGGCAGGGCAGGGGCCGGAGGCCGGCCCGGCGCATGAGCCCCATGGCGCGCGGCATGTGCCAGGCGGAAGTCACGAGGGCGAAGGGCGTGGCGGGGCCGAGCCGTTGTTTCACGGCCTGGACCTCGTCGTCAGTGTCGCGGGCGGTGTCGATCTGCACGATCCGGCGCGAATCCACCCCGAGAGAGCGGGCGGCGGCGGCGAGGACGGAGGCGTGGGTGGCGCCCGTGCCGGCGGCCGGGCCGGAGACGAGGAAGGGGACGTCCGGCAGCAGGCGGGCGAGCCGGACGGCCTCGACCAGCCGGGCGGTGGCGGCCGAGCTGAGCTTTTGGGTGGCGGCGAGCGCGGGCATGTCGCCATGCCCGCCGCCGAGGACGACGATGGCGCGGCAGGCGGCCAGCGGGGCCGGGAGCGGGTCCCCCGGGACGATTTCGGGCACGGCGGGATACTGATTTTCGAGCGGCTGCAACAGGGCCAGGCCGACCTGCTTGTTGCTCAGGAGCAGGAGCAGGAGTGCGCCGGCGGCGAGCAGCCCGCGCCCCCACCGGGTCCACCGCTGGTACCGCAGCAGCAGCAGTCCGACCACCATCAGCGCGAGGCAGAAGGGCAGCGGCATCAGCCAGTAGGAAACAGCTTTCTTGAGCCAGAACAGCATGGGACGCCCGGGGGCAGGCAGGCGGCACCATGAAAACTTCGTCCCCCGGGTAGACAAGCGCGCAGTGGGATGCGCCTGAGGGGCGCAGCGGGGGATTAGGCTGCAAAAGACCTAGCCAGCGACCCGGAACCGCGCTTCCATGCGCAGCGTTCCGCCGGCCTCCCCGCCGGCCGGGGCGACTCCCCCATGCGTTTCCACCGCGACACCTACCTTGATCTCATGACCTACGGCTCGGCGCCGCGGCCGATGTTTGTCGAACTGTTCGGCCCGCTGATCGGGCTGGAGGAGGAGTGGCGGGCGCAGGGGGCCACGGAGGACGAGATCAACCTGACGGCCTTTGACTGGGACTACGTGCCGATCGTGGACTTTGGCGGCCAGCCGCTGCCCCGGGGTGCGGCGCCGGTGACGCTGGAGGAGACGGCGGAGAAGCGGGTGCAGCGGGATTTCCTCGGACGGACGCTGCTGCTGCTGAAGCGGACGGCGACGCATGCGCTGCCGATGGATTTTCCGGTGAAGACGATGGACGACTGGCTGCGGGTGAAGCCGTTTTACGAATTCACGCCGGACCGGATCAACTGGGAGGAGGTGGCGGCGGCGCGGAAGGCGCGGGAGGAGGGGGCGCTGATCCGCGCGTACATGCCGGGGGCGTTTGACATGCCGCGCGACCTGATGGGCGAGGAGGTCGCCTGCCTCGCCTATTACGAGCAGCCCGAGCTGATGGCGGACATTCTGGCGACGCTGCTGGACACGACGCGGCGGGTGCTGGAGCCGATCTGCGAGCACCTGACGATCGACCAGCTGTCGGTGCACGAGGATTTCGCGGGGAAATCGGGTCCGCTGGTGGGGCCGGTGCAGATTGCGGAGCATTTCCAGCCGTACTACCGGGCCATCTGGGAGCCGCTGGCGGAGCAGGGGGCGCGGATCTTCCAGATGGACACGGACGGCAACATCAACGCGGTGATCCCGGCGCTGCTCGACTGCGGGGTGACCTGCCTCTATCCGATGGAGCCGGCGGCGGGCATGGACATGGTGGAGGTGCGGCGGAAGTACGGGCGGAAGCTGGCGATGCTCGGGGGCATCGACAAGCACGTGCTGCGCGGCGACCAGGCGGCGATCCGCCGGGAGCTGGAGTACAAGCTGCAGCCGCTGATGCGGGAAGGCGGCTGCGCCTTCGGGCTGGACCATCAGATCCCCAACGGCACGCCCCTGGCGAACTACCGGTATTATGTGGATGTCGGCCGGGAGATCCTCGGCTTGCCGCCGCGCGATCCGCAGCAGCGCGGATGGGAGCGCATGGGCATGTGACCGGTCCGGCCGGCGGGTGCGGCGCTCCCGCCGAGTTACATGGACTCGCGGAAAAGCCGGAGCAGCCGCATGCAACCATCCGGGTCATCCGGCAAGTGATCCAGTGCCTTCGGCTGGTTCATGAACTGGGAGAAGCCAGGCCGCTCCGCCAGTTGCGGATCAGTCAAGTCGTGGAAGCCCATGGACCAGTCGGGAAACAACCGCTGGTCGGCTACTCCCTCGTTGATGACCATGCAGGAGTGGTGCCGAGAATCCTGAAAGATCTTGGCATAGATCTGCTTCACGGCCGGCTCAGGACCCTCCAATAGCTGGAGGAACAGGCCCTCCTTGTATAAAAGAAGGCCGGTGATGCCTCGGGGGGTGTTGATGCGGCGGCACGTGTCCAGCAAGTCCGTCAATTCGGTCTGACTGGCATGCAGATTCCGGGGCACGCTGGCGTAGATGAGAAAGTAGATTGGTTTCATCGGGGTCGCCCGGACGTGGAACCAACGTGGATCAATCCAAAGGAGTTTGGCAACGGCGTCGTGGGGCCGCGGCCGCGCCCGGCGGATGGCCGTCGGGCGCCGGGGCGGGGCGGCTCAGCCGGCGTGGGCGGCGGCGGTGATCAGGACGACATTGACGCCGAAATAGACCGCAAACAGGCCGGCAGCCATGCGCCGGTCGAGGCGGTTGGCGTCGTCGCCGCGGTTCGCCAGGTGCAGCCTGCGCGAGATGAGCGCGGCGACGATGCCCCCGAGCAGCGCGACCAGCGTGGCGACGTGCAGCTTGTCCGCGAGGGTGAACGCCGGGCTTTGCCCGAGGGCGGCCGCGACGCGCTGGGTGTTGATCACGACCGCGAAGATCATGCCGATGAGCAGGCTCATCCGGCCGTTGAAGAGTCCGTCCTTCGACGGGTCCAGGAAGAACGAGATCAGGCCGATGAGAAAGGCGATGTACACCGCGGCGTGCAGTTTCCAGAACAGGCCGAAGGCATCGCGCGAGATGAAGATCGAGATCACGGCCTGCGCGTAGGCCGAGCCGCCGCTCTCGCCCGGGACCCCGAACGTCGAGTCAAAGGCGTGCGTGGCGGTCGTCATCGTCACCCGGTCCACGCGCCAGCCCTCGACCTTGACCGCGGGGTCGACGCCGGTGTTCGCGGTGTCGGCGGCGTAGGTGAGCACCGCGGTCTCGTCCTGCCCCTCGCTCAGGCGGATCTGCAGCTCGTGGCGGTCAAAGGGGAAGTTGGCGACGTTCCAGCCGTGGTTGAAGACGCCGCGGACCTTCTCGGCGTGGTAGCGCTCGCTGCCGTGGTCCTCCGTCACCTCGAGGCTCGGGCGGAAGTCGCGGGCGTTTTCCGGCTCGACGGTCTTGAGCGGCTTGAGGTCGAGCGGCCTGGCATGGACGAACCACAGCCAGAAGTCGGCGGTGAACGTGTTGCTGGTGGGGTTGAGGTCGTAGAGCGACATCACGTAGGCGCCGACCCGCACGACCTTGGGCGGCGCGGGCTCGGGCGAGGCGGGGGCGGCGGCCCGGGCCGAGGCGCCGAGCAGCAGGGGCAGGAGGAGGCACAGACGGAGGGTGGAGGTTGGGCGGGACATAAGGGGGGAGGGAGGGCGCCGCTCAGGCGCCGGGGGGATGCTCGGCATTGGAGACGACAATCACCTCGTCGTGGTCGGTCAGCGCCAGCGGGGTGTCCTTCGGGGGGTTGATGCGGATGCCGAAATCCTTCGTCGCCTCGCCCGCCTCGGCCTTGCGCTTCACCCCGAGGGCGAGTTCCCCCAGCTCGGCCGCGGCGCGCATCAGGTCGGCAAAGGTGCAGTTGGCGGGCTGGGGCGTGTAGCGGCGGACCGGCTTGAGGTAGATTTCGTTGGCGTGCGCGTTCATCAGGTCGGCGTAGACCCGCTCGAGCATCAGCTGCTGCGAGACCTGGGCGAGCAGCATGCTGATGAGCCGGGGGCTGATGATCGTGTCGGTCTTGCCGTGGTGCTGGAGCAGCTCGGAGTTCGCGGCGGCGAGCACCTCGGCGACGATCTGCTTGAACGGGTGCTGGGGGTGGCGCGTGTCGTAGTCCTGGAGCAGGAGGATCGTCACGATCGCCCGGGCGTCGGGGTCGCGTTCGCCGCTGGATTGGTCCGCGAGGATGATGCAGGTGTCGTAGGAGTGGGCGAGCAGCGCCTCGAGCCGGTCGCTGAGGGCGTAGTCGGTCTGGACGTAGGTGGAGGTGGCGTTGACGAGGGGGCGGTGCAGGTGGTCCGCCAGGAGGGTGTGGGCCTTCTCGGGCTCATGGAGGGCGGCGATGGTGATCTCGCTCCCGGCCTGCAGGAACGTGTCGTACTCGTGGAGGATGGTGTAAATATTGCTGTTCCAGCCGAGGATGAGCACGCGTTCGCGGGCGAAGTTCCGGCCGGGCGGCGCGACCGACTCCGGGCCGGGGGGCGCGGCGGGGGCGGGCTGGTGGAGCACGGCGCCGCGGGACAGGAGAATGAGCCACTCCTCCTTGCCGACCACGTGCTCCTTGGCCGGGTTGATGTGCTGCTGGAAGTAGGGGCGGCCGTCGCGCATTTCCATCGAGCTGGTGCCGAGGGCGATGGCGTTCGGGAAATCGAAGCGCAGGTCGGCAAACCGCCGGCCCGCGCACTCCGGCTGCGGCTGGATGAAGATCTCGTTGTCCGCAAAGCCGAACAGCGAGCTGTAGACAGTGGACAGGCCGGGCTGCCGGGCCGCCTGCACGATCATCCGGCTGAGGACCTCGCCCGAGCAGATGAGCGAGATCGAGCGGCGGGAGGCGATGCGGGCGACCTCGAGGTTTTCCTGCCGCTGGAGCTCCGCGACCATCTTCGGCCGGGGCGGCGCGGGCGGCAGGTTGCTCGCCAGCAGCATCAGGGTCTTGATCGTGCAGATGTCCGCCTCCTCCTCCTGGTTGGGGTGGGACTCGTCGGCGAGCACGATGATGCTGTAGGCGGCCTGGAACGCCATCCGCTCCAGCTCGCTGAGGTTGGTGGGCGAGCCGGTGCGCAGGATGGGCTTGATGCGCCGGATGTTGGTGCGCGCGGTGCGCAACTGCTCCTGCATGTCGGCGATCGTGTGGTTGGCGAGGATGGCGATGGTGACGGGCTTGTGGTAGTCCTCGAACAGGTCGAGGATGCTGAAGATCTTGTCGTTCCAGCCCAGGATCAGCAGGTGTCCGGTTTCGCGCACCGGGCGGTTGCCGGCGGCGAGCTCGCTGAACTTGCGCTCGACCCCGGCGGAGATCAGGCCGATCACGCCGCCGAACAGCACCAGCCCCAGCATCGAGATCACCAGGGCGAGGATGACCACGCCGGGGGTCGCGCCGTAGTCCTGGCTCACATAGGACGCATCAAAGATGTGCATCATGGACCACCACACGGCGTCCCAGAACCCCTCGTCGAACTTGTGGCCGATGGCCGCGATGTCCTTGTTCTCGGGTGCGTAGAGGCCGAGGCTGAGGCCCAGCGTGCCGAGCAGGATCAGGCCCAGCATCAGGACGAGCAGCACGACGAACTGGGCCGAGACGCCGCGCGTGAAGAAGTTATCGAGCCGATAGCGGCCGAGTTCGACGACGTGTTGCCAGCGGGCCAGGAGCTTTTTCAAGAAGTGCAGCATGGCGCGGGCGAGGCCCCGGACGTCGCCGGGGCGGTGGACGACCGGCCGGCGGCCGGGTCGTAGTTGCGCAGGCGGAATGGCCGAGGGGAGGGGAAGGGCGGGGCGACCGGGGCGTGGACGGCAACGGCGGCCGGTCCGGTGACATCCGCCAACAGCGAGACGAAACTTTCAGAGTGTCGCTTCACGCTCATGAATAGAACCTGTCCCTGCCCCGGTGAGCGAGGCGCCAGACCGACCAATTTTAATCAATCCCGACGGGGGGGGTAGGTTACCTCCCGGCCAGTCAGGTCGGGCCCGCGCGGAGGCCTTTCCACAGGGAAAACGGGGTTCCGGCCCGGTCAGCGGTGCCGATGGGAAGAAGGGATTGACAGGGCTGGAGCGGCTCGCGAGGGTCCACGACTCTTTACGGCGGTCATAGCTCAGTTGGTTAGAGCACAAGATTGTGAATCTTGGGGTCGCGGGTTCGAGTCCCGTTGGCCGCCCCATTTCTCCTGCGGGAGGCAGTTCGTCGCATGCATTTCGTCTACATCCTGGCCTGTCGCCAGTCCGGTCGGTCCTATGTCGGGCAGACCGACCACCTGATCCGCCGCTATCGGGCCCATTGCGCTGGTTCCACCCGGACCACCCGGGAGCGTTTGCTGGAGCCCGTCGTGGTCCACTGGGAAATCCACCCCACCAGAGCCGCAGCGATGGGGCGCGAGCGATATTACAAGGCGGGCTCCGGTCACCGGGTCAGGACGGAGCTTGTGAATCGGGGGCTGCGGGAATTTGCCCCCTGCCTATCCCGG
>CAIKTR010000107.1 GCA_903830425.1 uncultured Opitutia bacterium
CCGGGGGCCGCGCCGCCGGCCTTTGCCGGCCTGCTGCCGCCGCCGGACGAGCTCGCGCCGCCGCTGGAGGATCCCGCCGCCGACGAGGTGGCCCCGGCCGCCGGCGAGTCCGCGGCGGCGCTCCTGATGGGCTGGCTGGCGGCGGTGGCCCCCGTGCCCACGTCACCGCCCGCGTCCCCGGCGCGGGACGGTTGCCGCGCGGCGCCGGGTTTGCCGGCGGACGGGGCAGGCGCTCCGGATCAGACGGCCGAATTTTTCCCGGCCGTTGCCCGGCCGGCGGCTTTCGGCCCGGCCGCGGTGCCGGTCACGGATCCCCAGACCGGCTTCGTTTTGCCCCCGGCAGTCGCTGGCCCAACCGCGGCCACTCCGCCGGCGGCCGTCGCGCTGACGGTCGCGGGACCCGTGCCGCCCCCTGTCGAGTCGATGCCGGCCGAGGACGCCGCCGCCTCTCCCGCGCCCGTGCCCGCGGCGGAGAGCCTGGCCGGGATCGCCGGCCGCGCGGAGCGTCCGTCCGCTGCGGTTCGCCCGCCGGTCGCCGTGAGCGCCGCCACTTCGTCGCCGTTGCCGGACGCACTCGCGGAAAAATTTGCCGCGTCGCCGGCAAATGCGGAGGGGCCCTTCATTTCGACGCGCGCGGACGAGGTTAAAAAGATTCTAAGCGCTCCAGCCAAGCAGCTTGCAGGGCATGAGCCGGGCCTTGGCATCGCCATTGCTATGGGTGGCGCCACCATGTCCACGCCCACGCCCTCCTCGCATCCCCCGGCGATCGCGCCGGTGCCGGGGATGTTGCCGGCGGCGATGGAACTGCCGGCGCCGCCGCCGTCCGGGTCGGCCCCGCTGCCGGGGGTGGATCTGCCCGGTCAGGCCCAGCGCGCGGTGGACGCGGTGCTGACGGCGGCCGAGCGGCTGGGGGCGGGCAATCGGTCCACGGTGCAGCTGCAATTTGCCCTGAGTGGCGCCGAACTCTCGGTCCGCGTCGAGCTGCGGGCGGGGGCCGTCCATGCGACCTTCCACACCGATTCGGGCGACCTGCGCTCGGCGCTCGCCGCCGCCTGGCAGTCGACCGCGAGCGACGCCCCGCGCGCGGGACGTCTGACCGAGGCCGTGTTTGCCACGGGCCCGGCCGCCGACCGCCCCGAGGCCAACGACGGGTCCCGGGCCCAATCCGACTCCGGTCACCGGCCGGCGCCCGAAGCCTGGGTGCGTCCGGTGTCCTCCCGCTTTCGCGCCCGCGCCCCGGCCGAGTCCGCGGCGCCGGCGTTCCGCCCGGCCGCGCTCCGGCCCAACCTCAACCTCGATGCCTTGGCCTGAACCCATGTCCCTGCTCACCCCCATCTCCGCCGCGTCGGGTGCCCTCGCCACCGGCGCCACCACCCCGGTCACGACCACGACCCGCGCCAACCGCCAGGTGCTCGGCCAGGAGGATTTTCTCAAGCTGCTGTCCGTGCAGTTCCAAAACCAGGACCCGATGAAGCCCACGGACGACACCGCCTTCATCGCGCAGATGGCCCAGTTCTCCTCGCTCGAGCAGACCCAGACGCTCACGCAGCAGATGACGCAGCTGCGCACCAACCAGGACCTGGTCACCGCCAACAGCTTCATCGGCCGGCAGCTGACAGTCGACGCCGGCAACGGCGCCACCGTCACCGGCAACGTCACCGCCGTCGATGCCAGCGGCAGCGCGCCGCAGCTGATCATCAACGGCCAGTCCTACGCCCTTTCCGCCGTGCTCCGCCTGGAGCCCGGCCTCGTTCCCGCTCCCGCCGCGCCCGCGGCCTAAACCTCCAACCAGCATTCCCCATGTCACTCATCGGCACAATGGGCAGCGGCGTCAGCGCCCTGCGGACCTTCATGAAGGGTCTCGAAGTCATCGGTAACAACATCGCGAACGTGAACACCACCGCGTACAAGGCCTCCAAGGCGGTTTATGCGGACAGCTTCAGCAACATCCTCCAGCGCTCGTCGCCCTCGTCCGCCGGCGCCTCCAACACCTCCTTCCTCGGGGTCGGCACCGGGGTGACCCTGGCCGGCATCTCCGCCAACTTCACCCAGGGCTCGCTCGAGAGCACCGGCAAGACGACGGACCTCGGCATCTCCGGCAACGGGTTCTTCGTCCTGCGCAACCCCACCGACGGGCAGGTCTACGCCACGCGGGCCGGCGACTTCCGCTGGGACGACCAGGGCTACCTCGTCAGCGCGCAGGGCTACCACCTCCAGGGCGACAACGGCGACGTCCAGCAGGGCACCCCGCCGACCGGCGCCGTGCTCCAGTCCGTCACGATCGACCGGGGCGGCAACGTCATGGAGTTCTATTCCGACGGCACCTCGGCCTCGAACAACCAGATCCTGATGCAGAACTTCAAGGACGAGAGCGCGCTGACCAAGGAGGGCAACAACCTCTACACCGGGTTCACCGCCGCCGGTCCGCTGAGCGCGACGCTGGCCGCCGGCACGAATGCCCCCGGCACCAACGGCCTGGGCGTCATCCAGTCCGGCACGCTGGAACTCTCCAACGTGGACCTCACCGACCAGTTTGCCGCCCTCATCACCACCCAGCGCAGCTTCCAGGCGGGCAGCCGCCTGATCACGGTGTCGGACACCGTGCTGGATGACATCGTCAACCTGAAGCGCTGACCCTGAGCCATGGCCACCAAAGGAGATTCCCCCGCGGCGTCGACCGCCGCGCCGGCC
>CAIKTR010000108.1 GCA_903830425.1 uncultured Opitutia bacterium
CGCCAAGCGCAGTTACACGGCCGAGGAGCAGCAGGCTTGCTCGCTGGAAGCGAAGCGCCGGGGCGAGGACTGCGAAGCCTGCCAGTGAGTGTGCCCAGGGCTGCAACGGCCGCCGGTCGCTGGCCGGCGGCCAGCCGCCGCGCCCCCTCCCGGCTGAGCCTGGGAGTGGGGCGGGGGGCCGTGCCGGTGCCCCGGGACGGGTGGACGAATCATGGCTCGGTCACCCCATGACCTCATGACCCGGCTCTGGGAGCGCATGGGAGGGTCGCTCAAGGAATTTTGCGCCCTCGGCGATGCCACCTATCTCTGGCCGCGCTGGATCATTCTTCGCGCGGTTGGCCTGGTCTACGTCCTCGTCTTTGCCGGCATCCTGGCCGAGGGCCAGGCCCTGATCGGCCCGGACGGCATCGCCCCGGTCCGGGGCATCCTCGCCGGGTACGCCCAGCAGTATCCGAATCCCGTGGAGGCGTTCCTCCGGGTCCCGAGCCTGTTTTGGCTCAATTCCAGTGCGGGCATGATTGCCACCCTGCAGTGGCTGGGACTGGCCGCCGCCGTGGCCGTGGTCTTGAACGTGGGCCCGCGGGTGGCGCTGTTTGCCTGCTGGCTGATCTTTCTCTCCTTCGTCTCCCTCGGCCATTTTTTTTCCGAAACGGCGCCCGATCCGCTGATGATCGAGGTCGCGCTCCTCTGCATCCCGCTGGCGTCGCCGGGCTTGTTCCCGGGCCTGGGAGCGGGCACGGCGCCGCGCCGGGTCGCCGTGTTCGCGCTGCGCTGGATGCTGTTCCGTCTCATGCTGGAGGCGGGGCTGTCGAAGTTCGTCTTTGGGAACGCCCTGTGGCGCAACTTCACGGTGATGGACGTCATGTATGAGACGGCGCCGTTCCCGACGATTTTGGGCTACTGGGACTTTCAGCTGCCGCATGTTTACCACCTCCTGGAAATTGCCCTCACGTTCGCGGCGGAAATCGTGGCCCCGCTGGTGGCGGTGCTGGGGGGGCGGCGGTGGCGGTGGATCGCGTTTTTTGTGTGGGGCGCGCTGCAGCTGGGCATCGAGCTGACCAACAATTTCGGCTGGCTCAATCTTGCCGCGATCGCGCTCGCCGTGGTGCTCCTCGACGATGCGATGATCGTGGCCGCGGTCCGCTGGCTCCGCCTCCACCGGCTGGCGGGGCTGCTGGCGTCCCGCGGGGCGACCGTCTCCCCCCGCCCGGTGCCACCGTGGGCGCGGTGGGGACTGCGCGCGGCGCTGGGGACCCAGTTCGTGGTGGCCCTGTTCTTTTATCTGGTCGCGCCGGCGCGGATCCCGGTCGAAAGCATCCCCGGCGTGATCGCCCGGCCGGTCGTGCTGCTTTTCGGCAGTTGGCGCAGCGCCAACGCCTACCCGCTCTTCGGCAGCCTCAAGTCCACCCGGGAGACCGTCCAGTTCGTCGGTTCGAACGATGGGGGCGAGACGTGGCGCAGCTATGGGTTTCGCTACCAGGCGCAGCAGGTTGACCGCATGAGTCCTTTTATCGCCCCGTGGTATCCGCGGTTCGAGGCGACGCTGCAGAACACGATGCTCATCTCGACCGAACCGGCGCTGTACCAGGCGGTGGCGGCCCACCTGATCCGGCGCGATCCGCCCGTGCTGAAGCTGTTCCGGCAGGATCCGTTTGCCGATCGCCCGGCGACGATGGTCCGGATGCCGATCTACCAGCTCAACTTCACGGATTACCCGACGCACCGCGCCACCGGGCATTACTGGCGGCAGCAGTACCTGGGCGAATATGCGCCGCTGATGTACTTGAGCGAGCACGGCGAAATTGTGGGCGCCAACTGAGCGCAGGCCATGCAGCGAACCTACCTCCCACTTGCTTGCCTGCCGGCCTGTATCCTTGGACTGGCTCTGGTTGGCTGTGCCCGGAACGCTCCGCCGATCCAGCCCCGGGATCCGCTGGGGCAGGGCCGCCTGCTGCCAGGCAAGCCGTGCCTCGGCACGCCCTTCACGCTCTCGAAACTTGACCTGGAAATGCGGCCCATCCCGTCCGGGACTTTCCGTCAGGGCAGCCCCCGAAATGAGCCCGGCCGAACGGCCGCCGAGGGCTTACCCGCGTGGGTGAGCATGGCCCGTCCCTTCTGGCTCGGCCGCACGCCGGTGACGCACGGCCAGTGGCGCGCCCTGATGGGCACGGACCTCGCGGCTCAGGCGCAAAAAGCGTTTCCCGGCAACCGCGACCTCAGCCAGCTTCTCGCCGGCGCCGATGAATCCGCCGCGATGTACTTGGTGAACTGGCGCGAGGCGATGGAGTTTTGCAGTCGCCTGAACGCGCGCGCCCGCGCGGAGGGCTCGCTCCCGGCCGGCTATGAATTCACCCTGCCAACCGAGGCCCAGTGGGAGTATGCCTGCCGCGCGGGGACCGCGGACGCCACGTACGGGGAGGGCCTGAGGCTCGCGGGTGAATCCAGCGCCGCCGGGCTCGGCCGGATCGCGTGGTATGCCGGGAACAGCAGTGTCGGTTATGAGGGCCCCGGCTGGGACACCGTGGCTGGGTCGGGTGAAAATTCCCCGGGGGGCCGGGCGGGTCCTCGCGGTGTCGGGCTGAAACAACCCAACGCCTGGGGGCTCTGTGACATGCTCGGCAATGTTTACCAATGGTGCCGGGATGTTCCGGCCGAGGTGCTTCCTGCCGACGACGTCACCGACCCGACCGGCCCCGTGTCCGGTTTGGACCGGGTGGTGCGGGGCGGCAGCTGGCACAGCGGTGCGGCCTACTGCCGCGCGGGCTATCGCGCCTGGAACATGGCTGACGGGCGATCCCAGTTTATCGGCTTTCGCGTGGCCTTGGCGCCGAGTCACCGGGATTGACGCATGGGTCTGCGCCTCCGTGCGTCGAGGCAGCCCGGGTCGGCGCGCCCTCAGCCCCAAGCGGTCGAATCGTACAACTGCACCTGATCGGGGCCGGGATAGGCGAGGGGATCGTAGATGCGGGCGGAGACCTGACAGGCGGGCGGAAACCCGGCCCCTTCGACGCAGTACTGCAGGCCGCCGGTTTGCACGAATTGCTCGACGCTCGGATGCACGCGCGGCACGCCGCCGTTCCAAGGCTCGAGGCTGCGCGGGGAGGTTCCGCCCAGGTCGGCCGCGAGGCCGAGTTCCTGGTGCCGCAGCCAAGGCAGCCCCTCCGTTGCGGTATGCTGGGCGGCGAGTTCGAGCCGCCAGACCAGGCTCGGCAACTGCTGGGCGGCCAAGGCGCTCTCCCAGTTGTTCCACATGAAATTCAGCGCGACCCGGGCGAGGGCATCGTTAAAATAGCCGCCGCCCACGTCACTGTGCGCCCCGGGAAACCACACCTCCTTCATGGTGGCGGCGCGACTTTTCGGGTACTGCAGCAAGGTGGGGGTGAAGAGCTCCCGGGTCTCATCCAGCGCCAGGCAGTGCACGGCGTGGGCCACCGTGTCCGGCACCCGCCAGTCGCCCGGCTTGGCCGACACGTTCGTCGGCACCGTGTCCCACACGCCGAGGAAGGCGATCGGGATCTCGTCGCCGGCAATCAGCGGCTTGCCCGCCCACTTGGTCGTCAGCGTCCACACGTCATGGCGCACCTGCCCGCTGTTCCGGACCCGGCCGTAGCGGCTCTCGATCGTGGCCTCCTTGGCGAAACCCCGGACCGCCAGGTCCCGCGCAAACAGGCGGGCGCTCGCGGCGCCGCGGCTGAAGCCGAGAATCGAGACTTGGTCGCCGCGCCGGTACGATTGCAGGAATTCGCAATAGGCGGCGTTGCGGATGTGCTCCTCCTGCGTCGCCCAGGCTCCCTCCACCTTCTGGTTCAGCGCGTCGTGTTCGTCGTCGTTGCCGATGCCGCGGAAATAGTGCGTGATCTGGCGGGGTCCGTCCGGCGCGAGCCCGGTGTAGGTCTTGACCAGGTTGGTGACGATGGGCGGATACGCCTTGCTGGGATCGTCCTGGCTGACCCAGAGCTGGCGGGTCTTGTCCCAGGTGAAGTCGGCCGGGTTCATCCCGGTCTCGTCATTCCAGGTCCCGTCGAAGAGGAAAATGTGATGTCGACCGGCGGAGTCTTGCTTCCAGTCCGGGTTGCAGGGGAGGTCCGACCGCTTGAGGTCGTCCGGCTGGTTGCCGGCGGGGAGTTTCGGGGGTGGCATGGGTTTTCCTCGGGGAGGGGCGGATCGGCCCGGTGCGGGGGTGCCACCCGGGGCGGTGGCGGCTCAGTCCTGGTGCTCCCCGGCCAGCTTGGACCCGGCGCCGTCCGGCAGGCCGTCGCGGAAGGTGCCGAACCAGCGGTCGAGCGGCACGGTGCTTTCGCCGTAGTTGCACTCGAAGTAGCGGTGGTGGAGGTAGTGAAAATAGGATCCGGTCGGGAACTTGTCGTTCAGGATCGGACCCTCGAATCCGTGATGCCCGCCGGCCGGCCCGAGGGCGGCATGCTGCAGGTCGAAGAGAAAATGGAACGGATGCGACGGCACCACCCAGTGGATCAGCACCACGCTGAGATACAGGATGGTCTCGACGGGGTGCATCGCCATGCCCGACCAGGCATTCGGGTTGCTGTTCTTGTGGTGCAGGTAGTGAACGTGCCGGTAGAGCGGCTTCCAGTGGATCAGCCGGTGCACCCAGTAAAAATGAAACTCGCGCCAGAACGGGATGACGAAGAACCACAGGACGAAATAGACCGGATGCCGCGTCCACTCGAGCCAGGGGATGCGATGGTTGGCGTACAGCCACAGGGTCCCGACCTCGTAGGCGGTCCAGATGAGGCCGGCGACGCCGCAGGTCCAGAAGATGTTGTCGTAGACCTGGTCATGAAACAGGAACCGGCGGCTGTTCTCGGCCGGCCAGTTCGGGTCGTATTTTCCCTTCGTGCCCTCGCGCTTGAGGATGTAGAGGTGGAGGTGGAATCCGCCGTAATACAGCCACATCAGCGCGAGATTTCTCAGGTAGACCTGGCCGATCCAGCCGGCCTCCAGGTGAACGCAGCGGGCCACGTCGGGCTGGGTCAAAAACCAGGCCGCAGCGGAAATGGCCAGCAGCAGCAGATTTGTCGGCCACAGGAAGCCGGGATAGCTGACGACCCATTTGCAGGTCGCGGCCATGCGCAGCGGCCACGAAAAAATCGGGGCGAAGCGGATGGGGTAGGGCGGACGCCACTCTCCTCGGGCGGAGCGCGCCTCGGGCGCCGGCGGTTCAGTCGCTGGGCTGATTGGATCGGCTGGCATCAGCGGCAGAGAGTGTCCGGGCCGCGCTGCAAGGCAAGCGCGGGCCGGATGGTGGCGGGCGGTTCACGCCTTCGCCAAACAACAGTGCTTGTACTTCTTGCCGCTGCCGCAGGGGCAGGGATCGTTGCGGCCGGTCTTGGGGAGGGCCGACTTGTAGGGGGCGGGCCCGAGTCGGGCTTCACGGGTATAGAGCCAGGTGCCGTTCACGCGGATGAACTCCGCCTTCTCGTGCAGCACCTTGTCCGTGCCGGCCTCGGTGCCGTACGCCGAGAAGTCCACGAAGGCCTTGTCGGGACTGGCCGTCGTCTCGTGACCGTGCACCACCAGCTTCGTCCACGTGACGGTCGGCTCGCCCTCCTCCGGGACGTAGGGGGTGGCGGCGGTCGGCCGGTAGGTGGTGTGCAGGAACTTGAAGTCATGCGCCACGTGCGCGGTGAACCGGGCGCGCATCAGCTGCTCGGCATCGGCCGCCGGGCGCTGGCCGCTCAGCACCGGCTCGCAGCACGCCTCGAACAGCTGCCCGCTGCCGCAGGGGCAGGGGAACCCCCGCTTGGGTTGGTGACTCTGGGAGGGGGCGGAAGACATGACCCAGAATTAGCGGGCCGGGGCTGGTCAAGGCGAGGGGAAAGCCGGGGTTTCCCGCGGGCTCCCGCCGCGGGTACGCCGGCCGGCAGTGGTCCCGGGAGGAACGCTCACCCGCCGAACTGGGGGTGGGCCTCGAGCCGCTGGGCAAAGGCGGGCTTGTCGCTGTCGGCCAGGCCGGGGGGGAATTTGGAATCGCTCCGCCGCCAGCGCGCGAGCCACTCCGCGCCGAGCAGGCGCGGCCGGCCGGCCGGCGCCGCGGCGCCGGGCCTCCGGGTGTAGGCCACCGTGGTCGTGGCCTTCGGGCCGGTGCCGACGCCCTCGGCGACGAAAAAGCCCGCCGTGAGCAGGGCGACCCGCACGGCCGTTGCCGCCGAGTAGGTGTAGAGCTCGGCGGGCTTCGGCCGGCCGTGCTGGATAATCCGCGCAAACACCGCGGGGGTCCACAGCCCGGTGTCGGTCTTGGCGGAAAACGGGTCGTAAAAAATCAGGTCCGGCGCGGGCGCGGACTCAAGAAAACTCAGGAAGTCGCCGTGGTGCAGCTGCCAGTGGAGCCGGCCGGAGGCGTGCGCCCAGCGGCCGGACTCGAGGAGGGCATGCGGCGCCCCGTGGTGGAGCGACGGGAAGTGGCTGGCAAAACGCAGCGCGAGCCGCAGCGGGTCGAGGTCGAGCTCAAAGCTCACCAGCCGCAGCGGCCGCACCGCGGCGGCGCCCTCCCGGTCGAGGGTCTGCTCGCCGCACTGCAGCGCCGCCATGGCGTTCGCCGCCGCCCCCAGGCCGACATCCCAGACCACGAGCTCGTCCGTGTCGTCCGGCTGCGCCCGCAGGCGCTCCGCCAGCCGCGATTGCTCCACGTAGAGGGCCTGGGCCTCGTCGCTCGGGCGGCTGACCGAGTGCATCACCTCGCCCGAGCTGCGCTGGCGGATGTTGGCGAAACCCTGCGGGCTGGTGACCACCTCGTAGTCGCCCAGCTGCCGCGAGCGGACGGGCGCGCGCTTCTTCACCGGGTGGACGACCTGTTCATCGTCGCTGCCGCCGAGCTCGTGGCGCTTCGCCTCGTAGAGGGCGGCGAAGCGGTCTGCGAGGATGCTCTCCCGCAGCTCGCGCATCAGGCGGTGGTAGAAGGAGAAGTTGTGCACGCCGAGGAGGTGCCAGCCGAGGACCTCGTCGGCCTTGACCAGGTGGTGCAGGTACGCGCGGGAGTAGGTCTGGCAGGTGGGGCAGGGGCAGCCGGCCTCGAGCGGCGCCTCGGAGAGCTTGTGCACGCTGCGGCGCACCTGCAGCCGGCCGCGGGCGGTGAACGCGACCCCGCGCTGCGCCAGCTGGGAGGGGATGATGCAGTCGAACATGTCGACCCCGCGGTGCACCGCCTCGAGGATGTCGATCGGCGTGCCGACGCCCATGAGGTAGCGCGGGAGGTTTTTGGGCAGGTGGTCGGTGACGAGCCCGGTGAACTCGTAGCGCTGGGCCTGGGTCTCGCCGACAGCGAGTCCGCCGATGGCGAGGCCGTCGAACGGCAGCTGGCGCAGGAAGGCCGCGCTCTTCTCCCGCAGGTCGCGGTGGCAGGCGCCCTGCACGATGCCGAACAGCGCGGCCGGGGCGTCGCCGCGGGCCGCCAGCGAGCGCCGGGCCCAGCGGTGGGTGAGTTCCATCGCGACCGCGGCCTCCGCATGCGGCGCCGTGGACGGGATGCACTGGTCGAGCGCCATCATGATGTCGCTGCCGATGACCTGCTGCATCGCGATGCTGGACTCCGGCGAGAGCAGGTGGAGGTCGCCATCGACGTAGCTGCGGAACCGCGCGCCCTCCTCGTTGAGCGCGCGTTCGCCCGGGAGGGAAAAGATCTGGAAGCCGCCGGAGTCGGTGAGCACCGGCCGGTCCCACTGCATGAAGCGATGGATGCCCCCGAACCGCTGGAACACCTCGGGGCCGGGCCGGAGCAGGAGATGGTAGGTGTTGGCCAGCAGCACGCTGGCCCCGGTCGCCTTGAGCGTCTCCACCGTCTGGCTCTTCACCGTGGCCTGCGTGCCCACCGGCATGAACACCGGGGTCTGCACCGGACCATGCCGCGTCTGGAAGGTCGCCGCCCGGGCCTTGGAGCCGGTGGCTTCGCGTTCGAGGGTGAAGTGGAGACGGGACATCGCGGGAGAGTTGACAGACGAAAACGGCCGGTGGGAAGCGCAGAGGAGGCCCGCGGCGGCGGGATCGGCCGACCGAGCCCGGGTCAAGGGCGCCGGCTCAGAGCCCGAAGGCGGCGCTGTAGGCGACGAGGTTCCGGCCCTGGATGCGGAGCCGGATATTGCGGCCCGCGAGCTCGTCCAGGCTGGTCTTCGTTTTCCACGTGATCGCCGCCCGGGACTGGTCCCCGGTGCAGGGGAGGCAATCCGCCTGGGCGTACCCGGCATATTCCACGCCATACCCGGCCCGCAGGATGGAGACCGTGACGGGCTCGGCGCTGATGAAGTTGAGGAAAAGTTTTCCGCCGGGACAACGGAAGGGGAGCGTCGTAAAAAACCCGTCGCCTTCCGTCTGCTGGCCGACCAACCGGTCCCGCGGGAAGGTGGCGAAGGCCAGCGAGGGTTTCATCGCCGCGAGCCGGCCGGCGGCGGCGTCATCATGCCGGTCCGCGGAGGCGTAGTAGTAATACCGGTAGTCATCGCCGACCAGGATCGGCGGGGCCAGCCCCAGGTAGGTGCCGCCGGCATCATAGGTGCCGGGCGCGCCTGGTGCCAGCAGGCGGGGCCGTGACGGCATGCGGTGCCAGGCGAGATTGTCGCCGCTCTCCACCAGTTCGATCCAGGTCGTCTGGGTCGTGAGGTCAAACAGGTTGAGAAAGCCCAGCGTGCGCCCGGCCAGGGTGAAGGCGGTCTGGTTGTAGAAGTTGGTCCCGGCGTGGTCGCCGTGGTCCGGCGTGAAGAGCCACTGCGGATCGCTCCACGTCTCAAAGTCGTCGCTGTGCACCAGCATCCGGCTGCGATTGTCGCCGGCCCGGTCCTTGAGAAAGGCGTAGTAGCGCCCGGCGGGATCCTGCCAGAGCGACTCCGCGTCCTGCGACGGCAGCACCGTGCCGGTGGGGGTCCAGCGCAAGCCGTCGGGCGAGACGAGCAGGCAGCCGCCGCGCTGGTCGGGATCCTGCACGTCGTGGTGGTACATCAGCATCTTGTAGCGCCGCGCCGGATCGCGCTCCGCCAGATCCTCGATGACCGAGGCCGAATCGTTGAAGTAGGCCGGCCAGTGGACGATGATGTTGTTGCCGGGAAATTTTTCCGCGAAGTGCAGGTTCAGCGCCGGGCGGCGCCAGTGCAGGCCGTCGTCGGACTCGGCATAACAAACGACGCAGTGTTTTTTCCCCTGGAGGGAGTTGTCGATCAGCACCGCTCCCGCCACCACGCCGGGAAATTCCGTGCCGTAGAAATACTTGAATTTTCCGTCGAGGCGCGACCGGAGCACGCTGCCCCAGCCGAAACCGCTGTGTTCCCACGGCATCTCGGCGGTGAAGACGGGATTCAGCGGGGATTTGCACAGCGGCTCGAAGCGGTCGGCGCTGTGCTGGCGCTGCGCGATGCAACCGGGGGTGAACAGGATCTCGCGCCGGGGGGCGGCGCCCGGTCCCGCGGGGGCGGGGCGCCCGACCGCTGCCGCCGCCGCCGGCGGTCCGAACTGGGTCAGCGGCAGCGCCGTCGCAAGCACGGTGGCGGTGTGGAGGAAGTGCCGGCGGGTTTGGTTCATGAATGCAGGGCAGGGACGGCCGCTACCCATTCAGAAACTTCAGGTAGGCGTCGTGCAGCTCCTCCGCGCCCGGTCCGCCGATGTTCACCTTGTCCGTGCGGCGGTTCATCAGGCCCTGGTACTGGTAGATGATGATCTTGTCCGCGACGGGGGCGGCCGCGCGCAACTGGCGTTGCAGCCGCTCGAAATGGCACGGGGTGCAGATGCGGCGCCCGTCGGGCCGCTGCTCGGAATATTCGAAGACCTCGCAGTTCACCCACAGCTGCTGGCCGACTTTCTGATGGAGGGGCTTGAGCAGGGCATAACCTTCGGCGGCCTCGTTGAAATTCAGCGAGGGGTAGAGTTTCTCGAAGCCGGCGTGGTCCTGGTAGGCGATGATGTCCACGTTGAGCTGCTCCAGCTGGCGCAGGAGGGGCCCCTGCTGTTCCGGGCGCGGGCGCTTGAGGTTGGCGGGCGACATCATCAGCCGGACGCCGGGGACGCGGGCGCGGATCGCCTGCGTCAGCTTCGACGTTTTGTCGCAGTCCGCCTGTGCAAACAGGCCTCCGCCCTGCACGGCGTGCGCCTCGGCGGAGAGGTAGAACCCCTGCAGCGCGCGGTAGTGCCCGTACCGCTCGCGCAGGTCCTCCGCCATGCTGGCCAGCCAGGTGTCATGCTCGGGGGTGAGGTCCGGATTGGCGTTGAGCGAATAACGGCCGAAGGCGCCGAGCCCGAGGTAGATGCCCATGCCCTGCCGCTCGCAGGCGCGGATGACCGCGCCGACCGGATCCTTGCACGGCAGGGGCCACTGCACCCCGACCGTCCGCCGGTTCGCCGGGTACAGTGGGCGGCCCCAGAGGGCGCAGTTAGTTAAAATCACCGTGTCGAGGCCCATCGCCTTCATGTCCGCGACGATCGCCTCCCAGTTTTCGTCCTGCCACTCCCGGCACTCGTCGATCCAGTACTGGGCGTCCCAGTTGTTCACGTGCTGGATGTCGAGAAAACTGCCCGTGATTTTTGGGGGGCGCGCCCGCGGGGTGACCGCCGGTGCCGCGGCGGCGAGCCCGTAGTGCGCCATGGGGAGGGAGGCCGCGAGCAGGGAGGAGGTCTGGAGGAAGCGGCGCCGGGTTTGTTGCATGGGTTGAAAGGAAAGCGGGCGCCTCGTCTGCTCCTGACCCCCTCAGCAACGGGGTTAGGCCCCGGCCTGTCAACCCAGCGGGCAGCGCCGCCTTGACCTGCGGCCCTGCGCCCCCCAAGCCCGTGGTACATGGATCTCCACGACGACGATCAGGGCTTTCTGCGCGACTTGGTCAAAGGCTCCCGCCAGAAGATGCACCACGTGGCGTGGACCGACCGCGATGGCACCGGTCGCCAGACCGCGCTGACCCAGCCCGAGGCCGTGCGCCTCAACACCCTGGCGCACCGCCTGGGCATCTCCAAGGCCGAGCTGCTCCGCCAGGCGGCGTTCCTGCCCGTCGCAAAGCCCGCGGTGAAGCCCCCTGTGGCCTGATCTGCCGCGGTCCCGTCCTGCGGTGCGCCGGGCGGCGGGACGGTTGGCGGCCGGGAAACGGCCGGCCCGACCGCCGCGCGCGATTGACTGCGGCGGTGATGACTGAAAGCAGTAACCCCGATCCTGCCAACCCCGCCGCCCCATGCCCGACTTTACCCTGACCGAGCAACAGCAGACGTTCTTCAAGACCTTTGGCTTCCTTGCTTTCCCCGGCCTGCTGCGGGATCGCATCGATGAGATCATCCGCGAATTCGAGGCCGTCTTCGCCCAGCGCGGTGGCGGGCATGCGGGCAAGCCGCACGAGGGCAAGCAGCGCTCCTGCATCGTCCCGTTTCTGGACCAAAGTGTCCTCCTCTCCAGCCTGCTCGATGACCCGCGCATCCACGGCATCGCGGCGGGGTTGCTGGGCGACGACTTCAACTACATGCCCAGCGACGGAAACTATTACTCCGGTGACACGGGCTGGCATTCGGATGGCTGGCACCGGGAGACGGATCCGGTGCACCTCAAGATTGCGTTTTATCTCGATCCCTTGACGCGCAGCACCGGCTGCCTGCGGGTGATTCCGGGCAGCCACCGGGATGGCGACGCCTTCGCCGCGGCGCTCACGCGGGAACTGGGCGGCGCGGAGCAGACGTGGGGCGTCCCCGGCCGCGACGTGCCCGCCGTGGCGCTGGAGACCGTGCCGGGTGACATCCTGGTGTTCAACCACAACACGAAGCACGCGGCGTTTGGCGGCAGCGGCTGGCGGCGCATGTTCACGATGAACTGCTGCCAGCGCTATCCGGAGGCCCGCCTGCCGGAGCTGCGCGAGTATCTCAAGGGGATCTCCCGTTTCTGGGTCGAGCGCGCATATGGCGAGATCATGATGAACACGGCGGGCCCGGGTCGCCGGCGGCACCTCGAGCAGGTGATGGCCAACGACGGCCATATCGCGGCCTTGTCCCGTCAGGCCCGCGCGGCGATGACCGAGCCCTCGCGCGGGTGAGGGGAGGCCGCGGCGGCGCCGGCCGGGTCACTGGGCCCCGAACGCCCGCACCGTCTCGCCCGCGAATTTTTCCCACGCCGCGACCAGACGGTCCTCCATCGGGTCGCGGTCGGCGGACACGATTTTTTGGTGCTGGTCCATCCACGCCACGGTCCGGCGCACGCCCTCCTCGTAGGGCATCGCCGGGCGGTACTCGGGGACGTCGCGCTTCAGCTTCGCGCTGGAGTAGACCCCGTGGAACCGGAAAATCTCCTCGAGCGCGGCGTAGCGCGGCCGGTCGACGGCGAGCAGGAAGTCGCTGGGCAGGTGGACGATCCGCGGCGGCGGCGCGCCGATCGCCGCGGCGGTGCGGCGGGTGTAGTCGTCCCAGGTGACGACCTCGTCGCCCACGATGTTGTAGGTTTCGCCGAAGCACCGGGTCCGGCCCGCCGCGTGGGCGAAGCCCAGGCCGACATCCTCGGCATAGGCGCTCTGCCACAGCCCGTGGCCATCCCCGCTGACGATGATCGGCCGGCCCTGGCGCAGGCGGTCGACGAAGGTCGGCTCCCACCCCACGTTGTTGATCACGTTGCCGCCGGGCCCGTAGGTGTGCGAGGGACGGAAGATGGTGACCGCCAGCTGCCGCTCCGCGTGGGCGCGCCGGAACCGCTCCTCGCAGGCCGCCTTGTCGCGCCCGTAGGCCGAGTGGGGCGCCAGCGGCGTGGTCTCGAGCGTGGGCACGACCGTCTGGGTGTTGCCGTAGGTGCAGACCGTGCTGCAAAAAATGAAGTGCCCGCAGCGCCCGGCGAAGGCGCGGACCGCGCTTTCCGCCTGGTCGGGCCGGAAGCAGATCATGTCGATCACGACGTCCCAGGTCCCGGCCGCGGCGATCGTGCGCTCAAACGCGGCGAAGTCATTGCGGTCCCCGGTGAGCTGCGCCACCGCGCCGATCCGGCGCTCGGTCAGGCCGCGATTATAGACGGTGAGGGCGGCGCCGCGGGCGTGGAGCGCGTGGACGATCCCGGTGGAAATCAGGCCCGTCCCGCCGATGAGGAGCACTTTCATGGGGCCAGCCAAGACCGCGGGGCGCCGAACGACGAGTGGGAAAACGGGCCGTTTTCCCGGCCCGCGCCCCGGCTTGGTTGCAGGTTGCCCTGGCCACTGGTTCCGGGTATCGAATGGGTTCGCCCGGCGCGAACCTCCCTGCATGAAAATCAAATCCGCCCTCTTTGACACCAGCGCGCCCGACCTGAAGTCGTGCCCCCCCTCGGCCCTGCCGGAATTTGCCTTCATCGGCCGGTCCAATGTCGGCAAGTCCTCCCTGATCAACCTGCTCGCGGAGCGGCGGGAGCTGGCCAAGGTGTCGGTGACCCCGGGCAAGACGAAGCTCATCAATTTCTTCACGATGAACGACACGTGGAGCCTGGTGGACCTGCCCGGCTACGGCTATGCGTCGGTCGGCCAGCAGCGCCGGGACGAGTTCAACCAGTCCGTGAGCGATTACCTGCAGAAGCGGAAAAACATTTTCTGCGTGTTCGTGCTCATCGACTCCCGGCTCCCCCCGCAGCCCATCGACCTGCAGTTTGTCCGGTGGCTGGCCAGCGTCTCGGTGCCGTTCGTCCTCGTCTTCACCAAGACGGACAAGCAGTCGGCCGCCCGCTCGCAGGTGCACATCGGCCGGTTTCGGCAGACCCTGGCCGAAGGCGGCGTGGCGGTGCCCGAGATCTTCGCCAGCTCGTCGAAAACGAAGGCGGGGCGGGCCGACATCCTCGGGTTCATCGAATCGACCCTGGCCAAGAACAACCGGCTCTAGCCGGCCGGCGGGGTTCCCCGCGGCGGATGTCTGGGCGCCCCGCGCCGGTTATTTCCGCAATGCCGCCTGCACCGACTCGAGCGCGCTGCGCGCCTCGGCGTGGTCCGGCTGGAGCCGGAGCACGGCTTGCAGCTGCGCCGCAGCCTCCGGGAGGCGCTCGCTGAGCCCCAGCGCGACCGCGAGGCTGTAGTGGGTCTCGGCCCGCGCCGGTTCGAGCCGCAGCACGGCCTCGAACTGCGTGATGGCCGCGGACAGGCGGCCCGCCTTGAGCAGCGCCAGGCCGAGGTTGTTGCGCACCCGGACCGCGTCCGGGGAGTCCGGGGCCAGCCGGAGCGATTCCTCGAAGTGGGCGACGGCCTCGGGCCCGCGGCCCAGCTGGACCAGGACCGCCCCCAGGTTGCTGTGCACGCGGGCCCCGTCGGGCTGCAGGCGGAGCGCCTCCAGGCAGGAGGGCAGGGCCTCGGCCGGACGCTGGAGCTGGGCGAGGGCGATGCCGAGGTTGGTCTGGGCCTCGGGATAAGTGGGGCGCAGCCGCACCGCCTCCTGGGCCTGGACCAGGGCGTCGCCGGGACGGCCGAGCCGGAGGAGGCACTCGGCGAGGTTGATCCGCGCCCGGGCGTTGCCGGGGGCCTGCGCCACCGTGTCCGTCCAGATGGCGAGCTCGCTGCGGTAATCGTGGTTCCGCCGCAGGGTGAGCCCGAGGCAGCCGACGGCGAGCACCAGGGCGGCCACGAGCGCGCCGCGCCCAATCTGCGCGTAGGCTGTGGTCACCCACAGCGCCGCGACCGCGGCGAGCGGCAGGTACATGCGGTGCTCCGCCATCGTCTGGCTGACCAGGGGGACGAAGCTGGAACTGGGCGCGAGGAGGACGAAAAATGCCACGCCCAGAAACCCGGCCAGGGGCCGGCGCGACCACGCCCAGCCGGTGGCGCCGAGGAGGAGGAGCAGCAGCAGCGCGGGGAGCCACACGGTCGAGGCCGCGCGCACGACGTCCGTGCCGTAGTCCAGGACCAGCGGGTGGGGCCAGACGGCCAGCTTGAGATAGAGCGTGATCGCCCGGCACTGGGTCAGGGCATAGGTCCAGGGTGTCACGCCGAGGCCGAAGCCCGCCGCCTCGCCGCGGGTGCCCCCGGCGGTGAGCACGAGGCCGGCCAGCAGCAGCCACGTGGCCGCCAGGCCGAGATGGATGCGCCCGCGCTCCCGCCACGCCCCGCGCAGGGAGCCGGCGAGGAAGGCGCGGTCGTAGAGCAACACCATAAGCGGGGCGGTGACCATCACCTCCTTGGCCGCCATGCCGAGCAGGCAGGCGGTGAAGGCCAGGGTCCACCAACCGGCCGGGCGGGGCGACTGCGCCCCGCGGATGAAGGCATAGAGGGTCAGCAGGTAGCACGCCCCCATCAGCGACTCCGTGCGCTGGATGAGGCTGGTGACGGATTCGGTCTGGAGCGGATGCACCAGCCAGAGCAGGGCCGTCACGCCGCCGAGGGGCAGCGCCGCCGCGCGCAGCCGGTCGGGCACCACGGGCAGCGCCAGCGTCCGCCGCACGATCCCGAACAGGGCCAGGCCCGCGAGCCCGTGCAGCAGGAGGTTGACCGCGTGGTAGCCCCACACGGCCTGGCCGCCGGCGGCGTAGTTGAGCGCGAGCGAGAGGTTGACGAGCGGCCGGCCGGTGACGCTGCTGCCGATCGGCGGGGGGGAGAGGACGGTGCTCAGGGGCCAAAGCTGCCGGATCGTCGGATTGTCCAGAATGGCGGGCTTGTCATCGAAGATGAACGGGCCGCCGAACGAGTTGGCATAGGCGGCGAGGGCGGCGAGGAGGAGCAGGGCGCCGACGAGGCGTCGGGACGCGCGCGAGTCCCCGGCGGGCGGGGAGAGCGGGGCGGACGGGGGCATGGGCCGATGGAAACGGATTCCGCCCGGGAGCCAAGCCGAAGGCGCCGGGCCCCGCCGGGCAGAAAAGTTCGAGTGACAGGTGCCGCGGGGCCGGGCAGACTGGGTCCGCCAGCCATGAAGCAACCCACGCCGGAAGAACGCCGCCACCGGTGCACGCGCAAGCGGCGGTACCGCACGGCGGGCGACGCCCTCGACGCCGCGCGGCTGGCAGGCGTGGAGCGCCAGCGGACCGCCTACCCGTGCCCCCTCTGCCGGCACTGGCATCTGGCGACGGCCGGCGGGTGAGGCGGCGGCCGGGTCCGGGATTGCGCCGCGGGGGTCGCCGCGCACAGAGTCGCGGCATGAGCCCATGGCCGCATAATTTTGTCTGGGGCGCGGCGACCGCCGCCTATCAGATCGAGGGCGCCTGGCAGGAGGACGGACGCGGGCCGAGCATCTGGGACGCGTTTGCCCACACCCCGGGCAAGACCTTCCAAAACCACACGGGCGACGTCACCTGCGACCATTATCACCGGGTCGAGGAGGATGTGGCCCTGATGCAGGCGATGGGGCTGAAGGCCTACCGGTTCTCGATCGCGTGGAGCCGGCTGCTGCCGCAGGGCCGGGGCGAGGTGAACGAGGCGGGGGTGGCGTTCTACAATCGGCTGATCGACTGCCTGCTCGCGCATGGCATCACCCCGTGGGTGACGCTGTTTCACTGGGATCTGCCGCTGGCGCTGCAGCTGGAGCTGGACGGCCTGCTGCACCCGGGGATCGCGGACCATTTCGCGCGCTACGGCGAGCTGTGCTTTGCGCGGTTCGGCGACCGGGTGAAGCACTGGATCACGCTGAACGAGCCCTGGTGCAGCGCGGTGCTGGGCCATGGGCTGGGTTATTTCGCGCCGGGCCGGGTGAGCCGAGCAGAGCCGTACGTGGCCGCCCACCACCTGCTGCGGGCGCACGGCCGGATCGTCGACGTCTACCGCCGGAAATTCCAGGCGCAGCAGGGCGGGGTGATCGGCATCGCCAACAACTGCGACTGGCGCGAGCCGCGGACAGACACCCCGGCGGACCGCGCCGCGGCGGAGCGCGGCCTGGAGTTTTTCCTCGGCTGGTTCGCGGACCCGATCTACCGCGGGGAGTATCCGGCGGTGATGCGGGAGCGGGTGGGGGCGCGGCTGCCGGAATTTTCCGCCGCGGACCGCGCGCTGATCCAGGGCTCGAGCGATTTCTTCGGCCTCAACCACTACACCACGATGTATGCCGCGGAGCCGCCGACCGGGGCGGCGGCAGGTCCGTCCTCGCTGGCGGGGAATGGCGGCATGGCCGAGGACCAGCAGGTGGCGCTGTCCGAGGACCCCGCATGGGAAAAGACCGACATGGGCTGGAACATCGTGCCCGCCGGCTGCCGCCGTCTGCTGCAGTGGATCGACCGCCGGTACGGCCACCCGCCGATCTACATCACGGAGAACGGCTGCGCGCTGCCCGGGGAGGAGGACGTGGCCCAGGCGGTGCAGGACGGGCCGCGCTCGGCCTACCTGCAGCGCTATCTGGCGGCGGCGCAGGCGGCGATCGTGGAGGACGGCGTGGACCTGCGCGGCTACTTCGTCTGGTCGCTGCTGGACAATTTCGAGTGGGCCTACGGCTACAGCAAGCGCTTCGGCCTGCACCACGTGGATTTTGCCACCGGAAAGCGCACCCCCAAGGCCTCGGCCCGCTGGTATGCGGAGGTGATCCGGCGCAACGCGCTGCCGTGAGCCGCCGCCGGGCGCCGGGCCTCAGCTGGACGGCAGCGCCAGCAGGGAGTCCGGCCCCTTGTCCCCCTGCTCGCTCTTGAGGTACTTCTGCCCGGCGTAGGTGACCACGACGATCTTCACCGTGCGGTCCTTGGTGACCACGACAAACTCGTCCGTGCCGGACTCGATGGCGCTGATGGCGGCCTGCTGGGACAGCTTCCAGCGGCTCTTGTCGGAGTTGAGCCCGCCGATCAGCTCGATGCGCTCATGCGGGTCATAGCTGTAGGCCTTCTGGGCAAACGTGACGGTGCGGCGGTTGATGGGGCGGGCCATGATGGGTCGTGGGTTCGAGGGAGGCGGGAGAGCGTCGGGCAGCTTCCTCCCGATTACGGCCATTAGCGAATTAAACCGCGCGGCCCGCCGGCGCCCCGCCGAGTCGCGGGCCAAGCGCGAACTCCGGATTGACCGGCGGCGATTTGTCGCCCCGGATGGCGGGACGATGGCGCGAAGCGTGGTCCTCAAGCAAAGTCCGCGGTGCCCGCGCTGCCAGCTGCCGCCGCGGTGGTGCATCTGTGCCGGGATCCAGCCGGTCGACTGCCCGGTGAAGGTGGACGTGCTCATGCACCACATGGAGCACTGGCGCCCCAGCAGCACGGGACACCTCATCCGGCGCGTGATCCCGACCGCCGACGTTCACCTCTACCGGCGGGAGCGTCCGCTCGAGCGGGCCGCGATCGTGGCGCCGGGCCGGGAGCTGTGGATCCTGCACCCGCTGGGGGAGCCGCTGCCCGCGGCCGCGCCGCCGGCCGGGCTGCAGGTGCTGCTGCTGGACGGGACCTGGCGCCAGGCGGGCGACATGCTGCGCGCGGTCGAGCCGTGGGGTCGCCGGGTCTGCCTGCCCCTGACAGGGGAGAGCCGCTACTGGCTGCGCACCCAGGCCGGCGAGGGGAAGTTCTGCACGGTCGAGGCGCTGATTTTCCTGCTGGCCGCGCTGGGGCTCTCCTCGGCGCATGACCAGCTGCAACTCCAGTTTGAACTCCACGTCTATGCCGGGCTGTGCTCGCGCGGGGCCAAGGCGAAGGCGGCGGAATATCTGGCGGCGTCGCCGGTGCGCACCGCCCTGCCCGGGTTGGTGGATGAGCTCGCCCGGCATCGCTCGCGGGATGCGGGGGCGCCGCCGGTGAGTGGGTGAATGCCGGGGGGGTCGGGCCCAGCCGGGCCCAGCCTCCTGACGTCGGCTGCTACGAGGCGGGGAGCCTCGGCTCGATGGTGGGGCACGGGTAACGGGCTTGCCATGGCGGGCGGGGTTCCTAATACCCCACCGCCTATGGCAGATACCCCACCGCCTAGGGCGGAAACCTCACCGCCTAAAGCGGCAACTTCACTGGCTGAAGCGGAAGGCGCACCGACGGGTGCAGAAACCTCGCCGCCCATGACCGGAGCGCACACCCCGCCAGTCCTCGACTGGTACCGCACCCCGATCCCGTCGGACGTCTTCAAGCGACTGCACCAGCGCAGCGACGCGAAAGCCTTCGCCCAGGCGGGCGGCTTTCTGGCGGTCTACGCCGCCACGGCGACACTCGCCTTCCTCTCGTGGCGGCTGCACCAGCCGTGGTTCGTCACGGTGCCGCTGGTGTTCCTGCACGGGATGGTGGCGAGCTTTCTGGTCAACGGCATGCACGAGCTGGGACACGGGACCGTGTTCCGGACCAAGGCCCTCAATGAGTTTTTTCTCCGGCTGGTGTCCTTTCTCGGCTGGAACCACCCGGACCTCTTCAGCGCGAGCCACCAGCGGCACCACCGCTACACGCTCCATCCGCCCGATGACCAGGAGGTCGTGCTGCCGGTGAAGCTGATGCTGCGGCATTTTCTCGAGCAGGGATTCATCAACCCCCGCGGCTTCAAGTGGGTGTTTCTCTACACCCTGCGCATCGCCTGCGGCCGCTTTGAGGGCGGCTGGGAGCTGTGGTGCTACCCGCCGGAGCAGCCGCAGCTGCGCCGCGCGCCGATCCGCTGGGCGCGCGTGGTGCTGGCGGGCCATGTGCTGCTCGCGGCGGTGTCGCTGTCCTTCGGACTGTGGATGATCCCGGTGCTGCTCTCGCTGACCCCGGCCTACGGCGCCTGGCTGTTTTTCCTCTGCAACAACACGCAGCACGTCGGCCTGCAGGACAAGGTCCCGGATTTCCGCCGCTGCTGCCGCACCGTGATTCTGAACCCCGTGGTGAGCTTTCTGTACTGGGAGATGAACTATCACATGGAGCACCACATGTATGCCGCGGTGCCCTGCTACCACCTGAAGCAGCTGCATGCGGCCATCCGGGCCGACGTGCCGCCCCCGCACGCCGGCCTCGTCGCCGTCTGGCGGCACATCATCGCAGTCCTGCGCCGTCAGGAGCAGGAACCCTCCTACCAGTACCTCGCGCCCTTGCCCGAGCCCGGGACGCGTTGAGCCCGGCGCCGCCGCGACCGGGGGCTGTGGGGACCGGGCGGCAGCGGCCCGCCCTAGGACGCGCCAAGAAAAAGCCCCGGATGAAATCATCCGGGGCCGAAGGTTTGGCGGCGGCGGGGCGCGCTTACGTGGAGGCGAGGTAGTCGGCCACGCCCTGGTTGGTCGGCTTCATGCCCTTCTTGCCCCGGCTCCAGTTGGCCGGGCAGACCTCGCCGTGCTGCTCGAAGAACTGCAGCGCATCAACCATGCGGAGGGCCTCGTCGACGTTCCGCCCGAGCGGCAGGTCGTTGATGAGCTGGTGGCGGACCACCCCCTTGAGATCGATCAGGAACAGGCCGCGGTACGCGATCAGGTCGCCGGTCGCGGTGAACGGGTCGCCCGGACGGCTGCCGGCCTGCAGTTCGCCCGCCAGCACGCCGTAGGCGGAGGAGATGGTCTTGTTGGTGTCGGCCACGATCGGGTAGGTGACGCCGCCGATGCCACCCTTGTCCTTCGGGACCTGCAGCCAGCCCCAGTGGGACTGCTCGGTATCGGTCGAGCACGCGACCACGGCGGTCTTGCGGGCGGTGAACTCGGGCAGCGCGGCCTGGAAGGCGTGCAGCTCGCTGGGGCAGACAAACGTGAAGTCCTTCGGGTAAAAGAAGAACACCACGTGGCTCTTGCCGAGATAGCGTGACAGGGAGAAGTCGTGGACGACTTCCCCGTTGACGACGGCGTTGGCGTTGAAGGTGGGGGCGGATTTTCCGACGAGGATGGGCATGGGAGGGAGGGGGTGAGTTCACGGTAGGAGAGCTAAAAACTTGGCTATGGCAAGTGCCGGCAGGGGGTCGGGAAAATGAAAATTCGCCCGGGCCGCGGCCGGGCGGAGAGTCCGGGCTGGCCAAACCCGGGGTCTCACGCACAAGACTGCGTCCTGCCCACCCCCATGACCCCCTACCGCCCCTTCGCTCGCGCGCTGCCCGTCTGGCCGCAAAAACTCACCGGCCGGATGAACACCTGGCTGAGCTTCCATGCCAGCGTCCCGCTGGCCGCCGGCCGCGGGGCCACGCTGCGGCTCGCGGCCGCCCAGGCCTACCGGGTGTGGGTGAACGGCCAGCTGGCGGGGCGCGGTCCCGCGCGCACGGCCCATCACCATGCCCGCGTGGACGAATGGCCGGTGCAGGCGGATGCCGCCGGCACCCTCGCCGTGATCATCGAGGTGATGGGTTACGGGATCCCGACGTTCTGCTCGACCCACGAACCCGCCTTTTGCTGCGCCGAACTCATCGTGGGGCGGCGGCCCGTGGCGTGGACGGCCCCCCGCGGCGGCGGCTTTGCCGCCGAGCAGCGCACCGAGCGCGTCCAGCGCGCTGAGCGCTACAGCTACCAGCGCGCCTTTATCGAGGGCTACCGGATCGGCGCCGCCGGCCTCACCTGGCGCGCCCCCGGCTATGCGCCGGCCCGTCCGCTGGCGGTGGCCCGCGTGAAGCACCGCCGCACCTGGCTGGCGCGCGGCGTCGCCTATCCCGACCTGTCCGTCCTTTCCCCCCGCCCGGCCGCCGTGCGGGGCCGGGCGCTCCCGTACCGCGCCGCGCTCGCCGCCAAGGCGCAGAAGTTCCCCAATCTGTTCGAGGTGCCCAAGACCTGCGCCGGTTACCCGCTGGACCAGGTCGAGTGGCCGCTGTTCCAGACGCTGGCCGGCACCCCGTTCCGCACGACCGGCCCGGCCCGGCTCCGGGCCGGCGCCGCGACGCCGCTGCGGGCGAAGGAGTGGATCCGGGCGGATTTTGGCGCGGACTGCACGGGTTTCCCGGCCCTGCGCATGAAGGCGGCCAAGGCGACGCGCCTGCTGCTGGTGTTCGACGAGATCCTGGTGGACGACCAGGTGAAGTTCAACCGCTCCGGCTGTGTGAACGCGCTCTGGCTGGAACTGGCGGCGGGGGCGGAGATCGATTTCGAGGCGTTCGAGCCGTACACGTTTCGCTATCTGCAGGTGCTGGTCTGGACCGGGGCGGCCGAGGTGTCGGACCTGCGGCTCCGCCACTACATCAATGGGGAGGCGTTGCGGCCCGCGCCGGCGGGGCTGGAGCCGGCCGCCGCGCAGGTGCGGGCCGCCGCCCTCGCCACCTACCGCCAGAACGCGCTGGATATCTTCATGGACTGCCCGGCCCGCGAGCGGGCGGGCTGGCTGTGCGACAGCCTGTTCACCGCGCGCGCCGAGTGGCACCTGACCGGGGACAACGTCATCGAGCGGGCCTTTCTTGAAAACTATCTGGTGCCGCCCGGGTTTGCCGGCCTGCCGCGGGGCATGGTGCCGATGTGTTACCCGGCGGAGCCGCTGCAACTGCAGTTCATCCCGAACTGGGCGATGTTTCTCGTCGTGCAGCTGGACGAGGCCCGGCGCCTGCGGCGCCTGCCCTCGGCCTGGCAGCCGCTGGTCGAGCGGCGCGTGCGCGGGCTCGTGCAGTATTTCCGCCGCTTCGAGAACGACCTCGGCCTCCTGGAAAAGCTGGAAAGCTGGGTCTTTGTCGAGTGGTCCAAAGCCAACGAGTTCGTGCAGGACGTGAACTTCCCGAGCAACATGCTCTATGCGATGACCCTGCGCGCGGCGGCGCGGCTGCTGAACGATCCGCGGCTCGCGGCCCAGGCGGACCGGATCGATGCGACGGTCCGGGCGATGGCGTGGCGCGACGGGCGGTTTGTGGACAACGCCGTGCGCGACAAGCAGGGCCGGCTCGCGGTGACCGACCATGCGAGCGAAGCGTGCCAGTACTACGCCTTCTTCACCGGACTGGCGTCACCCCGGCGGGAGGCGGCGCTGTGGCGCCGGCTCGTGCGCGCGGACTACGGCACGCTCTATCCGGCGAATGTCTTCGTCGGCAAAATCATGCGCTTCGAGCTGCTGATCGCGAATGGCGAGCTGGCGGCGGCCCGCCGCGAACTGCTCAAGAGCTACGTGCCGATGGCCCGCGCCACCGGCACGCTGTGGGAGCTGTTTGAGAAGCACGTGAGCTGCAACCACGGCTTCACCTCGTACATTGCCATGCTGATCGACCAGCTGGCCGCCGCGCGCCGGTGACGCGGCCGGCTCAGCTGGCCGGGTGCCAGTCGGGCGCGGGCCAGTTGTAGATGTAGCGCGGGTCGGGGATGGTCCAGGAGACAGAGCGGGCGTGCCGTCGCTGGACGCCGGGCAGGCCCGCGAGCCGGTCCGCGAGGGCGCTCCACGCGTATTCAACGGTGACCTCAATCGGCCCGGGGAGCCGCCAGACTTGGGCGCTGGCCCGGCGACCGATGGCTTGCGCCACATCGCGGCGGAGACGCGCGCGGACCTCGGCGACGGGATACAGTTCGCAGGTGGCCCAGCCGGTGCCACGTTTTGTCGGGGTGGCGGCGACCCAGGGAAACAGGCGGTGTGCCTCGGCGCAGAGCGCCTCGTCACCGGAGACATGCAGCAGGGGCACCCCAAAGGCCCCGGCGTGGAGCGCGAACTGGCTCAGCTCGCCATGTTCCTCGCCATTGATGCAATACCGGCAGATTTCCTTCGGACATTGGGTGTGGTCGAGAAATCCACCGAGGGTGCCGGCCATGGCGTGCTGGCCGACCATCACGGCGCCGGCAGTGGCCTCATCCAGGCCGGACAGCCGGATGGGGCGGTCGTGCTCGAGGCGCCGGGGCGACGCCCGCGGATCCAATGCCACCCGGGTGAAGGCCAACTGGCGGTTGCGGCCGTGGCCGTCCCAGACCACCACCTCGGTCGCTCCCGCATCAAAACAGCCGGCGACGGTGGCATTGGTGTCGGCGGCGAGTTGCGCGAGTCCGTGGGCATAGGCGGGGTCCTCGTCATGCGTGGCGTAGCATTGCTCCCAGTCGTCCACGCCGGCGAGGCCCTCCATGTCGGTGACAATGCAGATTTTCACGGGGTGTGTGCCTTTGATTACACCAGACAGCCGACATGGCGAGCGTAGGTCCGCGCGGGGCCGGGCTGGGGCGCCCGACCGGCATGCGGGCGGCCCAAGACGCTGGGCCTGGAGCGGACCCTGACGGGGTCACCCGTGGAGCGAGGGGTGGGGCGTTCCCCCTCCAGGTGCTGGTCGTCAGCGCCAGTATCCCTGCACGTAGACGTAGCCGCCGCCCCGGTGCATCCAATGGGGGGGGACGTACGCCTGGTAGCGCCGGTGCGGCGGGCGCGCCCAGCAACCCGAGATCCAAGCGTAGCGATAGCCGTCGTAGGTCCAATAGCCCTGCACCCACACGGTGTCGGAGGCCGGGCGGGCGATCACGACGTCCGGCCGCAGCGGCGGCGCCGGCGGGGGCTGGGCGACCACCACCTGGGTCGTGGCCTGGGACTCGGAGGTGTAGAGCGTGCCGCGCTGGTGGTCGAGGCTGTTGCCCAGGGTGCCGCCCGCGATGCCGCCGGCGAGGGCGCCGATGGCCGCGCCGGACGCGCCATTGTGGCTGCCGCTGTTGTTGCCGATGATGGCGCCGGTCAGCGCGCCAAGGGCGGCACCGCCGATCACGCCTTGCTGGGTGTTCGGCCCGGTGCCCACACAGCCCGCGAGGAGGCTGGCCAGGGCCAGAGAGGGGAGGAGGCGTTGGGAGGTTTTCATGAGGTCGGGAATGAGACGCGTGAAAAGCCGCGCGGGTTCCATTGGATTCAATGACGCTGGCGGCGGGAAAAGGTGACGGCCCTGGCGTTTTTTGCAGGCTCGCCATGAACCCGGCCGCCCCAAAACATGCCCCCATGAGTCCTTCGTCAGCCCGCAAGCCCGCCACCGGCTTCATTTTCGTCACGCTCGTGCTCTCCATCGTCGGGTTTGGGCTGCTCATCCCGGTAATGCCCCGGCTCATCAAGGAGTTCCAGGGGGGCGACTTCACGAGCGGTTCCTATTCCCTCGGCTGGATCGTCAGCATCTACGCGCTGATGCAGTTCATCTGTTCGCCCATCCTCGGCTCGCTGTCCGACCGTTTTGGCCGCCGCCCCATCATTCTCATCGCGACGGCGGGTTCGGCGATCGACTACGTGATCATGGCCTGCGCGCCGTCGCTGGCCTGGTTCTTCGTCGCCCGCATCATCGCCGGGTCCACCGCGGGCGTCCTCGCCACCGCCAATGCCTACATCGCGGACGTCACCCCGCCGGAGAAGCGGGCCCAGTCGTTCGGCCTGCTCGGCGCCGCGTTTGGCATTGGCTTTGTCATCGGCCCGGTCCTCGGCGGATTCCTCGGGCAGTACTCCCTCCGCCTGCCCTTCTGGTTTGCCGCGGGCTGTGCGGCGCTGAACTGGCTGTACGGCTACTTTGTGCTGCCTGAGTCGCTGCAGCCGGAGAATCGCCGCGAGTTCTCCTGGAAGCGCGCCAATCCGGTTGGCGCCCTGCTCGCGCTGAAGCGTTTTCCCGCCGTGCTGGGGCTGGTCGAGTGCTACTTCATCATGACGCTGGCCCAGGTCATGTTGCAGACCACGTGGGCGCTCTACACCGAGAAGCGCTACGGCTGGAATCCGCTGCACATCGGGCTGTCGCTGATGTTTGTCGGGGTCGCGACCGGGGCGGTGCAGGCCACGCTGGTCAAGCGGATCGTGCCCAAGCTGGGCGACACGCGGGCGGTGATCATCGGCATGTGCATTTCCCTGCTCGCGTACATCGGCTACGGCCTCGCGCCCTACGGCTGGACGCTCTATGCCGTGGTCTGCTTCGGGGCCTTCGCCGGCATCGCCGGGCCCGCCCTCCAGTCCTACACCACCAAGCACATCCCCGCCGACGAGCAGGGGGCGGTGCAGGGCGTGTTTGCCGGGCTGGCCAGCCTCGCGGGCATTCCCGGCCCGTTCATCGCCTCCCACAGTTTTGGCTGGGCCATCGCGCCGGAGCGCTCGTTCCACCTGCCCGGCATCGCGTTTTTTGAGGCCGCGGCCTTGTCCGCGGTCGCCCTCTACCTCGCGCTGCGCAGCTTCCGGCGCGACCTCGCGGCGCCGGCGGCCACCCCGGTCAGCCCGGCGTGAGGGCCGGCCGGGTCAGCGGCCCACGGCCTGCATCATCGCCGCGGGGTACCGCAGCCCGGCGGCGGCGTTGGGCGGGAACAGGGCGGACAGCTGCGCGAGTTCGGCCGCGGTCAGGGTGACCTCCAGGGCGCCGAGATTCTCGTCCAGATAGGTGCGCCGCTTGGTCCCGGGGATGGGCACGATGTCGCCGCCTTGGGCGAGGACCCAGGCCAGCGCCAGCTGCCCGGGGGTGCAGCCCTTGGCTGCGGCGAGCTGCCCGACGCGCTGGACCAGCGCGAGGTTGTGCGGGAAATTGTCGCCCTGAAAACGGGGAGAAATCCGGCGGTAGTCATCGGCGGCCAAGTCCTCGATCCGCTGGATCCGGCCGGTGAGAAAACCGCGCCCGAGCGGGCTGTAGGCGACGAAGCCGATGCCCAGCTCGCGGCAGGCGGCCAGGGCGCCGTCCTCGGCGTCCCGGGTCCAGAGCGAGTATTCCATCTGCAGCGCGGCGATGGGGTGGACCGCGTGGGCGCGCCGCAGGGTGGCGGCGCCGGCCTCGGAGAGTCCGAGGTGGCGGACCTTGCCCGCCCGCACCAGCCCGGCCATGGCGCCGACCGTGTCCTCGATCGGGGTGTGGGGGTCGACGCGGTGCTGGTAGTAGAGGTCGATGACGTCGACGCCGAGGCGGCGCAGGCTCGCCTCACAGGCGGCGCGCACGTATTCGGGCCGGCCGTTGATGCCGCGGACGGTGGCGTCGCTCCGGCTGCGCACGATGCCGAACTTGGTGGCGAGAAAGACCGACGGGCGCGGCCGGCCGGCCAGCGCCCGGGCGATGAGCTCCTCGTTGTCGCCGAAGCCGTACATGTCGGCGGTGTCGAGGAAGGTCAGGCCGCGGTCGAGGGCGTGGTGGATCGTGGCGATGGACTCGGCGTCGTTGCGGGCGCCGTAGAAATCCGACATGCCCATGCAGCCGAGGCCGAGGGCGGAGACGAGGGGGCCGTTTTTTCCGAGGGAGCGTGGCGACATGCCCGGAAGATGGGCCGTGGGCGGCACAAAGTAAAATCCTGCGGCGGGAAAAGGGCCGCGGGCGCCGGCCGGTTCCGGGCTGGCGGTGCCGCCCCGCGGTCCTAGGATCGGGGCATGATGAAACTCATGACTTGGGGGCGTGGCTTGGCGGGGCTGGCCGCGCTGGCAGCGGGGCTCGCGGCGGCGGAGCCGAAGGCCGGGGAGCTGGCGGCGGACATCGAGGCGTGGCGGGCACAGCGGACCGCGCAGCTGGTCAAGCCGGACGGCTGGCTGACGCTGATCGGGCTGCATTTTCTCTCGCCGGGCGAAAACACCGTCGGTACGGCCGCGGACAACGCCGTGGTGCTGGCGAAGGGGCCGGCGCACCTCGGCTCCATCTTGCTGGCGCCGGATGGCCGGATGAAGGCGCGGTTCAACCCCGGCCTCAATGTCCAGGTGGATGGCGCCGACGCCCTGGGGGCGGACCTGCAGGACGACACCCACGGGCCCTCGACGCTGGTGACCTGCGGCACGGTCAGTTTTCTGGCGATCGAGCGCGGGGGCCGGAAGGCGCTGCGGGTCAAGGACAGCGCGGCGGAGCGCCGCACGCAGTTTCTGGGGATCGACTATTTCCCGATCGACCCGACCTGGCGGATCGAGGCGGACTGGGTGCCGTTTGACCAGCCGCGGGAGGTGCCCATCCGGAACATCCTCGGCCACGTGTCGCCGGCGATGATCCTCGGCCAGGCGGTGTTCACGCGGGAGGGGCGGCGGTGGGCGCTGCTGCCGATCCAGGAACATCCGGACGGGGTGCTCTTTTTTGTGATCTCGGACCTGACCAGCGGGCAGCAGACCTATGCCGCGGCCCGTTTTCTCTATGCGGCCCCGCCGGTCGACGGCAAGGTCGTGCTCGATTTCAACAAGGCGCAGAATCCCCCGTGTGCGTTCACGCCGTTCGCCACCTGTCCCCTGCCGCCCAAGGAGAACCAGCTGCCCATCGCCGTGACCGCGGGCGAAAAGAGCTACCGCGGCCACCAGGAGTGACGGGGTCAGCCCGGCCCGGCCCCGTGGTGGGCGGCATGGGCGGCGTAGGCGGCGGTGTCGGCGAGCATGGCGTCAAGGGTGGCGGTGAGGGGTTCGAGCCGGACAAGTCCGGAGAAAACGGCCTTGTCGCCGATCGCGTCCGTCAGCACGAACGCCGGTCGCTGGCTGATCTGGTGGGCGAAAAACTCTTGGGTGCTCGCGTCGACCCGGGCCTTTACCGCGGCTGATTCGGCGGCGGCCCGCAGTTTCCGGGGGTTGATCCGGCCGGCCTGGGCGGCGACGGCCACGGCGACGGCCAGGTCGCCGACTTTCCGGCCCTCGCGGACGGCGGCCTGTGCGATCGCCCGGCGAATCTCGTCGCCCTCGAACCCGAAGTCGCGCCCGGCCTCGGCGACAAGGTTGGGCGCCGGGTAGACGCCCTTGCGCGCAGCCTCGAACCAGCCGGAGTTGAGCATGAACGGCGAACGCATCACGGTGCCGCCGCTCCGCCGGTAAAACCAGTCGCACTGTTCCCGCGAGGCCGGAAAATCCCCGGGATTCATCAGGGCAATCCGCCATTCAAACTGCACCCGGTCCCCGTAGCGGGTCTTGAGGGCATCCCACGTTGGCTCCACCCAGGTGCACCACGAGGAAAGGACCTCAAGGTAGTAGGTGATTTTCATGGGCAGCAGCGCAACGTCCACCCCGCGCGGCGTCGATGCAAATTCCACCGAGGCCCGGGTCGCGGGCCCGCCGGCTTTTCGGCGGCGCGTCCCGCCCGCCGCGCGACCCTTCTTTGCGGCGGGCCGGCAATTTCGCTTGTCACGCCGCGCGGCACCGGGACGCTGTGCGCCAGAAACTTACCCATGGCCCAAGCCTATACCGAAGCCAGCATCAAGACCCTCAGCTCCCTCGAGCATATCCGCCTGCGCCCCGGCATGTACATCGGGCGGCTGGGCAACGGTCAGCACGCGGAGGACGGCATCTACGTCCTGCTCAAGGAGACCGTGGACAACTCGATCGACGAATTCATGATGGGGCAGGGCCGGAAGATCGAGGTCGAGCTGGTCGACCGGACGGTGCGCGTGCGGGACTACGGCCGCGGCATTCCCCTCGGCAAGCTGGTGGACTGCGTCTCGATCATCAACACGGGCGCCAAGTACGACAGCGAGACGTTCCAGAAGGCGGTCGGCCTCAACGGCGTCGGCCAGAAGGCGGTGAACGCCCTCTCGGTCTCGTACCGGGCCCAGGCCTTCCGCGAGGGCGAGACCCGGAGCGCCGAATTTGCGCAGGGCAAGCTCAAGAAGGAGTCGAAGGTCACCAAGACCGACGAGCGCAACGGCACGCTGGTCGAGTTCACGCCGGACACCGCGCTCTTCGGCGCCGACTTCAAGTACCGCCTCGAGTTCATCGAGGACATGCTCTGGAACTACGCCTTCCTCAACCGCGGGCTCACGCTCACGCTGAACGGCCAGCCCTTCAAGTCGGAGCACGGCCTGAAGGACCTGCTGACCAAGGAGCTCAGCGGCGAGCCGCTCTATCCCATCATCCACCTGGAGGGCGAGGACATCGAGGTCGCGTTCACCCACGGCAACCACTACGGCGAGGAGTACTGGTCCTTCGTCAACGGCCAGCACACCACCATGGGCGGCACCCACCTCGCCGCGTTCCGCGAGGCGCTGGTCGACACGATCCGCAACCACTTCAAGAAGGACTACGACGCCGCCGACGTCCGCCAGGCGATCGACGCCGCCCTGGTGGTGCGCGTGCAGGAGCCCGTCTTCGAGTCCCAGACCAAGACCAAGCTGGGCTCGAACGACCTCGGCCCGAACGGCCCGTCGATCCGCGAATTTGTCGGCAAGTTCATGCAGCAGTCGCTCGACACGTACCTGCACAAGCACCGGGAGACGGCCGAGATCATCAAGCAGAAGATCGAGGCGAACGAGCACGAGCGGAAGGAGCTGGCCGGCATCCGCAGCCTCGCCCGCGAGCGCGCCAAGAAGGCCTCGCTTCACAACCGCAAGCTCCGCGACTGCCGGCTCCACCTCGGCGACCGCCACGAGCGCGCGGAGGACAGCACGCTGTTCATCGTCGAGGGCGACTCCGCCGCCGGCTCGCTCACGGCCACGCGCGACGTGCAGACGCAGGCCGTGTTCGCCCTGAAGGGCAAGCCGCTCAACACCTACGGGCTGTCGAAGAAGGTCATCTACGAGAACGAGGAATTCCACCTCCTGCAGTCGGCCCTGAACATCGAGGACGGCCTCGACGGCCTGCGCTACAACCAGATCGTCATCGCCACCGACGCCGACGTGGACGGCATGCACATCCGCCTGCTGCTGCTCTCGTTTTTCCTGCAGTTCTTCCCCGACGTCATCCGCAACAACCACCTCTTCATCCTCCAGACGCCGCTGTTCCGCGTCCGCAACAAGAAGGTGACGCGGTACTGCTATTCCGAGGCGGAGAAGCAGGCGGCCGTCGCCGAGCTCGGCGCCAGCCATGAGATCACGCGGTTCAAGGGGCTGGGGGAAATCTCCGCCGGCGAGTTCAAGGACTTCATCGGCGAGAACATCCGCCTCGACCCGGTGAACCTCCACCACCTCTACAGCAGCGACGAGCTCCTGTCCTTCTTCATGGGCAAGAACACGCCGGAGCGCCAGGACTTCATCATCGCCAATCTCCGGGTGGAGAAGGACCTGGTGGAGGCCCGACCCTGATGAACGCACGCCGCGACGCCGAGGCGCCAGGGGACCTGAATGAATTTCGGGTCGGATCGCTGACGGACCGAGTCCGCGGCCGTTTCCTCCCTCGCGGTCCGCGCGCCTCGGCGTAAGCCCCTCTCTTTTCCGCCATGGCCAAGAAAAAATCTTCCAAGCAGAACGACCAACCGGAGCTGCCGCTCGGCGGTGCTGAGACGCCCGCCCCGGAGGCCGTTGTGACTCCAAAGCCCGGTCCGGCCGAGGCGGACCCGCCGCCGGCCGCCCCCGCGGAGCTGCCGCCGGCCCCGAAGCGGAAGAAGGGCGAAAAGGTTCAGGACGAGCAGGCCCCGCTCGCGCAGAGCTACCGCAACTGGTTTCTCGACTACGCCAGCTACGTCATCCTCGACCGCGCGGTCCCGCACATCGACGACGGCCTGAAGCCCGTGCAGCGCCGCGTCCTCCATACGCTCTGGGACATGGACGACGGCCGCTTCCACAAGGTCGCCAACGTCGTCGGCGCCACGATGAAGCTCCACCCGCACGGCGATGCCTCCATCGGCGCCGCCCTCGTGTCCATCGGCCAGCGCGCCTGGCTGATCGAGCCCCAGGGCAACTACGGCAACCTGCTCACGGGCGACGACGCGGCCGCCCCCCGTTACATCGAGGCCCGCCTCACCGCCTTCGCCAAGGACGTCCTCTTCAACCCGAAGACCACCGCCTGGCAGCTGAGCTACGACGGCCGCAACCAGGAGCCGATCACCCTCCCGGCCAAGTTCCCGATCGTCCTCCTCGAGGGCGCCGACGGCATCGCGGTCGGCCTCTCGACCAAGATCCTGCCGCACAACTTCAACGACCTCTGCCGCGCGGCCATCAACCACCTGCAGGGAAAATCCTTCCGCATCCTCCCGGATTTTCCCACCGGCGGCACCGCCGATTTTTCGGAATACAACGACGGCGAGCGCGGCGGCAAGGTGAAGGTCCGCGCCAAGATCGAGGTGCGCTCGAAAAACCTGCTCGTCATCACCGAGCTGCCCTACGGCGTCACGACCGAGTCGCTCATCGAGTCCATCCTCGCGGCCAACGCCAAGGGCAAGATCAAGATCCGGCATGTCGACGACAACACCGCCGACAAGGTCGAGATCCTCGTCCACCTTCCGCAGGGCGCCGAGCCCGACAAGGTCATCCAGCAGCTCTACGTCTTCACCAGCTGCCAGGTGCAGCTCAATTCCGCCGCGTGCGTCATCGTCCGCGACTCCAAGACCGGGGCAGACAAGCCGCAGTTCCTCGGCGTCCGGGATATTCTCAAGACGAGCGCCGAGTCCACCAAGGAACTCCTCAAGCGCGAGCTGGAGATCAAGCTCGGCGAACTGGAGCAGCAGTGGCACTGGGACTCGCTCGAGCGGATCTTCATCGAGGAGCGCATTTACCGGCTGATCGAGAAATCCAAGACTTGGGAGAGCGTGCTTGCCGAGATTCGCGGCGGGCTGAAGCCGTTCCTCCGGCAACTGCGCCGGGACGTGACGGACGACGACCTCGTCCGGCTGACGGAGATCCGCATCAAGCGCATCTCCGCCTACAACCGCTTTCAGGCCGACGAGGCCATGAAGCGGATCGAGGAGGGCATCAAGGAGACGAAGGCCCACCTCCGGAACCTCACCGGGTATGCGGTGGCGTGGTTTGAGACCCTCCAGGAAAAATATGGCAAGGGCGTCAAGCGCCGCACCAGCTACGACGAGATCGAGCAGATCGACGCCTCCGCGGTGGTGTCCGCGAACCAGCGGCTGTACGTCAACCGCGAGGACGGCTTCATCGGGCTCAACTGGCGCCAGCACGAGTTTGTGACCGAGTGCACGATCCTCGACAGTGTGCTCACGATCATGGGGGACGCCTCGCTCAAGGTGTCCAAAGTGGCGGACAAGACTTTCATGGGCCGCGACATCAAGCACGTCGCGATCTGGCCGAAGGAGGGCGACGCCAAGTTTTACTCCCTGATTTACCGCGATGGCCCCGACGGGAAGACGTTCGCGAAGAAGTTCCAGATCGGGGGCTTGTCCCGCGACAAACTCTATCCGCTGGCCAAGACGGAGGGCTCGAAGGTGGTTTGGCTGCATGTGGCCGATCGCGAGAAGGACATGCCCAAATTGGTGCACATCTCGCTCGACGGCCGCTCCGGCGCGCGGATTCGGGAACTGGACTTCGACCTCGCGCCCATTGCCGTGAGCACGCGAACGTCCAAGGGCCTCACGGTCACCAAATGGGCGGTGAAGGAAGTCCAGGTCGTCGACCTCGCGCTGAAGTAGGGCAGGGGGGCGGCTCTGGGGTGTCCGGGTGTGGGCGCCGGTCAGCCCTGGGCAAAGATGAGCAGCGGCCCGATGTCTCCCCGATCTGCTTGCCGGATGGCCTCGATGTAGCGCCGGCGTACCTCGCTCGCTGCCACCAAATCCTGACCGGCGCCCCAAGTCAGTTCCTGACCTCCCTTGGCTGCGATCACGACATCGGCCAGCAAGCGCGAGTGTCGTCCGTTGCCGTTTGGCCATGGATGGATCAGCACCAAGCGGTGATGCAGTCGGACCGCAGCCTCGGGCAACGGGTAGGTCGAGTGCTCCAGCCAGGCCCTCGCGTCGTCGCAGGCATTGCGGACGCCCTCGGCCAGTCGGGGCACTTCCCAACCGAGGTTCTTGTCGGTGGTGCGATACCGACCGGCCCAGGACCAGACCTGGTTGAACATCCGACGGTGCAGTTCGCGGGCGAACCCGTCTGATACGAGATCCGGACGGTTCAGGACACTCTTGCGCATGGCCCAGACTCGTGCGGCGTTGATGTTAAGCCGCTCGAATTGGTTCAACTCCGCGCGCGTGCTCAGGCTCGGAATCAATGCCGACTGCTCCGCGCTATCGAGCGGCGTGGCATCGCTAGCTGGTCCAAACAGATCGGTGGTCATGATTTCGACCGGGGCTTGAGATCGCCCACCGCCTGGTTTTCCAGCGCCATGGAGTGCTCGGTGGCCTGGAGATGCTTGAACTTGGGGTCGTGGAACTGCGCGAGTTCACTGTAGGTACGGGCGACCGTTTCACGGGGCACGATGAAATAGACCAGTTCGCAATCCATCGCCTCCGCCGCGCGCTGCAGTGAATTCAGGCTGATCGCGCCGCGTTGCTCCGCTGCTTCGAGATCTGCGTAGGACTGACGTTTTATCGAGATTTTTTTCGCCACCTGCTCCTGGCTGAAGGCCAGCACCGAGCGCACGGCG
>CAIKTR010000109.1 GCA_903830425.1 uncultured Opitutia bacterium
AGGAGGCGGACTTTGTCTTCGGTATTGTAGCGTTTTCCTTTCATGGTCTGGGTCCTTTTTAGGGGCCCAGACCGACTCTTCAAGCGGCCCGAATAAGCGGGATCACGTCACTAGTGACGCTGCTCGGGATCGCCACGCTCGTCAGGCCGGTGCATCCGTAGAACGCCTGAGTCCCGATGCTGGTGACGCTGCTCGGGATCGTCACGCTCGTCAGGCCGCTGCAGCCGTAGAACGCAGAGGCCCCAATGCTGGTGACGCTGCTCGGGATCGTCACGCTCGTCAGGCCGTTGCAGCTTCGGAACGCGTTGGTCCCGATGCTGGTGACGGGATTGCCGTCGATCGTGCTTGGCAGGCTCAGCGCACCACCGGCACCCGTGTAGCCGGTGAGCGTGACAGCGCCGCTGGCAACGGTGTAGCTGTAGTCCCCAGAGGTCAGGGCCCAGGCGCGGGGGGCCGCGAACAGGAGGCAAACGCAAAACAACGAGCGGGCCAAATGCTTGGATGTCGTTTTCATAAATAGTCCGGGTAAGGCACCAACACGGGGAGCACGCGGGGCGGTAAAACCAGGGTGCGACGCGAGTCACGCCCAACGTCTTCACGACCGGAGCGGCGGCGAGCAGCCTGAGCGCAGGTTGCGCAAGCGCCGGCCAACTCAAACCCGTCAAGCCGGCCAGCACATGACTGGCGGTCGAGATGAGCCGGATGTTTTCCCAGATCCTGTCTCGGGGCGCAGCAGACGGCTCGGGCGGAGGAAGCCCGAGCTCCATCAACTGCGACTCGTGAAGTAGCCTTCACGGCCAAATCGTATCGCCTGCGGTAGTATAATGTACATACTTACTACTTACTATATATAGCCAACATCTGTGTATTATACCGTTTGCATTAGCTGGACTGCTCTTCTCTGTGCTTCCATGGCGGGACGGCCTAATATCCTGGCCGGTCATAAGTTGCCTTGTTCTTCAGTCCCAACCCATTCCGGCTACCCCCATTGCGCCCAACCAGTCCAGTCTCGGGACCGACCGCCGACGCATCGCGATATGGCATCGGGCGAACCGGCCATGTGCCGCTGCTGCGGTCGCGCTTGTCACGCAGCATCAGCAAACTTACACCCATCGAGACCGGACGGTTGCACCTGTCGCCTCACCCCGCCACCACCCGCCACACCCCGATGCTTGTCCGCCACCGCCAGCCCCCGACCCGCTCGCCCGCCCGGACGGAGGACCGTCCGCGATGAGCCGGCCCTGGCGGATCCTTCGCCGTCGGGCGCGGGCCCTGCTCGCCGCCGGCGCGGCGGCCGCGGCCGGCCTCGCCGCCGAACCGCCGGCCCCGCCGGCGGCCTCCGCGCCCCACCCCGCCGCGCACGAGATCATCATCAGCATCATCGGGGGCTCCGAGGCCGACGGACGCGACCTCGGGTTTCAGGCCCTGATCGCCGCCTACGAAAAGCTCCACCCCGAGGTGCGCGTCCTCGTCGAGAGCAAGGGCAACGGCTACGGCGTGGGCTACCCCACCTGGCTCAACACCCAGCTGGCCTCCCAGGCGCCGCGCCCCGACATCGTCTCGGCCAACTACAGCCCCGACTACGCCCACTACCTCAACCTCGACTACTACGCCGGCCAGACCAATCCCTACACCGGCCGCCCCCTCAACGAGGGGCTGGACTTCAATTTCTGCAAGACGACGAACAGCCGCGGCGAGCGCATCCTCCTCTCCACCCAGATGGTCAAGGTGCTCTGGTACTACAACCGCGACGTCTTTGACCGCCTCGGCCTGTCGCCGCCGAAGACCTGGGACGAATTTCTCCAGACCTGCGAGCGGCTCCGGGCCGCCGGCCTCGTGCCGCTCTCGCTGCGCGGCAACTACCGCTTCTACCAGTGGCTGCTCGAGATCCTCTTCGACCAGTACTCGCGCTCCTACCTCAACCTGATCCGCGCCCAGCCGGGGGACTGGTGCTACGACCCGGCGCGCGATGGCAACTGGACCTACCACCCCGAGGATCCCTTCAACGACACCGTCCCCACCGTCAACTACGCCCGCCTGCTCGCCGCCATCCGGCGCGGGCAGATCCGGTACGACAACGCGGCCTTCATCCAGACCCTCGACAACCTCAAGTCGCTCACGCGCTACGTCCCCGCGGACTTCCTTGTCGACACCCCGTCGGCCGACGCGGAGTCCTACACCCTCTTCCTCAACGGCGTCGCCGCCATCCACCTCGACCAGTCGAGCCTGCTGGTGCAGCTGGACGACGACCTGGCAGGCGCCGGGCGGTTTCGCTGGGGGACGTTCGACCCGCCGTCGCAGGTCAACGCCCTCGTGCAGGCCCCGGCCCGCGGCATCGAAAGCGCCTCGGGCGAGTACATCGGCATCATCCGCAAGGACCAGGCGCAGACCGACCGGGTCATGGACTTCCTCCACTTCTGGTTTTCCCCGGCCGGCTACCAGCCCTACCTCGACGGGCAGGTGGCCTCGGGCCGGTTCCGCCCCTCCGGCCGGGTGATGGTCCGGAACGTGACCCTGCCCCGGCGCTTCACCGCCCCGTTCGAGCACGTGGTCCGGCGCGGCAACGCGGAGATCCAGCTCAACGGCATCGCGGGGTTTTTCCCGCCCGGCAGCCAGCTGGTGAACGACTTCAAGCAGACACTGGTGGACCTGGTCCAGGGCAAGGTCACCTCGACGGCCGCCGCCGGCAAGATTCAGGGGCTGATGCAAAAGGCCGTGGAGGAGATCGTCGCGCGCAACCGGCTGGATGCGTCGTTTCTCGATCATCCGGAACTCGACCCCAACGGCTAGCGCCTCCCCCGATGCCCCCCGCGACCTCCGCCGCCCCGGCCCCCGCGCCCCGGACCTCCCCCGCGATCCGCGTCTGGGCCTCGCCCGCCCGACTGCGCCTGGCCGCGCTCGCAACCGCCGTGCTGCTCGCCGGCTTCCTCGCCTGGACCAGCGGGCTCCGGCGCTCCCTCGCCCTCGTGGCCACCGCGGTGCCGACCCGCACCACGCGCCAGAACTGGGCGGTCGACTCGACCCAGGGCCGGATCACCGGCTGCCTCGACACCATCGCCCTGCGCTCGCCGCCGGCCGATGATCCCGGCCCGCTCTTCGACCTGGTCCTCGACCCGGTTTCCAGCCGGGTGCTGGCCGCCGACGCCAGCGGCCGCCTCCGCGCCCTGACCGCGCCGCCGGCCCGCCCTCCGGCGGACGGTCGCTTCGACGGGCTGCTGGCGGGGGTGCGGGCGCTCGATGACGGGCGCCTCGTCTTCTGCCTGGGGCGCTCCGGTTTCGGCCAGGACTATTTTCTGCTCTGGCTGGACCCCCGGACGCCGGCGGCCGCGGCGCCCCCGGTCGCGACGAATTTCTGCACGCGCCTGCTGGCCACCAACGGGCGCGACGTCTGGTTTGCCACCCAGCAGGCGCGGCTGGCCCAGGTGACCCCCGCGGGCGTCGTCCGGTGGCAGCGCGTCCTCGACCAGGTGCCCCGGGCCCTGGCCGTCGCCGCCGACGGCACGGCCGCCGTGGGCGACGACCGGGGCAACCTCACGGTGGTGACCGCGGACGGCGCCAGCGCGCGCGTCATTCGCCTCGGCGACTTCCCGATCACCGCGCTCGGCTGGCTGGCCGGGCCGACCCTGCTGGCCTGCGATACCCGGGGCGTGCTGACCCAGACCGACTGCGACGGCGAACGGCTCCGGCGCCTCGACCTCGGCACGGCCCCGGGCCGCGTCCGGACGATGGTCCAGCGCGGACCGTCCACCTATCTCGTGACGGACCGCGGGCAGGTCCTGCAGTTGTCCGGGCTGGGCCCGCGGCCGGCCTGGCCGCTCCGGTCGCTCGACCGCCTGGAGCGGGCGGGCGCCGGGCTGCTCGCGGCCG
>CAIKTR010000110.1 GCA_903830425.1 uncultured Opitutia bacterium
CGGGGAGCGGGAGAGGGGCGGGGCGGGACGGCGGGCGGGGGACGGCGCGGTCGGCGGCGGGGGCGGGCCCCGGCTCGGGCCGGGCGGGGGCCGGAGCGTTGGCGACGGCATGGATCACGGCGCGCAGGTCGGCGATGAATTCAGGTGCGCACGAGCGGGCGGCGAGCAGGGCGGCGATCACGCCCAGCCCGACGGCGGCCCGGATCCACGTCCCGCGGCGGGGACGCCAGCGGGTTTTCCGCCTCGGCGGAGCCGGGGGAGCCGGGTCCACCGGCCGGCGTTTGGCGCGGGGCGGCGCCGGCTCTCCGGCGGCGGGCCGGGCGGGGCGCGCCGGGGTGAAGGGCGCGGCCGACCGGGGCGCGGTCTTTGTCAGGAATCTTTTGTAGAGCTGTTTCTTGTAGAGCTGCTCGTAGGCCTCGTTGATCTCCTTGGTGAGGTCCTCGGCGGTGGTCTGCATCAGCGACCGGGATTTGAAATGGTCCGGATGCCAGCGCTGGATCAGCTGGCGGTAGGCGCGCTTGAGCTCGGCCGCGCCGCTGCCCGGCGGCAGGCCGAGGATGCGGTAGTATTCGAGCGGGTTCTTGCGCATGGCGGGCCGGGTCCGGCCGGTCGGGCGGGTCAGACGGCCGCGGGCGCCGGGCGCGCGGACGTGTCGAGCAGGGTTTGGCGGAGGTCCTGCAGCCGCACGGGCTTGCTGACGAACTCGTCCATGCCGGCGGCGAGGCAGCGCGCGCGGTCGGTCGCCAGGGCGTTGGCCGTCATCGCGACGATGCGGGGCCGCTCGCCGGGCTGCCAGCGCGCGCAGATTTCGACCGTGGCGTCGGGCCCGTCCAGCACCGGCATCTGCATGTCCATCAGGACGAGATCGTAGGTTTTGCGCTCGAGGGCCTGCACGGCCTCGCGGCCGTTGCCGACGAAGTCGGCGAGGTAGCCGAGGCGCTGGAGCATGAGCTTGGCGACGCGCTGGTTCACCACGTTGTCCTCGGCGATGAGGATGACGAGGGGGTGGGTCTGGGCGAGCAGCTCGCCGGCGGACCCGGGATCGACGCTGGTGGCGCGCGGGGCCTTGGGTCCGTGGAACACCTCGACGAGGAGGTCGAACAGCACGGACGGCTTGACGGGCTTGCTGGCGCGGGCGGCGATGCCGAGTTCGGCGGCGGCGCCGGCATGGCCGAGCGAGGTCAACATGAGGATGGGCAGCTGGGCGGGGGTCCGGTGCCGCCGGATCTGGGCGGCGAGCTGCTGGCCGTCCATCTCCGGCATCTGCAGGTCGAGGATGGCCACATCGTAGGACTCCCCCTGCGCGAGGCGGGCGAGGGCCTCGGCCCCGGAGGCGACGCTGCTGGGCAGGAGGCCCCAGGAGCCGAGCTGCAGGCAGAGGATGCGCCGGTTGGTGGCGTTGTCATCGACGACCAGGGCGCGGCGGTTGGTGAGGTCGGCGGTGCCGCGGCTGGCGGCCGGGGGCGGCAGCGGGGCCGGGGTCACCGTGAGTTCAAAGGCGAAGGTGCTGCCGCTGCCCGGCACGCTCTCGACCCAGATGCGTCCGCCCATGAGCTCGACCAGCCGCTTGCAGATGGCGAGGCCCAGCCCGGTGCCGCCGTAGTGCTTGGTGGTCGAGGCGTCGACCTGGCTGAAGGACTTGAACAGCCGGTCGAGCCGGTCGGGCGGGATGCCGATGCCCGAGTCGCGCACGGCGACCGAGAGCCGGACGGTGCCGTCGGGGAGGAAGGCGTCGACGCCGAGGTTGACGAACACCTCGCCGCGGGCGGTGAACTTCACGGCGTTGCTGAGGAGGTTGACGAGGATCTGGCGCAGGCGGGTGATGTCGCCGAGGACGGCCGGCGGCGCGTCGACATCGATCCAGTAGAGCAGGTCGATTTTTTTCTCGGCGGCGCGGGCGGCGAGGACGTCGAGGCAGGATTCCACGCAGTCGCGCAGGTCGAAGGGGGCGTGCTCGAGCTCGAGGTGGCCGGCCTCGATCTTGGAGTAGTCGAGGATGTCGTTGATCAGCGCCAGCAGCGTGTCGCCGCTGGAGCGGATGGTCTCGGCGAACTCGCGGGCGGGGCCGGTGGGGCGGGATTCCAGCAGCAGCCCGCTCATGCCGATGATGGCGTTGAGCGGGGTGCGGATCTCGTGGCTCATGTTCGCGAGGAACTCGGACTTGGACTGGGTGGCGGCGGCGGCGACCTGGGCGAGCGTTTCCGCGCGGGTGACGGCGGCGGCGAGGCGGGTGTTGAGCTGCTCGGCCTCGTCGCGGGCCCGGGCAATCTCGGCCTGGGCCTGGCGCTCGGCGGTGACGTCCCAGGCGACGCCGACGGCGCGGCGGATGCGCCGGTCGGCGTCGCATTGCACGCGGGCCCGGAGGTGGAGCACCCGCTCGGCGCCGGCGGGGGACCGGAGGCGGCAGCTGGCGTCGATGGCCTCCAGGTCGGTGGGCCCGGGGCCGAACAGCAGCTGCAGGGGCGCGTGGTCCGCGGGGTGCACCAGGCTGAGCCACCCCGACTGGGTGCCGTCGAACGCGCCGGGGGCCAGCCCGTGCAGGGTGAACATGCGCTCGTCCCACAGGATCCGCTGCTGGTCCACATCGTAGTCCCAGATGCCGATCTGGCCGGACTCGGCGGCCAGCTGCAGGCGCTCGGTGAGGGTCTGGAGGCGGAGCTCCTGGAGCTTGCGGGCGCTGTTGTCCTGGACGGAGCTGCGCAGGCCGACGATGCGGCCCGCCGCGTCGTGGATGAGCTTGTCGCTCAGCAGGACGCTCAGGTGCGAGCCGTCCTGGCGCCGGAACCGGCGCTCAAAGGACTGCCCGGGGTCCAGCCGGCCGTCCAGCTTTCCGCGGATGGCGGCCGCGGCCTCGGCGGGATGCTCGGAGAACTCGGCCGCGGTGTGGCCGAGCATGTCGGCCGCGGTGTAGCCGAGCAGCTGCAGCTCCGTCTGGTTGACCCGCACGATGCGGCCCGCGGCGTCCAGCTCGTGGTAGCCGAGCGGGGCCTCGTCGAAGAGGGCGCGGAACCGCTCCTCGCTCGCGCGGAGGGTGTCCGCATGGCGCTTCTGGGCCGTGATGTCGGTGTGGCTGCGCCGCTGCCCGGTGATCCGGCCGCGCTCGTCCCGCAGCGGGGTGAGGGTGCACTGCAGCCAGCAGAGGGAGCCGTCCTTGGCCCGGAGGGAGACCTCGCCCGACCACGCGCCCTCGCGGGCCAGGACCGCCTGCCGCTCGTGCTCGGCGGCGTCGGGAGAGTCGCCGGCCTCGAGGCGGCGGGGGTCCAGCCCGATGAGTTCGGCGGCCGGGTAGCCGCTGAGGCGGCAGAAGGAGGCGTTGACGTGGACGATTCGCCCGGCCGGGTCGGTCTCGCAGACGAGGGCCCGCTGGTCGCGGAGCGGGGCGCCGCCCGGCGCGGGTCCGGCGCGGCCGCCGGGGGAGCCCGCGGACCAGAGCCAAGGGGCGACCAGCGCCAGGATCGCGGCCGCGTGTCCCAGGGCGGCGACGCCGGGCCCCATCGGGGGCAGGTGCGGGAAAATGAGTGCCAGCAGGGCCTCGGCCAGCAGCACGCCGAGCAGGGTCCGGAGGAACCGACGCGGGTGCGGGGTCGAGGCGGGGCGTTCGGCCATGAAGCCAATCTATCGTCACGCGGCGGCGGCGCTTGAGCCCATTGCCCCGGCGGCCCCGCCGCGGCGCGTGAAAAACCGCGATAGTCGGGCGCGTTTGCGCCGATCATGGGCCATTCCCCTGCCATGATTGCCGACGTCGCCCTCTCCACGCTCAGCGCCTTTTCCCCCGAAGACATCGTGCGGGCGTTGCGGCACCTGCCCGCGGCGCCGAAGGTGCTGCCGCGGCTCAAGCAGCTGCTGGGCGACCGCCAGGGCGAGATGGCCGAGATCGTGGCGCTCATCCGCCTGGATCCGGGCATCGCGGTCCGGGTGCTGCAGGTCGCCAACAGCGCGTATTTCAGCAAGGGCGTGCGCTGCGCCACCGTGGAGGAGGCGGTGCAGTGGGTCGGCTACGACGAGGTGTACGACCTGGTGGCCTATGCGGTGTCGTCGCAGGTGCTCATCCGGTCGCTGGATGTCTACGGGATCGACGCCGACACCCTGTGGACGCAGGCGGTGGCCTGTGCGCTGGCGGCGGAAATCCTCGCGCAGCGGACCGGGCAGGATGCGAACGTGGCCTACACCATCGGGCTGCTGCACGGCGTGGGCATGGTGGCGATCGACGAGTGGGCGCTCTATCATGCGCCGGCGCTCACCCTGCGGCACGCGGGATTCCCGCGCGAGGCGACGGAGGCCGAGCGCGCGGCCTTTGGCTTCACGCAGGCGGAGGTGGGCGCCGCGCTGCTGCGGCAGTGGAATTTCCCCCCGGCCATGTCCGAGCCGCTCCGCTGGCAATACGCCCCGCGGGCGTCCGCCGGCCAGGCGCGGATGGCCGCCCTGCTGCTGGCCGCCAAATGGCTGCGCACGGCGGTCTGCACTGAGCCGCTGGCGTGCCCGGCGCCGCCGGAGGCGCTGCAACTCCAGTGGCTGGGCCTCAGCCCCGCCGAGCTTCCGGGCCTCGTGGCCGAGGTGGCGCAGCAACTGGCCGCCGTGGGCTCGCTGCTGGAGGTGGCCGCGCCCGGCCAGCGCGGCCGCAATCACTTTCCCGTCCAGGACGGGGGCGCCCGGGGCTGAGCCCGCGGGTGTGCCGGGTGTCCGCCGGGTCTGAACCCGGGGGTGGACGGGGCGAGGGGGTCGCCTGGTCCACCTGCCGGCGGACCCGGGGCGGGGGTTACGCGCAGCGGGCGTAGATTTTCTGCAGGAGGGCGGCGGCCGGGGTGGGCGCCGCGGGGGCGCCGCCGGCGTGGGCGCCGGCGAGGCTGCAGCGCAGCAGGAGCTGCTCATTCTCCTTGTCGAGCTGGAGGATCTGGAGGATCCGGGCCCGGGTCTTCTCGAGCCCGGCCTGGAGCGAGGCATCGCGCGCCGAGGCGGCGGGGAGGGCGCGGAGCGCGGCGAGGGAGTGGTCGAGCTGGTCCAGCAGGCTCCGCTTGCGCGTGAGCAGGGCCGCGTCGGGCACCCGCTGGTGCTGGCGCAGGAAGCGGTTCTCATCCAGGACGCACTGGTGGATGTCGTCGCACAGTTGCTGGTGCTGCTGGAGGGTGGCGAGTTGGCTCATAGGTGGCTGGCGGGTGGGCGGGGGGCGGCCGGGGGCGGAGGCGCCCGGCCGGTGGTGGTTTCGAAAATGCTGGTGACCTGGCGGTGCAGCGCGTCGTTCCAGGCGAGGTGGCCCAGCCGCCAGGCGGCGAGGCGGCCGAGCTCGGCGAGCTCCGGCGTGGGGGCCTGCTTGGCCGCGTCGACGATCCCCTGGTAGGCGAGCTGGGCGCGCGCCACGTCGCCGAGCCGCTCGTGGCAGAGGGCCAGCTGGTAGCTGACGGGCAGGCGCCAGGCGGGGTCCTCGGACAGGGCGGCGAGGCGGCCGTAGAGGGCCTGGGCGTTGGCGAGGTCGCCGTGCTCGAAGAAGTCGTTGGCGAGCTCGTTGCCGGTGCGGCGCTGCCAGTAGATCCAGCGCTTCGGGTCGGCGCCGGGCCGGGCCTGCTCCTTGCGCAGCAGCTCGAGCGTCACGGCCATGGCCTCCTGCGTCCGCCCGAGGGTGCGCAGGCCGGTGGCGAGGAGGTGGCGCGCCTCGGGGACGTTCTCGTCGTCGGGCCACTGTTCCAGGTAGGCGCGCAGCATGGTGGTGGCGCCCTCGTGGTCGCCCTGCAGGTGGAGGGAGTAGGCGGCCTTGAAGTGGGCGCGGGCCCGGTCGGCGGGGGCGAGGTCGAGCAGGCGCAGGCGCGCGAAGAACCGGCCGGCCTCGGCAAAGTCGCCGGCCTGGAAGTGGGTCTCGGCGATTTCGAACTGGGCGGTCTTGGCGAGCAGCTGGTAGTGCTCGAAGCCCGCGGCCGGCAGCTTGAGGGTGGAGTTGATCACGCTGTAGAAGCGGCTGAGGGCCAGCCGGTGGGCGCCCATGGCGCGCAGGGTGCGGCCGAGCTCGAGCAGCGCGTCCGGGGTGTGCTCGTCGCCGGGGAACTCCTTGAGGAACTTCTCGTAGATGGCGGCGGCCTTGGTGAGCGCGCCCTGCTTGCGGTGCAGGCGGGCCAGCCCGAGCAGGGCGGACTTGGTGGCGTCCGGGGCGGCGCCGCGGGCGTTGAGGATCTGGCGAAAGGCGATCTCGGCGGACTCGTAGTCGCCGCGGTCCGTCAGCCGGGTGCCGAGGTTGAGCAGGCCGTGGGCCTCGTCGGCCGCGGGCTGGCGGGCCGCCGGGGCCGGGCGGGGGCCCGCATGGGCGGCGGGCGCCGGCGCCCCGGTGGCCAGCAGCGGGGCCGGCATCCAGCCGGCGAGCCCCAGGGTGAGGGCGGCGCCGAGGAGGCGGGACAGCGGCAGGCGGCGGGGAATCATCACGGGGTTTGGCGGTAGGTGGCGGAACTGGTGGGCGGACGCGCCGTTGTCGGGGTGTGGGGCGGGAGGGGGTCTCCCGGGTTCACGCCGCCGGCGGGCGGGACCGGGCTGGGCAGTTGGAAGTACGGCAGGAAATCCTCGGGTCGGACCTGCGGGCGGATTTCATCCGGCAGAATGGACGACGGTGCCTCCGGGTCAGCAATCGGAGTGCCCTCCGGGGCCTCGGCGGCGGGGGTCCTGCGCGGGAGCGGGCTCCCGCCGTGGACCGTGGTGGACTGGGCGGCGGCGGCGTTGGCCAGGGCCACGGACGATTCGGTCCGGGTCCGGCCCGGCAGCGGGGGCGCCGCCGCTGCCGGCCGCGTCACCCGCTCGGGAGCGGGCGTCCCGTCGGCAAAGCGGAGGGGCGGCGCGCCGAGGGCGGGCAGGTAGGCGGCCGGCTCCGCCCCGTGTCGCCCCGCTGGGGGGCTGAGCATGGCCCGCTGCCGCATGGCGGCCCGCATGGTCATGGGGACAAGGGCGGGCAGCAGCAGCGCCAGACATTGCAGGGCCCGGCGTATGCCTAGTGGCACAGGCGTGGGGACGCTGTGATTCATGTGTGATAAGACATTCCATGTGAATGGAGGGTCGTGAACTTGCCCGGCCAAGCTATCGGCTCGGGCGGCGCCAATCTGAAACGAATTCTCCCGGCCGGGGAGGGGTTCAGGGCCCGGCCGCCGGGGCGCGCGGGGCGTCGAGGATGGTGCGGAGCCGGCGGCCCATCTCGTCCAGGGTGTGGGGCTTCTGCATGAAGTCGCGCTGCCCGAGGTGCTGGAAGTCGGCCCGGGTTTCCGGGGTGATCAGCCCGCTGAGGACGAGCACCCGGGCCTGGGGGCGGCACAGGCGGATGACCTTCATGACCTGGAGGCCGGTGGCGCCGGGCAGGTTGAGGTCGAGGAGGATGAGGTCGAAGTGGCGGGCGGGGTCGCTGATGATGTCGATGGCCTCGTAGCCGTTGGCGGCGGTGGCCGTCTGGTAGCCCTTGTGGCGGAAGGTCTGGGCGAGGAGGTCGCGCAGGGAGCGCTCATCGTCGACGATCAGGAGCGACTCGGTGCCGCCGGGGAAGTCGCTGTTGACCGCGGCGGTCGGCGCGACGACGGCGCTGACGGCGAGGGGCAGGCAGACGCTGAACACGCTGCCGGCGCCGGGGGTGCTGTCGACCTCGATGGCGCCCTGGTGGCTGTCGACGATGCCGTAGACGACGGCGAGGCCGAGGCCGGTGCCCTGGTTGCCCTGCTTGGTGGTGAAGAAGGGCTCGAAGATCCGGCCGCGCACCTCGGGGCTCATGCCGGTGCCGGTGTCGCTGACCCGGAGGCAGGCGTAGCTGCGGCCGGCGACGGCGTTGTGGCCCTGGATCCCGCCGGCGTGGACGAGGGTGGCGAGGGTGATGACCCCGCCGTCGGGCATGGCGTCGCGGGCGTTGACGCACAGGTTGAGGATGACCTGCTGGAGCTGGTTGAGGTCGGCGAGCAGCGGCGGCAGCTGCGGCTGCAGCTCGAGGGCGAAGGTGACGGTGCGGGGGAACGTCTCGTCGAGCAGCTTGACCAGGTCGCGCACGAGCTGGTTGAGGTCGATGGCGGCGAACCGGATCTCGGTCTTGCGGCTGAAGGTGAGGATCTGGCGCACCAGCCCGCCGGCGCGCTGCGCGGCGGAGCGGATCTCGCGCAGGCTCTTCTGGAGCAGGGCGGCGTCCGGGGTCCCCTGCAGGCAGATCTCGGCGTAGCCGTTGATGATCGCGAGCACGTTGTTGAAGTCGTGCGCGATGCCGCCGGCGAGCGTGCCCAGGGTCTCCATCTTGTACGCCTGGCGGAGGTCGTGCTCGAGCTTCTTGCGCTCGCTGATGTCCTCGCGCAGGCAGAGGTAGTTGGTGATCTCCCCGGCCGGGCTGCGCAGGCAGGAGACCTTGACGGACTCCCAGACCAGGCCGCCGTCCCCGCGGCGCGTGGCCAGCTCGCCGCGCCACTCGCCGCCGGTCTGCACGGTCTGCCAGAGGCGGTCGTACGAGTCCGCGTCGGGATGGCCGTCGCGCAGCACCTCGATGTTCTGGTCGAGCACGTCCTCGAGGGTGTGGCCGCTGACGGCGGTGAACTTGGGGTTGACGTACTGGGCCCGGCCCGCGAGGTCGGTGATCACGATGGTGACGGGCGACTGCTCGACGGCGCTGGACAGCCGGTGGAACTGCTCCTCGGTGAGCCGCTGGCGGGTGATGTCGCGGCCGGTGGCGCGGATGGCGGTGACCTCGCCGGCGGCGTTGGTCAGCGCGGCCTCCTCCCAGGCGAACCAGCGGACGCCGCGCGAGGTGAGCCAGCGGTGCTCGCTGGTGGCCTGGTGGGGCGGGTGGGCGAGCGCGGCGAGGGTGGCGGGCAGCCGGGCGGCGTCCTCGGCGGGCAGGAGGGCCGCGACGGGCGTGCCGACGAGCGCCTCGGCGGAGCGGCCGAAGAGGCGGGCGAAGGCCGGGTTCGCGGCGAGCAGGCGGCCGTGGAGATCGCGGCAGTACGCGGGGTCGGCGCTGGTTTCCCAGGCGCCCAGGCCGGCGGCGGCGTCGGGCGGGGCGGCGGGGGCGGGCGCGACCCCGGGGAGGGGATCGCTCAGGGTCTCGGGCATGGCAGGGGAGATCGGCACAAGGGCGGGGGAAGTGAAGGGCCCGGGCTAGAGCAGGCCCTGCAGCGTGGCGGGCAGGCGCTGCAGGGTGTTGGCGACCGCCGCGCGGGCGAGCATGCTCTCGGGGCCGTCGGCCCCGTAGAGGATCCTCCAGCCCTCGAGCCCGAGCCACTCCTCCGCGGCGACCGGGACGGCCTGCTCGAACCCGCCGTCGATGCCGCTGTGGCGCACGAGGGCGTCGGCGACCTGCACGCCGGCGGCGAGCGACTGGTGGCGGGGCGCGCGGCCGGGCTCGTGGTGGTGGCGGACGGCCAGGATGATCTCCTCGGCGAGCTGGTGGCGCGCCAGGTAGTGGGCCCCGATCTGGCCGTGGTCCCAGCCGATCAGCGTGCGCTCCAGCTGGCAGATCGCCGCCGGGTCGCTGGGCGGCGCGGTCAGCAGGGCGGCGAGCTCGGCCGGGAACGCGTAGGCCATGACGACCTTGCCGACATTGTGGAGCAGGCCGACGAGGTAGTCCGTGTCGTCGTCGAAGTAGAGCGCGGTTGAGGCGAGGATCTCGCGCGTGAGCACGGCGGTGCCGATGCTGTGGGCCCAGAGCTGCTTCCACGGCAGGACGCCGGAGGTCTGGGCCTGGAACTGCTCCAGCTCCTCGAGGACCGGCGTGGCCATGGAGAGCTCGCGGATCTGGCGCAGGCCGAGGAAAAAGACGGCCTCCTCGATGTTGTTCACCCGGGTGGAGAGGCCGAAGTACACGGAGTTGACCATGCGCAGGAGCCGGGCGGCGAGCGACGGGTCGCGGCGGATGACCGCGGCGATCTGGGAGTTGACGCTGCTTTCGGAGCGGACGAGCTCGCTGAGGGCCCGGTTGGCGCTCTGGAGCGAGGCCAGCTTGGGGCACGCGTCGATCCGCCGCTTGATCTCGGCTTCGGCGTAGGGGGCGGCGGCCACCGGGGCGGGGGAGGGAGGCGGGGCGGGCATGCGGCAGGACGGTCGATCCCGGGCGCGCCGGTGCGGCGGGCCAAGGCTGCAGGCTTGATCGGCCCGCGGCGGGGCCCGCTTGAGGACGATTTCGCCCCGGTGCCGCGCGCGTCACATCGCGGTCAACTTTGCCCGCCCCGTGCCGATAACTCCCGTTACCCCACTGCCCATGATTGCCACTCCGATTTCCCGCGAGATGCTGCTGCACGTCGTCAAGGTCCTGCCCGCGGCGCCGCAAATCCTGGCGCAGCTGGGCCGCCTGCTGCTCGACATGCGGACGGACCTGTCCGACGCCACGGAGCTGCTGCGCCGCGATGCGGCGCTGACGGCGCGGATCATCCGGGTGGCGAACAGCGCGGTGTACGGCACGGGCCAGCCCTCGTCGTCGCTGGTGGAGGCGCTGGCGCGGGTGGGGTTCAAGGAAGTCTACCGGCTGACGGGGTTCGCGGCGGTGGCGCAGATTTCGGACCAGAAGCTGCCGCTCTATGGATTATCCGGCGCGCAGTTGCGGGAGAACTCGCTGCTGACCGCGCTGATCATGGAGGCGCTGGCGCCGGCGGCGGGGCTCGATCCGCGGCTGGCCTACACGGCGGGGCTGCTTCGCTCGACCGGCAAGATCGCGCTGGACCGCATGCTGCGCGACGCGACCGGGCCGGGCGGGTTTGCGGGGGGCGAGACGGGGCTGGCGGAGTGGGAAATCGCGACGGCGGGGCTGCACAACTGCGCGGCGGCGGCGATCATCCTGGAGGAGTGGCGGTTTCCCGAGGACCTGACGGCCGCGATCCGGGACCACTATCTGCTGGAAGGGGCGGGGAGTCCGCTGGCGAACCTGCTGAACATCGCCGCGGGCGAGGCCGCCCGGAGCGGGCAGGGCCTGCCGGGGGAGGCGGGCTACTGGGAGCCGACGCCGGCGAAGCGGGCGGCGGCCGGGGTGGACGAGGACGCGGTGGCGGCGGCCACGGCGCGCGGAAACGCGGCCTTCGCAGA
>CAIKTR010000111.1 GCA_903830425.1 uncultured Opitutia bacterium
GTCTCCGCCTGGTGAAGTCCCCGGAACACCGCGGCAACATCATCGGGAAGTATAACTTCACGAGCGGCGCGCTGAAGAACCTCAGCCTCGGCGGCGCGCTCCGCATGACCGCCGCGTATAACGTCACCCAGGGCGTTTCGAACTTCGTCATCGTGCCGTCGGAAAATATCCTGGATCTGTTCGCGAACTACACGACGACGATCTCGGAGGTCCCCACGGACTTCCAGCTCAACGTCATCAACGCGACGAACAAGATCAACGACATCACGCGCAGCAATGGTCTGGAAATTCGCCTGACCACGGGCGTGCGCTTCTAATCGGGTTTCACACGGCGGCACGGGAGAGACCGCTCTCCCGTGCCGCTTTTTTCTCGTTAGGTAGGTTTTCCTGTTTGCATCGGTGTTAGGTCTGCGGCCGCTCGCCGGCCGCCCCGGGGATCGCAGGACCAGGGCGACACGCCCGGCTGCTCGTCCCCCCTCTTTTTCCATGGCTGCTCCCACCCTCCGGTCACCGGTCCTGCTCAACGAGGCCGAGGCCATCATTGAGCCCTTCTGGGACGAGCATCTTTCCCCCCTTGCCCACTACGCGCTGACCGCCCCGGGCTCCCCCCGGCCGCCCCGCGCACGGACCCGCGCCCCGGCCCACGTCAGCACCGTGGGCATCGCCCCCGAGGCCCCGCCGGCCTTCGGCCCGCTGCCCCCCGACCAGATCCGCGCCAGCCAGTTCTGGTGCTTTGTCACCCTCGCCTGGGACCGCCCGCCCGCCGCCAAGCCGGCCCGGCGCCGCGCCGCCACGCCCCTGCTGTCGTTTACCCGCGACCTGCGCGTCACCCTCACCGGCTACGACCGGCTGATGGTCCGCGCCGCCTGCCCCAAACACGTCACCCTCACCGTCGTCGCCACGGTCGACGGCGTCGAACGCACCCTGATCGACGCGGAGCCGGGACGCGGCAGCGCGCATGAGTTCGAGGGCGTCGTCCGCGGCACCACGCTCGAGCGCATCCGCCTCACCATCGCCTCCGCCCGCGACGGCATGGATGAGCTCTGGCTGTACTGGATCGGCTGCGCCCACGGCGCGCGGCGCAAAGCCATGCTGGCCCGCACGACCCCCTTCAATCGGGACTGGACGGGCTGGCTGCACGCGGAGGGCTCCGCCGTGGACTACACCCCGCGGTTCGGCCTCTACTTTGACGCCAAGGAGCTGGAGGCCCTCCGGCACAAGGCGCTGTCCCCGCTCTACCAGCCGATCATGGACCAGCTCCGCGCCGCCGCGCGGGACGCCATGAACGACTCCCGAACGCCGGAGGCGCAGATCGGGCGCTTCCTGGGCTCGGGGGACATCTGGTCCATCCAGTCGCGGGAGCGGGACGCCAACACGCGCTCCTTCCACATCGACGCGCCGGTCTGCGCGTTTGTCGGGCTGATCGACAAGGATCCGGCCTGCCTGCGCTTCGCCGCGCGGATCGCCGTGAGCCTCGCCCACACCACCACCTGGGCCCCGCACTTCATGCAGAGCTTCCCCGGCTCGACCTGGGATACCCGCGGGTTCCCCGAGGCGCATGTGACGGCCGGGGTCGCCCTCGCCCTCGACTGGGCGGGCGCGTGGTTCACCCCGCAGGGGGAGCACCTCGTGCGGTACGCCATCGCCCACAAGGGACTGCCGCGCATCCGCGAGGCCTTTCTCCAGTACGAGTACATGTGGAACTGCAACCAGCACCACATGATCGGGCTGGGGCGGATCCTCGGCCTCCTCGTCCTGCAGCGGGCCTGGCCGCGCACCATGGCTGACATCGATGTCTGCGAGCGCGACCTCTACGAGATCATCGACCGCTACATCCAGCCCGACGGCTCCACCAACGAGGGGGTCGGCTACTGGTCCAACAGCTTCCGCGCCTCCCTGCCCGCCCTCGCCGCCCTCGCCCGCCTGCGCGGCAAGGACCTCCGGGCCATGATTCCCCCCAAGCTGCGGCTGATGGACAACTACATCGCCTCCCTCCTCTCCACCGCGGGCGAGCCGGGTTCCTACCACCCCATCGCCGACACCGTCGGCGACACCGTGGCGGTGGACGCCATCGGCATGCTCGCCGCCGCCCTCGGCACGCCCCTGTGGCAGGGGCTCATGGCCGACTGCCTCCGCCGCGGCAAGAAGGTCAAGCGCGACTGGTCCTTCGACGGCTGCTTCGCCGTGATCCACGGCCCGGCCCGCTGCCCCGAGGAGGCCGTCCACCTCCCCGCCTTCACCAAGCTCGCCAAGGCGGGCACCGTCTCCAGCTTCCGCCTCCTCGGCGAGACCAGCGTGCGCCTGTTCCTCGTCGGCGCCATGGAGGGCGCCGGCCACTGCCACCGGGACAAGGGCTCGTTCATCCTCGAGGCGGGCGGCGAGCCCTTCGCCATCGACCGGGGGGCCGTGCCCTACGAGGACGCCGCCAACCTGCCGTTCATGAAGAGCGAGATCGCCCACAACCTGGCGGTGCCCGCGGGCTGCGCCCAGCTAAACCCCTCGCCCCACGCCGCCGACTGGATCGCCCGGGGCGACGGCACCTCCCTCACCGCCAAAATCGACACCAGCCGGACCTGGCTGCCCCCCGTGCTCGCCTGCCACCGCAGCCTGGTTTCGCCCACCCCCGACTGCCTCGAGATCATCGATGAGTTCGAACTCGCCCAGGCGCTCCCCGTGACCTTCTTCCTGCACTCGCCCCTCCCGATGCGCGCCCGCCCGGGTCAGGCCTCGATCCGGGGCACCGGCCTCACCCTCGAAATCACCGCCGCCTGGTCCGTCGCCGGCACCACCGCCGCCTGCGGCGTCA
>CAIKTR010000112.1 GCA_903830425.1 uncultured Opitutia bacterium
ATCTGAGCGGCTGCAGCGCGGGGTCGAAGCCCGGCAGCGCGCGGACCGCTGCGGGCGTCGGCAGCTGCGCCGCGGCGAGCACCCGGGCGGCGTCGGCCTCCGCGGCCACGGCGGCGGCGGGGGTCAGCGGCTCGACCGTGAGCGCGACGAGCGGGTTGCCGGCGAGCGCGGCCAGGGCGAGGCTGCAGTAGAGCGCGAGCAGGCGCGGCAGGGGGGCGGACATCCGCCCCTCAGGAAAGACAGACGCCCCGCACTTTCAAGCGGCGAGCCGCCGATCATTCAGGCCCCGGCCCGGGCGGACCGGCGCGGCGTCAGGCGACGCCGGCGAGCTGGCGGATCTTCTCGCCGGTCAGCCGGCGGCTGGCGGGGAGGGAGTGCGGCACCTGGCCGCCGTGGATCTTGGCCAGCGCGGTGAATTTCTCCCGGGTCGCCTGGACGAACTCCTCGACCGGCCGGGTCTCGCCGAACAGCGCCATCATCTCGGGCAGCCAGCGGTGGCCGTAGCGGACGTGGTTCTGCTCGTCGTTGCGGTCGAAGGCCAGCAGCGTGTCGGCCTCGAAGTCGTTCAGCTCGCGCACGCGGTCCATCACGGTCGCCTTGGTGGGGAAGCTGTTCGCCTCGAATTCCATCGTCATCATCGCGTAGCGCTCGTGCGGCGGCATCTGGATCAGGATGTGGTAGAGGTCGAGGGAGTGCTCGACGGTCTGGAGGTCGACGCCGAGCTTGGGGAGCTGGCGGAAGCCGAACTGGCTGTGGCGCGACTCGTCCCACAGGTGGCGCGCCAGGTCGTAGTGCAGGTCGAACGGCGCCCCGGGCGTCTCGATGAACACGGTGGCGAGGTAGTCGATGGCGTCCATTTCCATCATCAGCCAGACGTAGACCATGAGGCGGATGACGCGGGCGTCGGTCTGCGGGTCGGTGAGCCAGGGGCGGATGATGGGGTCCTGCTGGGGATCGAAGCCGAAGACGCTGGAGCAGACGGGATAGGGGCGGCGGTTGCAGGTGGCCGGGTGGGTGTAGGGGGTGCGCTCGTGCGACCAGGCGTAGCCGGCGGGGAGGGGGCGGCGGGGCTCCTGGCCGAGCCAGCCGCCGAGCTCGCCCAGCGCCTCCGCGAGGTGCGCCGACCAGGCCTGGGCGTCGACCCCCCGCAGGTAGGGCGCGATTTCGCGCTGCTGGCGCTCGCCGTCGCGGATGAACTCCTCGACGAGCTTCTTGGAGGGCCAGTCGGCGAGCGGGTCGGTGACCCGGAGATAGTGGCGGTAGGCGGCGAGCAGCGCGGGCTGGAGCACGCCGTAGAAGCCGGCGGCGATCACGAGCGGGTCGGCGGCGGCGGTGCCGGCGGCCTCGGCGAAGATCCGGCGGAGCGAGTCGCGGACGGCGTCGGTGGCGCCGAAGGTCGTGAGCTCGCGGCCGCGTTCCCGCAGGAAGCGGGCGTGGCCGGCGGACTCCCAGACGTGCTGGCAGACGAGGTATTTGAGCTCCGGCTCGCCGACGCGGGGGACGAGGGTGGAGGCGGTGCGGACGAACTCGCGCTCGACCTCGAACAGCAGGCGGAGGAGGCGGGTCATCTCGTTGACCGCAGCCATGCGGCCGGCGGCGGGGGCGGAAGGGGCGGTCATGGGTCGGAAGGAGGGGGCAGGTGCGAGGAGACGGGGCTCCCGGGGAGGCGGGGGCGCCGGGGCGGGCCAGCGGGGCGGGGCCGGGCCGGGCTCAGCAGATGAGGTTGCGCTTGCCGCCCGGGCCGTGGGCGGGCGGGTGGACGCCGATCCAGCGTTCGTCGATCGGCTCGGAGGCGCGCTGGTAGCGCGTGTCGCTGGAGATGCGGAGGCGGTCGGGGGTGCGGTTGTCGAGCGAGGCGTGCACCATGAACATGCCGAAGGTGAGGAAGTCGCCGGCCTGGTACTCGGTCGAGAGCCAGCGGCCGCCGAACTTGTTGCGCACCGCCGGGGGGTGGTGGGAGAGCGTGCCGGAGAAGGCCCACTTGCCGGCCTGCATCTTGGAGACCTCGGTCGGCTTGTTTTCGCAGTAGGCGTCGACGTCGCGGTAGACGTAGCGCTCGAGCAGGTCCATCCGCTGGAAGGATTTCTCGAGGAGCATGAGGCCGCCCAGCTCGAACGAGACGTCGCCGTAGGGCAGCCAGCAGGTCAGGTGCTGGTGGGTGCCGCGGCCCATGTAGGGCAGGTCGCAGTGGGGGTTGGTGCCCTTGCCCGGGCCGATGGCACGCAGCCAGGTGTAGTCGTAGTGGCGGATGTCCTCGGCGAAGAAGTTGCGGTAAAATTCGGTCAGCCGGCCGGAATAGAGGAGGCGCTGGACCGGCTCGTTGCCGGTGGTGAGGTCGGGCTTGAAGAGGTAGCCGGCGTCCGGGCGCGCGATCCCCTCGACGTGGGGAACCCCCGGCGCGAGGGCGCCGGCGGCGGCCAGGCGCTCGGTCAGGCTGGCCCGGGCCTCCAGCACCTGGTCCCGGTCGAGGTAGCCCTTCATGTACAGGTAGCCGTCCTCGGCGAAGCGGCGGCGCAGCTCGTCAAAGTCCGTGGCGGCATCCGCCGAGTCCCGCAGCAGGCCGAACTTGTCCTCGCCCATGTCGAGGGCATGGCCGTACGAGTATATCTGGGGCAGGGCGACGGTGTTCACTGGGAGAAGATACACGCGGTCCGGCCGGTACAAAATAGTTGAAGTGGTAAAAGGCATGTAGATTGTGGGAAATCATGGCTCATCTGGAGAATCTCCGCGCCCAGTCCTGGCTGGAAAGCCCTCTTGCAACGCCGGTTGGCGGACTGCAGCTGGCGGGGGTGCTGCAGGACAATGAAGGGATCAATCCGGGGGCCATGCGTGTTTTGGGAAGCTATGCGCTGATCTACATCACGGCGGCCGACGGGTATTATGCGGATGCCCGGGGGGTGAAGCGGGACGTGGGGGCGGGGGATGTGATCCTGATCCTGCCGGAGCTGGCGCATGCGTACGGTCCGAACCCGGGGACGGCGTGGCGGCATCTCTACTTTGTCTTTTCGGGGCCGCAGTTCGACCTGTGGCGCAAGAGCGGGCTGCTGGACCCGGCGCGGCCGGTCTGGCGGGCGGAGCCGGTGGATTTCTGGGCGCGGCAGCTGGAGGAGACGGTGCGGCCGGAGAAGGGCCATGGCCGGTCGGCGGCGCTGCGCACCCTGGGGCGGTTTCTCGAGGTGCTGGGGGCGCTGCTGGCGCTGCGCGATACGGAAGCCCGGACGCCGGCGGACCGCGCCTGGCTGGAGGACGGCCAGCGGCTGCTGGGCGGGCCGGATGCGCGGGGCTGGCTCAGCCCGCAGCAGGTGGCGCAGGCGGTCGGGCTCAGCTACGAGAACTTCCGCAAGCAGTTCGCCATGCACCTGGGCGTGTCACCGGGCCAGTTCCAGAAGCGGAAGCGCATCGAGCGCGCCCAGTCGTCGATCTACCATGGCGACCACACCCTGAAGCAGCTGGCGGAGGAGCTGGAGTTCTGCGACGTGTTTCATTTCTCCAAGGTGTTCAAGCAGATCACGGGCGCGACGCCGTCGGAGTTCCGCCGGCAGGTCCGCGGCGGGTAGGCCGCCGCGGGCGGGCGCGGGGGTGCGCCCGCGACCGCGGGGGGGGGACGGTGGGTGGCGCCGGCGGTGGCGCGGGGGCGGCTCAGTCGAACTTCGGCCAGGTGGCGCCGGGGATGGGGCGCCAGAGGATGTTGCGGTCGATGCGCGGGCGGCGGTGGCGGTATTTCCGCATGAGCCGGATTTTTTCGCGCAGGAGCTGGGGCAGGTCCTCGCCGTAGAAGAACGTGTTGTTGCCGGCGGCGGAGAGCACCATGACCTCGGTCTTGGCGTGCTCGAGCAGGTCGATCAGGCTGGCGGTGTTGGCGAGCTCGAGGTCGATGGCGGCCTGCAGCTGCTGCTCGTGCCGCCGCTTGGCCGCGGCGGAGGTGCTGTTGAGGTAGCCGTGCACGTGGGCGCACCAGGCGCAGACGGTGCGGAGGGATCCGCACCAGGCGCGGTAGGCGCGGGCGCGGTCGTGGAGGTCGGTGAACACGGCGTGCGCGGCCGGGTCGCCGGCGGTCTGGGCCTGCAGCTTGGCGAGGCGGGCGAGCAGCTTGGCGAGGCGGGGGAAGACATTGCGGTCGAAGTACCCGGCCGCCTTGGCGCCGTAGGCCTGCGGCACGAGGTCGAACAGCACGTCCTTGCCCAGGTCATTCATTCCGGGGTTGTTGTGCTGGAAGCAGCCGTGGCGCTCGTAATAGGCGCGCTCCGCCTCGGGGATCGCCTCGATGTCGGGCACGTAGGGGCGGTCGAAGGTGCGCTGCCAGCAGAAGCCGAAGCCGGTGAAGAGCGGCACCGGCGGCTGCCAGCTGAGCGCGTCCTCGAACAGGCCCCAGGCGGCGACGAGGCTGGGCGCGTGGCGCTCGCCGACGAACTGCCGGGCGGTGGCGAGGAGCACGGCGTCGACGGTGAGCCGGGGCGTGAACTGGGCGGCGCGGAGGATGGCGGGGTTGGGCCAGTAGGGGGTGACGGACGTGTTGCCGAGGCCGCCGAGGGCGCTGATGCGGTTCAGGCCGAGCCGGCGCATGGCGGTGAGCTTCCGGTGGAGCATGCGCGGGTAGGGCAGGCCGAGCAGCGGCTCGTGGTTCATCACCGGGCCGGCCGAGTACTGCATGACGGGGTCGATGCCGTGGGCGCGCGAGTCCCGGAGCACGGCGCGCTCGCTCGGGTCGATGTCGGGCTGCAGGGCGCTGCCGGCGACGTGGCCCACGTCGGGGTAGCGCGGGTGGGTGTAGGGCAGCTGGTAGCCGCGGACGAGCAGGGTGGGGGCCTCCCAGGTGACGTGGTTGCCCATGGTCGCCTTGATGTGGTCCTGCTCGAGCTTGAACGGCTCGATGCGGAGGATGACGTCGAAGTCCGGGTTGACCTCGGCGGCGGCGGTCTGGAGGTTGCGCAGGTAGCGGCCGATGCTCTCGCCGGCGGCCTTGGCGATGTTCTCGTGGCTGCGCCACTCGCGGATCATGTACGGGCCGCCGTTGCGGCCGACGTAGAGCGAGCCGGTGTGCTCGAAGCCGGCGCCGCTGTCGTTGGTCCAGACGGACATGCAGCTGAGCTCCGGCACGTGCCGCATCAGGGCCTGGATGGCGGCGCGGTAGTGCTGCAGGGTGACGGGGTGGTCCTGGGCGAGGGTGTAGCGCGGCAGGCGCGAGCGGAACGGATGGTCGACGCGGGCGCCGCGGAGCGTGGGGTAGCGCTGGAAGAAGCGCTCGGGCAGGGTGCGCGGCTCGAACATGCACACGCCGGGGCGCAGGCCGTAGCGGCGGCCCAGCTCGGCGAGCTTGCGCAGGTGGGTGACGTTGGCCTCGAGGTAGTGGGCGGGCCAGAGGCCGCGGGTCAGCGGGGTGTCGACGAAGTGGTTGAACCCGGGGCAGTAGGTGTAGAACTGCGAGTAATATTCCGACTGCACGCTGTCCTCGAAGGGCATGTGGGCCTGGAGGCCGTTGACCTCGACGTGGGTGAAACCGCTCTCGGCCAGGGTGGCCACGTAGTGCTCCGGGTCGAAGTGCCGGGCGGTGCGCCAGTACTGGGTGAGGCAGCTGTCCCAGTGCGGGCGGTGCCAGTCGAAGGAGGCCTGGATCAGGACGCCGCGGTCGAGCTTGGCGCGGGTGGCGTCGCTGAGGCCGTTGGCGAGGAGGCGCACGGCGGCGAAGAGGAGGGCCGGCTCGTTGGCGACGAGCTCGCCGGTGCCGGCGTCGGTGAGCCGCAGCCACATCCACGCCCCGGTGGCGGGCGCGCCGGGGACCCGGGCCCACTGCCGCGAGGCGAGCGCCACGTTCACGCCCCGGCCGGGCCGGCGGGCGGGGAGGGCGATCAGGCCGGCGAAGCGGGCCAGTTCCATGGCGGCGGTCTGCTCGACCGGCTGGCACGAAACGGGATAGGTCACGCTGCGAAGGCTCAACGCAGCAACAGGGTGGGGAGCGGTGCTCATGGAAAGACGCCCAACGCGAAAGCGATTTTCCCGGGAAAACACAAGCGCGACCCGCCGGCCCGGCGTTGATTAATCCCCCGCGCCCGGGCGCCGGAATTTGCCTGACGGCCGCGGGGGATTCGGTCCAGCATGGGGCCGACGCATGACCCCGCAGCGACGCGACGCCTTGCTGGCCACCTACCGGGACGGACTACTCCAGGACGTGCTGCCCTTTTGGGTGCGGCACGGCTGGGACCGCGAGCACGGCGGCATCATGACGGGGGTGGACCGCGCCGGGGCGCTGATCGAGACGGACAAGCCCATCTGGTTCCAGGGCCGCGCGGCGTGGATGTACGCGACCGCCTACAACACGGTGGCGCCGCGGCCGGAGTGGCTGGAGCTGGCGGGCTCGTGCCTGGACTTCATCCGGCGCCACGGGTACGGGCCGGAGGGGAAGATGTATTTCACGGTCACGCGCGAGGGCCGGCCGCTGCGGATGCGGCGGTACGTGTACAGCGAGTGTTTTGCCGCGATCGCGTTTGCAGCCCACGCGAAGGCCACGGGCGAGGCGCGCTCCGCGGCCGACGCCTGGCAGGCGTGGGCGACCTACCTGCGCCACACCTACACGCCCGGGGTGATGGCGCCGAAGACGGACCCGGCGACGCGGCCGATGCAGGGGCTCGCGCCGCGGATGATCACGATCGTCACCGCGCAGGAGCTCCGGGCGCAGCTGGGCGACGCGCGGGTGGGCGGGGCGACCTGCACCGAGTGGATCGACCGGGCGATCGGCGAGATCGAGCGCGACTTCCTGAAGCCGGACCTCCAGGTGCTGCTGGAGGTGACGGGGCCGGGCGGGGAGCTGCTGGACCACTTTGACGGCCGCCAGCTCAACCCCGGGCACGCGATCGAGGCGGCGTGGTTCATCCTGCACGAGGCCAAGCACCGCGGGCGCGACCCGCGGCTCCGGCGCCTCGGGTGCACGATCCTCGACTGGATGTGGGCGCGCGGCTGGGACCGCGAGCACGGCGGCATCCTCTACCATGTCGACGTGCGGGACCGGCCGCAGCAGGAGTACTGGCACGACATGAAGTTCTGGTGGCCGCACAACGAGGCGATCATCGCCACGCTGCTGGCCTGGCAGCTGACGGGCGACGCGAAGTACCTGGCCTGGCACGGGCAGGTGCACGACTGGGCCTACGCGCATTTTCCCGACCGCGAGCACGGCGAGTGGTACGGCTACCTGCACCGCGACGGCAGCGTGTCGTCGACGCTGAAGGGCGGGATCTGGAAGGGCCCGTTCCACCTGCCCCGGATGCAGTGGTACTGCTGGCGCCTGCTGGCGGAGCAGGGCTGAGCGGCGCGGCCCCGGAATTTTACCCCATGAACCCTCCTCCCACCCGCCGCCCGATCCCCGGCCGCTTCCAGGGCAAGGTCGCCCTGGTCACCGGCGGCACCAGCGGCATCGGCCAGGCCATCGCGCTGGAACTGCTGCGCGAGGGCGCGACCGTCGCCGTGACCGGCCTGCCGGCCGACGCCGACGAGGGCCGCCGCGCGTTTGCCGCCGCCGGCTTCGCCCCGCTGCTCCTGGCCGGCGACCTGGCCGACGAGGCGTTCTGCCGGCAGCTCGTCGCGGCGGTGCTGGCGCAGCACGGCCGGCTCGACTGCCTGGTGAACAACGCGTTCTCCTTCCTCGCGAAGGGGCTCGACGCGACGCGCGCGGACTTCGAGCGGTCGTTCAACGTCGGGCCGTTCGCCTTCGCGCTGCTCACGCAGCTGGCGGCGGAGCCGATGAAGCGGCACGGCGGCGGCGCGATCGTGAACGTCTCGAGCATCTCCGCGTGGGTCGCCCAGCCGAACCGCTGGACCTACAACACCGCCAAGGGCGCGGTGACCCAGCTCACCCGCTGCGCCGCGCTCGACCTCGCGCCGCACCGCATCCGCGTCAACAGCGTCAGCCCCGGCTGGATCTGGACGCGCGAGGTGGACAAGGCCGCCGGCGGGGACCGGGACAAGTACGACCCGGTCTGGGGCCAGTTTCACATGCTGGCGCGCATGGGCCACCCGGTGGAGATCGCCGGCCCGGTGCTTTTCCTGCTGAGCGACGACGCCTCCTTCATCACCGGCACCGACCTGCCGGTGGACGGCGGCTACAACGGCCTCGGCCCCGAGGGCCTCGGCCAGCACACCCGGATCGCCGGCACGCAGTAGGCGCCCGCGCGCCGCGCCCGGCCTCCCCTTTTCCCCGACCCCCATGCCCAACTTCCCGATCGTCGACACGCACCTGCACCTCTGGGACCTCCGGCGCCTGCGCTACCCGTGGCTGGCGAGCGTGCCGCTGCTCAACCGCGACCACCTGATCGAGGACTATCGCCGGGCCTGCGGCCCGGTGGCGGTGGCGAAGATGGTGTTTCTCCAGTGCGAGGCTGACTTTGCGCAGTTCCAGGAGGAGGCGGACTGGGTGACGGAGGTCGCGCGGACCGACCCGCGCATCCGCGGCATCGTGCCGTGGGCGCCGCTGGAAAAGGGCGACGGCGCCGAGGCCGACCTCGCGCGGCTGGCGGCGAACCCGCTGGTCAAGGGCATCCGCCGCATCATCCAGTTCGAGGCCGACCCGGAGTTCTGCCTGCGGCCCGGCTTCGTGCGCGGCGTGCAGCTGCTGCCGCGCCACGGGCTGAGCTTCGACCTCTGCGTGAATCACCAGCAGCTCGCCAACACGCTGAAGCTCGTGCGCCAGTGCCCGAACGTGAGCTTCATCATGGACCACATCGCCAAGCCCGACATCAAGGCCGGGCGGCTCGACCCGTGGCGCGCGGAGCTGCGCGAGCTGGCGAAGTTTCCGAACGTGGTGTGCAAGCTGTCCGGGCTCGTGACCGAGGCGGATTTCAAGCAATGGACGCCCGCGGACCTGCAGCCGTACATCGATCACGTGCTCGACTGCTTCGGGTTCGCCCGCGTGATCTTCGGCGGCGACTGGCCGGTCTCCACGCAGGCGACGGACTATCCGCGCTGGGTGCACACGCTCGACGCCGCGATGCCGGGCGCGTCCCCCGACGAGCAGCACCAGCTCTACGTCCGCAACGCCGAGGCGTTCTACCGGGTGTGAGCGAACCGGCGACCGTCAGCCGGCGTTGAGGAGTTCCAGCGCCTGTTCGTAGTCCTCGTCCATGACCTCGACCTTCACGCCGCCGACGGCGTTGGCGTAGAGCCAGTCGAGCGTGATGAGGTTTTCGTCGCGGACGTAGGCGTTGATGCCGCTGCCTTCCAGCCTGACGCGGAGCAGGTAGGCGTCCATCGGCAGGTTGAAGCTGGCGAGCGTTTTCATGCTGGCGGAGGTCAAACCATGCTTCGACTCCTCCGAGTAAGCAAATGTCGCGGGCAAGCTCCGTGGCATGGGCCTCCTGACCCGTGATAAGGTAACTCGCGCAAGACCTGGGTCGGGAGACCCGGGCCACGGCCCTACCTGGTCCAGCTGAGGATCGCGGGCAGGCGGACGGATTCGCCGACGGCGCCGTCGACCAGCCAGACATCCTCGCCCGGGAAAATCTTGGCGGTGGGTGGGGCGGTGAGCGTGAGGGTGCCGTCATCCTTGGCCGCGAGCACGGTGGCGAGGGGCTGGTCGGTGCGGTTGCACAGGGTGGTGCCGCGGTAGATCGCAAAAATGCGCAGGGCGGTCTTGCTCAGGACGGTGGCGCCCGCGACGGAGGAGACATGCACGAGGCCCACGCGGAGGTCGTCCTTCACCGTGAGCACGAGGTCGTCGCCGTTGAGCGTAGCGGCGGTGATGGTGTGGACGGTATCGCGGAAAGGATTCGAGAGATGAAGCACACGGCCGGGGAGATGCATGAGATCGGGTGCGGGTGAACCGGCGGCGAGCCGGATGCGCAGTTTGCCGGCGGCGACATCGAGGGCGGTGACTTTGCCTTTGAGGCCTGAGGCGGCGAGCCGGTGATCGCCGAACTGCAGGAAACTGCCACCGGCGAAGTAGGCGCGGATCGGCTCATTCTTGGCGTCGAGGGTGACGACGGCGACTTCGGCGTCGGTGGCAAGCGCTGGCTGACCAGCTGGGGCGAAGTGGACAGGGCCGGAGCCGTGGTGGTGCACCACCATATCACGGCCGCCGTCCGTGCGGGTGATGGTGACAACGGTGCTGTTGTTCAAATCGTCGCGATGCACTGCGGCGATGAACGGCTCGGTGGTGAACGGCTCAAGCACCGCGGAGAAGGTGCTGGTGAACTCGGGCTCGCGGTGGCTCGGGTCTCCTGACCCGAGATCGGAAACCCCAGCACCAGACCCGGGTCGGGTGACCCGGGCCACGGCCACTCGGCGGGCGATGAGGTAGGTGACAATCTCGGGGTGCTTGATCGGCGAGACGCGGGCCTCGGCGCGGATCAGCTCCTGGCCGGGCTGCGGGAGCACGCGGAGGCGGAGGCGGGCGTTGGGATCCTTGTCGTGGACGTATTCGGCGATGAAATCATCCGCGCCGGACTGCAGCCGCTGCACGTGGACGAGGTGCTGGAAGCCGGAGCCGGCGTAATTGAGATAGCTGCCCTTGAAGTCCTTCGCGCCGCGGACGGGGTCGTCGTAGAGTTCGCCGACCTTCACATTCGGACCGGCGAGCGTGCCGGGCTCGGGCGCGGACCAGGTACCGCCGAGCGCGGTGAATTTTCCGGTCGGGCCGTGCAGGCTGTAGTCGTGCTGGCGGCCGCCGGCCACGTCGAAGAAATCCACGGCATAGCCGCGGTCCTTGGCGGTCGCGGAGTCGGTCACGTCCACCATCACAAGCGTGCGGCGGAAGGTGGATGTCTGCGGGTAGGTGCCGGAAGCATCGGCGATCAGCGCGCGGGCGAACGGGCTGTCGGCGAAGAGTTGCAGATGGCCGGCGGGGTTGGCGGGCTGGCGGTGGGCGTCGACGGTGACGGTGTTGTGCGAGATTGTGGTTTTCGACCAGGTGAAGATGGACGAGTTGAACTCATTCGCGCCGTCGGGATAGCCGAGGTCGGGCATCATGTCCTGGCCGTGCGCGAACAGATCGAAGTGCAGCCGGTCGTGATGATAATGCGAAACGTGTAGCCCATAGAAGAGATCAATGGAGCGCGTGTCGGCGGGATTGTTGAGGATCGCGGAGCCGTAGCCGCTGAAAATGCGCGACGGCTGCGGGGGCAGGGCGCGATCGTTCGCGAGCCCGGGAGCGGGCGGCAGAGCGGGGGAGAACAGGGACTCGTAGGTGCCGAAACTCTTGTCGCCGGTCGCCCCGATGCCGGCGAGAAACGTGGCGTAGCGCGGGTCGCCGTAAAGCTTCAGGCCAATCTGATACGTGAGGGAATCCTTGCGGATGAGCGGGGCATAGAGGTTGGAGGAGTCGCCCAGCGGGGCCGAGAGCTGGCCCAGCGTCACGTAGTCGAGCGGCTCGTCGAACATGCGCTTCAGACGCGGGAGCTGGGTGATGTCGTAGCCAAGCTGCTTGAGGAGCTGGGCGGTCTCGGCGAAGATGCGGACCCAGACGAAATTGTAGTCGGGCGATTCATGTGGCGCGCCGTCGCGGTACACGGAGTCATAGAACGCATAGTCGAAGCCGATCCGGAGCAGGTGTCCCTCGGTGCGGTGGAGTACCTCGTCCACGTAGCGGTGGTTGTCGCCGTGCTGGCGGACCACCGCGAGCATCAGCAACGCGCGCTGGTGCGTCCCGTAGTTGCCGCGCATCATGTCGAGGAAATAGCCGTCGATCGCCTCCTCGAAGTAATTGGCCTCGATACAGGCGCGGATCTGCCCGCCGGTCTGGCCGTAGAACTTCTGCAGCGCGGGGTCGCCGTCGATCGTCTCCCAGATGGCGTCGTAGGCCTCCGCCAGCGACGGCGCGACCTGGTAGGATTCCCAGATGAGGTTCACGACCTTGCCGGTGTAGCGCGTGCCCTGGGCGCCCATCAGCTCGCCGAAGCGCGACTGCTGCTCATAATTCATCGTCGGATAGACCTCCGCGACGCGCCGGAACAGCACGGCGGCCTTGTGGGCGTAGGTCTTGTCGCCCGTGAGCAGATAGGCCCGGCCGAGGGACCGCAGACCGTTGGTGAGGCAGCGGCTGTCGAGGCCGGGTCCCTGCCAGACGAGATGGTTGGCGTGCGCGACAAACCAGTACTTCTGGTCGTCGGGCGCGGTCCAGCCCCAGCCGTCGTCGGCGTAGGGGCCGGTCAGGGTGGACTTGTCCTTGAAGCCGCTGTGGTAATATGCGGCGTAGTTGTTGCTGGGATAGGTCTCGCCGCCGATGGGGCACTTCACCTGGAAGGGATGCTGCGGATCGACGACCCACGGGAACGAGGAGCCGTTGCTGCCCTCAAATATTTTCCGGCCGTGGATGGGGCAGCCGGCATTGCAGAGTTCGACGGCGCGCGGCACTTCGGCGGTGGTCACGAGGTCGCGCAGGGCCTCGTCGGTCCACGCCGCCCAGTATTTCGCCTCGGTCATGAACTGGTCGGCGAGCGCCTTGGCGGCGGGGGAGTGCGCGACGTTGGCGCGGGCCCGGGCGATTTCGGCGTCGGTATGGAGCGTGCGGGCGGACTTGAGCGGAAACTGCGGCGCGCGGACCTTGGGCGGGAGCATGACGCCGTGCGGGATCTGCGGCTGGACCGGACCGGCGGGAAACCACGGGTCGCGCGCGGCGAGGGGGGCGAGCGGGAGGAGGAGGGCCAGCGCAGCGGGTCGCAGGCGGGACAGGGTAGAGCGCAACAGCCGGCAGGGTGAGGCAGTGGCGCGCCTGCGGCAAACTTTTGCCGAGGGGAGCGTCGTGGCATGGGTCTCCTGACCCATGGCGGAAGTCCGGAATCACGGGTCGGGAGACCCGGGCCACAGCGGCAAAGTTTTTGACGCGTGGGACGGGGTGTGCATGGCTCCGGGCCCCGATGCCTCCCGCCGCCCGCCGTTTCCTGCTGCTGACCGTGGTCCTCGGCCTGCTGGCGGCCGACGCGCGGCCGGCGGTGCCGGCCGAGACGCCGGAGCCGGAGGTCGAGGCGGGCTACCTGCGGCTGGGGTTTGACCGGCTGGGGGCGTACAAGTTTATGGCGCCGGCGTATGACCCGGCGGCGGACGCCAAGGCGCCGCCGGCCTCGGGCGAGGAGCAGATCCCGGCCGGCGTGAAGGGCTGGAGCGGCCGGAAGGCGATCGTGACCGGCTTCATGCTGCCGGTGAAAATGGACGGCGGGCTCGTGACCGAGTTCCTCCTGGTGAAGGACCCGATGATGTGCTGCTACGGCGTCGTGCCGAACATGAACGAGTGGGTCGTGGTCCGGATGGGGTCGGGCGGAGTGCGGCCGCTGATGGACGTGCCGATCTCGTTCTACGGCACGCTGAAGGTCGGGCCGATGTTCGAGAACGGCTACCTGACCGGCATCTACCTCCTCGAAGGGGAGCGGATGGGTCCGGTCAAGTGAGACGGCGCGGCGGTCAGTGCCGGTAGGTGCCGAAGGCGGGCAGGCCCGCCTCGACGGTGACCTGGAAGGTCTGCTTCACCTGGGTGTCCTTCAGGCTGAAGGTGGCGGTGTATTCGCCCGGCGGCACGAAGCGGTCGGCTTCGTCCCCCATGTAGTCGAAGCGGTACTCCTTCTGCAGGCGCAGGTCCCAGCTGAGCCGGGTGAAGCCGGGCACGGCGGCCTGCTCGAACTTGGCGACCTCGCGGCCGGTCGCGTCGGCGATGGCGACCTTGAACTTCTCGCCCGTGAACGCCTTCACCCACACGGTGAGCAGCGCGCCCTCGGCGGGGTTCTTGCCCTCGAAGAAGCCGGTGCCGCCGGAGTCGGTCCAGCCCGGCAGCAGCAGGCGGCCGTGCGCGGGCCGGATGCTGAAGAGGTGCGCGTCCTTCGCGGCGACCGCGGGCGTGAACTCGCGCAGCGCGCGGCTGTCGTCGAACACGTAGAGCGAGCGGCCGTGGGTGGCGACGACGATGTCGGCCTCGCGCGGGTGGATCTGAATGTCGTCCACGCGCACGGCGGGCAGCCCGCCGAACTTCACCCAGTTCTGGCCGGCGTTGAGCGAGGTGAAGAGGCCGAACTCGGTGCCGAGGTAGAGGACGCTCGGGTTGACGGGGTCCTCGCGCAGCACGATGGCCGGATGCGTCGCGGGCAGGTCGCCGGTCACGCGCGTCCACGCGGCCCCGAGCTGGGTGAACCGGTAGACATAAGGCGTGTCGTCGCCGGCGCGGTAGCCGGTGAACACGACGTAGCCGGCGCCGGCGTCGGAGTGGCTGGGCTCGATGCGCGCGACCCACTTGCCGCGGGCCTCGGCGGGCACCTGGGCGGTGAGCTCGGTCCACTGCCGGCCCTCGTCGGAGGTGACCCAGAGCCGGCCGTCGTCGGTGCCGGCGAAGAGGCGGCCGGCCTGGAGGGGGGACTCGGCGAGGGCGTAGACGACGGCGTAGTTTTCGGCCGTGCTGCCGACGGTGGTGGTCTTGTCGCGCTCGTTGTACGACAGGTCGGGGCTGATGATCTCGAAGGTCTCGCCGTGGTGGGTGAGCTTGAAGACGCGGTTGCCGCCGAGGTAGAGCACGTCCGGGGCGTGGGCGCTGCCGATCAGCGGGGCGCACCACTGGAAGCGGAAGGCCTTGGAGCCCTCGGTCGGCTTGGGCTGGAAGTCGCGCATCTCGCCGGTGCGGGCGTTGAAGCGGTGGACCGAGCCGCCCTGCGATTCGGCGAAGATCACGTCCTTGTCCGCCGGGTCGAAGACGGTGTAGAAGCCGTCGCCGCCGCCGATCATCGTCCAGTCCGAGTTGCGGATGCCCTCCTTGGTGAAGGTGCGGGAGGGCCCGACCCAGTTCGTGTTGTCCTGGAGGCCGCCGGCGATGCGGTAGGGCGTGCCGTGGTCGAGGGCGATGCGGTAATACTGGCCGGAGGGGACGCTGTTCAGGAACTGCCAGTTCTCGCCGGCATCAAAGGTCTGGTAGAGGCCGCCGTCGGTGCCGATCAGGAGGTGCGCGGAGACCGGCGGGACCGGCTGGGCGGCCGGCTTCGCCGGCGGGGGCGGCACGCTGCCCGGCTGGATGGCGATGGCGTGGACGTCGGAGTGGACGTTGCCGGAGCGGTCCTCGCGGAAGGTCTGGCCGGCGTCGTCGGAGACGTAGACGTGCCAGGCGATGACGTAGACGCGCCGGTCGTTGGCCGGGTCGATGGCGAGCCGGCTGAAGTAGAAGGGCCGCGGGTTGAAGCTGTTCACGCGGGTCCAGGTGGCGCCGGCGTCCTCGGAGCGGAACACGCCGCCGCTGCGGCTGTGGTTCTGGTCGATGTCGCTGGTGCCGCCCTCGTCGCTTTGGACGATGGCCATGACGGTGCCGGGCTTGCCGGGCGCCACGGCGAGGCCGATGCGGCCCATCCGGGCCGGCAGGTGGTGGGTCAGCTTGGTCCACGTCGTGCCGCCGTCGGTGGACTTGAAGATGCCGCCGACATCGGCGGCGTCCCGGGTGGCGTTCACGCCGTAGAGGAAGGCCCAGGGCTTGCGCTGCCGGGCGTAGAGGGCGGCGTAGAGGAGGTCCGGGTTGGCGGGATCCATGGCGACGTCGGCGCAGCCGGTGAGCGCGTCGTGGGGCGCGGGCGCGCCGAGGACGAGCTGCCAGGACCGGCCGCCGTCGGTGGTGCGGTAGAGGCCGCGTTCGCCGCCCTCGGCCCAGAGCGAGCCGCCGGCCGCGGCGAACACGATGTTGGGGTTTTTCGGGTGGATCAGGATCCGGCGGATGGTGCGCGAGTCCTTCAGGCCGGCGTAGGCCCACTGGCCGCCGCCGTCGGTGGACTTGAAGAGCCCGACGCCCCAGCCGGAGGAGTTGCGGTCGTTGCCCTCGCCGGTGCCGACCCAGACGACCTCGCTGTCCGACGGCGCGACGGCCACGGCGCCGATGGACTGGGCGGGCTGGTCGTCGAAGATCGGGGCGAGGGTGACGCCGTGGTTGGTGCTCTTCCAGACGCCGCTGGTGGCGTAGCCGACGTAGAAGACCCCCGGGTGGTGCGGGTCGATCGCGAGGTCGGAGATGCGTCCGCCCATGACGGCGGGGCCGATGGCGCGGGCCGCGAGGCCCTTGAGCTGGGCCTCGGTGACCGGCGCGGGGACCGGGGCAGGGACGACGGCCGGAGCGGCCGCGGCCGCGGCGGCGGGGACGGTGGGTGCGGCGGGGACGGGAGCGGCGGTCGCGGCGGTGGAGAGCGCGGCCCAGGCCGCCAGGGAGAGGAGCGGGAGGCGCAGAGACATGAGCCGCAGAAAACAGGGGCCCCGGCCGGGGGCAAACAAAAGCGCGGAGGGCGGCCGGGCTCAGCGCGAGATATCGCGCTGGGTGAGGACCCGGAAGCCGCGCTGGTTCAGCGCCTGGGTGGCGACGTCGGCATCCTCAATGTTGAGGGCGAGGGCGGACTTGCCGTCGGGGCGCTGGATGAAGCTGTAGACGTAGTGGACGTTGATCTCGGCCTCGAGCAGCGCCGCGAGCACGTCGCGGAGGGAGCGCTGGCCGTCGATCTCGACCGCGAGGACGTCGCACTCGGTGAAGGGAAAATCGTTGCTGACCATCAGCACGCGGGCCTTCTCGCGGTCGTCGACGATCAGGCGGATGACGGCGCTGTCGGTGGTGTCGAGCACCGTGATGGCCATGATGTGGACCTGGTGTTCCCGGAAGAGGGAGGTCAGGTCGTAGAGGCGGCCGACGCGGTTTTCGGCGAAGACGGAGAACTGGCGCACGGGGTCGGTGGCGGGGATGATCTTGGGCGCGGCCATGGCGGGCGAAGGGAGCGTGGCCGGGCGGCGGGGCGCGGTCAATTGCGGGCTGGCCGCGGGGCCGGGCCGGACTACAGTCGGACCCATGCCCACGGAACTGGCCCGCCATCATGCCGTCACCCAGCAGCGCGCCCACAACAGTGCGCGGCTGGTGCTGCGGGGCATCGGGCTCAACGCCCTGCTCGCCGCGGTCAAGCTGGCCGGGGGCATCTTCGGGCACACCTACGCGCTGATTGCGGACGCGGCGGAGTCGATCCTCGACATCCTGTCCTCGACGCTGGTGTGGGCGGGGTTCCGCGTGGCGGCGCAGCCGCCGGATGCCAACCACCCCTACGGCCACGGCAAGGCCGAGCCGCTGGCCGGGCTGGCGGTGGCGGTGATCATCTTCGCGCTGGCCGCCTGGGTGGCGATGCACTCGCTGCACGAGATCGTCACCCCCCACCAGGGCCCCGCGTGGTGGACGCTGCTGGTGCTGGCCGGGGTGATCGTGGCGAAGACCTGGTTCTCGCGGCGGATGGGCCTGGCGGGCGAGGCGGTGGGCAGCACCGCCCTGGGCATCGAGGCGCTGCACCACTGGTCGGACGCGATGACCTCGGCGGCGGCGTTCATCGGCATCTGCATCGCGCTGTGGGGCGGCAAGGGCTGGGAGACCGCCGACGACTGGGCGGCGCTGTTCGCCTGCGTGATCATTGCGTTCAACGGCTTCGGGATGTTCACCAAGGCGCTGGGCGACGTGATGGACATCTCGGTCCCCAAGAACTTCGAGGACGAGGTGCGCATGATCGCCCTTGCGGTGCCCGGAGTGCGGGCGCTCGACAAGGTGCGCGCCCGGAAGAGCGGGCTCAGCCACCTCGTCGACATCCAGGTCCGGGTGGATGGCAACCTCAGCGTGCGGGCCGGCCATGACATTGCGCACGCGGTCAAGGACACGCTGCTGGCCTCCTCGCCGCACGCGATCACGGACGTGACGGTGCACATCGAGCCGGCGCGGGACTAGGCGGCGGCCCGCCGGCGGGTCAGGTGATGTGGGCGGCCTGCAGGGCCGCCATGATGCGCTCCCCGCCGCCCTGGATGTGCTGCCGCATGATCGTCCGGGCGGCCTCGGCGTCGCGGCGCTCGATCGCATCGACGATGGCGTGGTGCTTCGACGACGGGTTGCTCGGGTCCATCTGGCGGCCGATGCGCAGGTAGGTGGGGCGCTGGTACATGTCGAGGGCGGACATGACGATGTTCTCGAGCATCGAATTGCGGGCGCAGCGGACGACGAGCAGATGGAAGTGGGAGTTGGCCTGGCAGTACTGGATGAAGCTGTGTTCCTCGCTCGGGTCGTGCGGCTGGGTGGCCTGGGCGCGCAGGGCGGCGAGGTCCGCGGGGGTGGCGCGCTCCGCGGCGAGGGCCGCGGCCTGCGGCTCCACGATGGAGCGGAGCTCGATCAGGTTCTTGAAGCCCGCCAGGGTGATGCCGGCGACGCGGTAGCCGGCATGGGGCTGGAAGGAGACCAGCTCCTCGTGGCTCAGCCGGTTGAGCGCCTCGCGCAGGGGCGTGCGCGAAACCCGCAGCTCGGCGCAGAGCTTCTTCTCGATCAGCCGCTCGTTGGGCGGCAGGGCGCAGGAGAGGATGCGCTGCTTGAGCACCGCATAGACATGGTCCGGCAGGGCCGTCGGCCGCGTCGTGTGCGGCGAGATTTCTATCAACGAAGGCCTGACCGCGGTGCTCATGGGTGGATCGATTTCAAGGCTGCAAGGTTCATCCGGGACACGGAAACAGAATGTCATAAATTAGCTTGTATACAAGTATACAAATTGCCCTTGTGCCTGTTGCCCCTCTTTTTCTGCGCGCTCCATGGATCCTGGTGTCATCACTCCCTCGGCCGAATTGAAGCGGCAACCGAATCTGGGCCATTCGCTGGTTCCGATTGCCGGCACGGCTCTGCTGATCGGCGTCGGCTTCGGCTGCTACCAGGTCAAGGTTGAGATCCTGCTGGTGATCGCGACGCTGCTGACCAGCGGCCTGGCGGTCTGGCTCGGGCTGGGCTGGAAGGAAATCCAGGCCGGGATGATGCAGAGCATCATGAAGGGCATGCCCGCGATGCTGATCGTCGTCGTGGTGGGCGCGCTGATCGGCAGCTGGCTGGCGGCCGGGACGATCCCGATGCTCATCTACTACGGGCTGGGGCTGATCTCGCCCAAGCTGTTTCTGGTCACGGCCTGCCTCGCCACGGGGATCGTGTCGATGCTGACGGGCACGGGCTACGGCACGATCGGCACGGTGGGGGTGGCCTTCATGGGCATCGCCCACGGGCTGGGCGTGCCGCCGGCGCAGGCGGCCGGGGCGCTGGTGGCGGGCGCGTACCTGGGGGACAAGGTCTCGCCGTTCGCGGCGAACGCCAACTTCGCCGTGGCGATCGCCCGCGTGAACATTTACGACCACATCCGGCACTGCCTCTGGACGACGGTGCCCGCCTTTGCCACCGGGCTGGCGGTGTACGCGGTCGTCGGGCTGTCCACGGACGTCGTGGCGGGCGCCTCGCTCGCGGCCGACGACCAGGTGCGGCAGGCGCTGGCCCAGCATTTCGTCTTCAGCCCCTGGCTGCTGCTGCCGCCCGCGGTGACGCTGCTGCTGGCGGCCCGGAACCTGCCGGTGCTGCCCGGCATGCTGCTCTCGGTCGCGGTGGCCGTGGCGCTGGCCATCCTGGTGCAGGGCGTGCCCTGGGCCGAGGCGCTGAACGTGACCGTGACGGGCTTTAAGCCGGCGACCGGCCTGCCGATGGTGGACCGGCTGCTGGCGCAGGGCGGCATGCAGGCGATGATGCACGTGACGCTGATCGCGCTGTGCGCGTTCGCCTTCAGCGGCGTGCTGCAAAAGGCCGGGCTGCTCGGGCCGGTCCTGAAGCTGCTGTTCCAGTTCACCACCAACACCCGGCGGCTCGTCTCGGCGACGGTGGGCAGCTGCCTCGTGGTCGAGCTGATGACGGGCGCGGCCTTTGTCACGATCCTGCTGCCCACCGAACTGTTCGCGCCGGTCTACCGGCAGATGGGCCTGGCGGGAAAAAACCTCAGCCGGGCGGTCGGGGACAGCGGCATTGTCGGGGTGCCGCTGATCCCGTGGAGCATTGCGGGGGCGTTCATGAGCAGCGCGCTCGGCGTGCCGGTCCTGGCCTATGCGCCGTGGGCGATCTTCTGTTATGCCGGCATTTTCTTCACCCTGCTCGTCGGCTTCACCGGCTTCACGATGGCCGCGCGGAAGCACGACGACGAAACCCAGCCGGGGAGCTGAACCATGACCTGCCTGGCAATGCATGGAGGGGCCGGCGCGCTGCCCAAGGCGGACATGACGCCGGAGCAGGCGGCGGAATTTCACACCGCGCTGCACGCGGCGCTGCGGACGGGCCAGCGGGTGCTGGCGGCCGGCGGGCCGAGCCTGGACGCGGTGGAGGCGACGGTGACCTGGCTGGAGGACTGCCCGCTCTTCAACGCGGGGCGGGGCTCGGCGTTCACGCGCGAGGGCCAGGTGGAGATGGAGGCGTCGATCATGGACGGGGCGACGCGCGGGGTCGGGGCGGCGATGCTCCTGCGGGCGGTGCGCAACCCGGTGCGGCTGGCCCGCCGCGTGATGGAGCGCACGCCGCACGTGGCGCTGGCGGGGGCGGCGGCGGAGACCTTCGCCCGGGCGCAGGGCCTGCCGCTGGAATCCCCGGAATACTTTTTCACCCCGTTCCGCTGGGAGGCGATGGTGCGCCTGCGCGGCACCGGGCGCACCGCGCTGTCCGAGGACGTGGTGGTGGCCGCCGCGCCCGACAGCCCGGAGGCGGCGGGCACGGTGGGGGCGGTGGCGCGGGACCAGGCGGGGAATCTGGCGGCGGCGACCTCGTCGGGTGGCACGACCAACAAGTTTGCCGGCCGCATCGGCCAGGCGGCGATGGCGGGCGCCGGCGTGTATGCGAGCAACGCCACCTGCGCCGTTTCCTGCACGGGCCAGGGCGAGGCGTTCATGCGCGGGGTGGCGGCCTACGACGTGGCGGCGCTGATCGAGCATCTCGGCCTGGACGTGGTGGCGGCGGCGGAGCGGGTGATCCGGCAGCGGCTGCCCGGCCGCGGCGGCCTGATCGCGGTGGACGCCGCGGGCCGGCTGACCCTGCCGTTCAACACCGAGGGCATGTACCGCGGGTGGATCGACTCCGCGGGCCGGGTGTTCACGGCAATTTATGAAACCCGGCAGGAATGGCCGGCCCAGCCCCAATGAAGCTGAACAACCTGCGCGCCCTGCTCCTGCTCCTCGGTCTGCTGGCCGGCGGGTCGGCCGCGGCCGGCGCCGCGCCCGCCGCGCCCGCGGGCAAGCACCACTTTGTCTACACCCAGGCCGGCAAGCACGTGCTGGTCTGGTATTACCTGCCGGCGGCGGCGGGGCCCGACGCGCCGGTCCTGGTCGTGATGCACGGGGTGGGGCGCAACGGGGAGGAATACCTGGCCGACTGGACGGCGGCGGCGGAGCAGGGCCGCTTCCTGCTGATCGTGCCCGAGTTTTCGAAGGCCGAGTTTCCCGGCGACCCCGGCTACAACTACGGCAACACCGTCACGGCGGACGGCCAGCCGCGGCCGCGCGAGCAGTGGTCCTTCGGCATGATCGAGCCGGTCTTTGACGCGGTGCGCGCGCGCACGGGCCACCGCACGGACACCTATCGGATCTACGGCCACTCGGCCGGCGCGCAGTTCGTGCAGCGCCTGCTCTACTTCATGCCGAACCCCCGCCTCACCCGTGCCGTGGCGGCCAACGCCGGCTGGTACATGCTCCCCGACCTGACCGCGGAGTTTCCCTACGGGCTGAAAGGCACGCCGGTGACGGCGGCCGCGGTGCGCGCCGCGCTGGCCAAGCCGTTCACGGTGCTGCTGGGCGAGGCGGACACCGACCCCAAGGCGAAGGCCCTGCGCCACACGCCGGAGGCGGACGCCCAGGGTCCCTGCCGCTTCGCCCGCGGGCAGTATTTTTTCAACCGGTCCCGGACGCTGGCGGCCGGGCTGAACACCCCCTTTGGCTGGTCCTTGGCGACGGCGCCCGGGATCGCCCATTCCGACCCGGGCATGGAGCCCTTTGCCCTGCGCCACCTGTTTCCAAACCAACCCCACCACCAACCCTGACCTCGTGCACGACATGACCTCAACATTCCCCCAGATCCGGACGGCCGCCCTCGCGCTGCTGCTCGCCGCCGGCGCCTCGCTGGCCCAGGCCCAACTCAACCCGCCGGCGAACGAGCCCGCGAAGAAGGACAAGCCGGACGAGACGATCATCCTGCAGGCCTTCACCGTGACCGGCTCCAACATCAAGCGGCTCGACCAGGAGAAAACCCTCCCGGTGACCGTGATCAGCCGCGAGGTGATGGAGACGCGCGACGCGGCCCAGGCCTCGGACCTGCTCACCTCCCTGTCGCAGGTCACCGGCCTGCCGGGCAACGAGACGGCCACGCTCGGCGCCACCGCGCGCGGCGACAACGCGACGGTCTCCCTCCGCGGCATCCCGTCGAGCAACACGCTGGTCCTCCTGAACGGCCGGCGCCTGCCGCCGCACCCGATCAGCCAGTCCGAGGCCGGCGTGCCCACGCTGTCGCCCAACGTCAACCAGCTGCCGAACCGCGGCCTGGACCGCATCGACGTGCTGCGGGACGGCGCGTCGTCCATCTACGGCACCGATGCCGTCGCCGGCGTGATCAACTACGTCACCCGCCCGAATTTCAACGGCACCGAGCTGACGCTGCGGTTCGGGGAAAACAACCATCACGACGGAGCCGAGTACCGCGCGACGCTGACCCACGGCTTTGCGCTCGCGGGGGGCAAGGGCCACGCCCTGCTCGTCGCCGACTACTACGACCGCGACGCGATCTATGCGCGCGGCCGGGACTTCTCGGCCGAGGCCGACAACTCCGCCCGGGCGCCCGCCCCGTGGAACGCGTCCACCGACACCACGTTCAACCTGCGCTCGGCCACCACCGAGTACGGCAACTTCTCCACCGGCACGGTGAACTCCTCCGGCGTCTTCACCGCCGCCCGCCCGACGGGCGTGTCCTCCACGCTGGTCGCCTCCTCCGGCACCTTTTTCCTCGCCCCCACCGCCACCGGGGTCGGATTTCAGACCACCACGCCCAGCCGCACCGGCGTGACCCACGACTATTACTGGAACAACAACAACTACCGCGTGATCCAGCCCGACTCGAAGCGGAGCAATATTTTTCTCAGCGGTGAGTACCGCCTCCTGCCCCGCCTGACCTCGTTCTCCGAGTTCAGCAACTACCGGGCCCGTTCCGTGACCTATCGCGAGCCCGACGGCATCACCGCCTCGACCGACGGCGACATCATCGTGCCCGCCACGAACCCCTTCAACCCCTTCGGCACGCGCTTCTGGTCCACGACCGGCGCGGCCAACACCGACGGCACGCCGCGCCTCACGGGCACGCCCGCGGCCGTCCGCATCACCAACAAGCGCCTGACCGACCTCATGCAGCGCACGGCGACCGTGACCGACAGCATCTACCGCGGGGTCACCGGGGTGCGCGGCCAGCTGCTCGAGACCTGGAACTGGGAGGCTGCGCTGCTCTGGGCCGACGCCCGCGTCACCGACGACGAGGCCGGACCGAGCCGCAAGAGCCTGATCCAGGCGGCGATCAACCAGACCGACCCGGCGCTCGCCTTCAACCCCTTCACCCGCACCTTCGCGGTGCAGAACGGCACCCTGGCGGTCGTCGGCCCGTACGTGAACCCCCAGAGCGTCCAGTCGACCTTCCGCTCGCAGTTCATCCGCGAGGGCATCACCAAGCTCGGCAGCGGCGACTTCCGCGCGAGCGGCGACCTGTTTCCGCTCTGGGGCGGCAACCAGGTGGGCGCGGCCTTCGGCGGCGAGTTCCGCTACGAGACGTTTGACGACTTCCGCCCGCCCTACGCCGGCCTGAACCCGGCCGGCTCCGGCCTCGACCCGGCGTCGAACGACTTCCTCGGCTTCTCGCCCAATTCCGACACCCACGGCAACCGCCACGTGGTGGCCCTCTATGCCGAGACCATCATCCCGCTCGTCGGCCACCAGTTCCGCCTCCCGCTGGTCGAGTCGCTCGAGCTGTCGGCGTCGTCCCGCTACGAGAGCTACTCGGACTTCGGCAGCACGACCAAGCCGAAGCTCGGCCTGAACTGGCGCCCGGCGTCCTGGGCGATGGTGCGGGTGTCCTACAACGAGGGGTTCCATGCGCCCAACCTCGCCCAGCTCTTCACCGGCACGCTGATCCGCACGGTCACGGGCAGCACCGACACCTACCGCAGCAGCGTCACCGGCCTGCCGACGGACGGTCCGTCCAACCGCCGCAGCATCGCCTCCGGCAATCCCAACCTCCAGCCCGAGGAGTCGACCGGCAAGTCCGCCGGCGTGGTGGTGGACCTGCCGCAGCTCAAGGGGCTGTCGCTGGGGGTGGACTACTGGGAGATCCGGCAGAAGAACGTGATCGCCTCGTCCGGCTCGATTGCGGATGACAACCAGGCGCTGCTCGCCGCCACCCAGGCGGCGCTGGCGGCCGGGCAGGCCATCGGGTCGATCGACCTCGGCTCCGGCACGGCGGGCTACAAGGGCGACGGCTCCGTCAGCCGCCTGGCGGTGACCCAGGCCGACCGCGACTTCTTCACCGCGTACAACGCCACCCGGGTCCCGGGCAACCAGCGGGCCGTGGTGGGCGCGATCGACTACCTGCGCACGACCTACTTCAACAAGGCCTCCGAGTTCGTGAACGGGTTCGACTTCGACCTGGCCTACCGCCTGCCGAAACTGCCGCTCGGCACCGTCACGCTCAGCTCGACCTGGACGCTGCTCAACAGCTTCTACGCCTACAACGCCGCCGGCGCCACCCGCACGGAGCTGCTCGGGACGAATGCCGCCGCCGTGGGCGGTGCGACGCCGAAGTGGCGCGGCAGCCTGGCGGTCAACTGGCGCCGGGAGCAGTGGACGGCGGGCCTGGCCGGCTATTACATCGGCCACTACACCGACAGCGGCGCGACCACGACCCAGACCACCTACGATGCGCTGGGCCAGCCGGGCTACCTCCAGCCGGTCTTCACCAACGGCAGCTACAGCTTCCGCTATGTCGTGCACGACACGATCTCCTACAACGCCTACGTCTCGTACCGCATCCAGGCGCCCGGCCACTGGTGCCACGACACCACGCTCCGCTTCGGCGTCGTCAACCTGCTCGACGCCCAGCCGCCGCTCTCGAGCGACTCGCGGGGCTACGATCCCGCCCTCTACAACCTGATGGCGCGCGGCCGCGCGTGGTCGCTGCAGCTGACGAAGAAGCTCTGAGCGCGCGTTCCGTGCTCGATTCCCGGCCGCACCCCTGACGAGATCGGGGGTCGCGGCCCGGCCGCGTCCCCCGTGCGATGAAACTCCGGCTGCCCCACCTCTATCTCCAGGTCCTCGTCGCGATCGGGCTCGGCGTCGCCGTCGGCTGGCTGGAGCCGGCCTGGGGCGCGTCGCTGAAGGTGCTGGGCGACGGCTTCATCCAGCTCATCAAGATGCTGATCGCGCCGATCATCTTCGCCACGGTGGTGGCCGGGATCGGCGGCCTGGGCAACCTGCGCCAGGTCGGGCGGGTGGGGATGAAGGCGCTGGTGTATTTTGAGCTGGTGACCACGGCGGCGCTGGCCCTCGGGCTGGTCGTGGCCCGGGTGTTCACGCCCGGCGCCGGGCTGCATGCGGCGGCGGCGGCGCTCGACGGCTCGGCCGTGGCCCAGTACGCGGGGGCGGCGAAGTCGCTCGGCGCCGTCGACTTCCTGCTGCACCTCATCCCCCGCACGTTCGTCGGCGCGTTCGTCGAGGGCGACATCCTCCAGGTGCTGGTGGTGGCCGTGCTCTTCGGGCTGGCGCTGGCCGGGCTGGGCGAGCACGGCCGGCCAATCGTCAACGGGCTCAACAACCTCGCGCGGGTGTTCTTCGGCATGGTGACCCTGGTGACCCGGCTGGCGCCGCTCGCGGCCTTTGGCGCGATGGCGTTCACCGTCGGGAAGTACGGCCTCAGCTCGCTGGCCTCGCTCGCGGGCCTGCTGGCCTGCGTCTACCTGACGTGCCTCCTCTTCATCGTGCTGGTGCTCGGCGGCATCGCCCGCGCCGGCGGCTTCAGCCTGTGGAAGCTCCTGCGCCACCTCCGCGAGGAGCTGCTGATCGTCCTCGGCACCTCGTCCTCGGAGGCGGCGCTGCCGGGCCTGATGCGCAAGCTGGAGGCCGTCGGCTGCGCCCCGCCGGTGGTCGGCATCGTCGTGCCGGCCGGCTACTCGTTCAACCTCGACGGCACCTGCATCTACCTGACGATGGCGGCGCTCTTCGTGGCGCAGGCGACCGACACGCCCCTGACGCTGGCCGGGCAGCTCGGGCTGCTGGCCGTGCTGCTGCTGACGTCGAAGGGCGCGGCGGGCGTGACCGGCAGCGGCTTCATCGTGCTGGCGGCGACGCTGGCGGCGACCGGCACGATCCCGGTGGCCGGCCTGGCGCTGATCCTCGGCGTCGACCGGTTCATGTCGGAGGCGCGGGCCCTCACCAATTTCATCGGCAACGCCGTAGCCACCCTGATCGTGGCGAAGTGGGACGGCGCGTTTGACGCGACCAAGGCCGGTGCCATCCTGGCGCGGCCCCCGGGCTTATGATGACCGCCGGCCTTGGCCTCCGCCCCCCAGTTGCCCGGCCCGGACTCCGGTCCGGCCGGCCGCGCCGCGGGTCGGTGGTCCGGCTCGGGTGGCTGTTCTTGGTGCTGGCGCTCGTGGCGGCGGGCCAGGTGCCCGTCCGGGTCGAGCCCGTGGCCGGCCGGCACGGTATGGTCGTGGCGGGGCATCCCCAGGCGGCGCAGGCCGGGATCGAGGTCCTGCGGGCGGGGGGCACGGCGGTCGACGCGGCCATCGCCGTCTCGCTCTCGCTGGGCGTGGCGGAGCCGTACGGCTCCGGGCTCGGCGGCAAGCTCATGCTGCTGTATTACGAGGCCGCGACGGGGCGGACCTACGCGCTGGACGCGATGGACGCGGCCGGCTCGCTCGAGGTGGCGGCGTACCTGCGCCGGCCGGAGGACGACCACAGCTACGGCTATGGCGCGGTCTGCGTGCCGGGCCTGGCGGCCGGGCTGTGGACGGCGCACGAGCGGTGGGGCCGGCGGAAATGGGCCGACGACGTGGCGCCCGCCCTGCGGCTGGCGCGCGAGGGGTTTGAGGTGCTGCCGAAGACCCGCGAGTTCTTTGCCGAGCAGGAGAAGAAGCTGCGCCGGGGCGACGCGGAGATCGCGCGGCTCTACCTGCCCGGCGGCCAGCTGCCGGTGGTGGGGACGCGCCTGCCGAACCCGGATCTGGCGCACACGCTGGAGCTGCTGGCGCAGCGCGGGCGCGCGGGCTTCTACCGCGGCCCGGTGGCCGCGGCGATCGTCGCGGCCTCGCAGCGGGGCGGAGGGACGCTGACCCTCGACGACCTGGCCCGCTACGAGGCGCGGGTGGTCGAGCCCATCGGCATCGACTTCCGCGGCTACCAGCTGCGGTCGAGCCCGCCGCCGACCAGCGGGGCGCCGCTGTTCCTGACCATCATGAAGGTGCTGGAGGCGGAGACCTTCGCCGGCGGGCCGCTGCGCTCCGCCGCCAACCTCGACCGGCTCGGCCGGGTCTGGCGCGAGGTGCAGACCCGGGTCCAGCGCGGCATCGCCGACGTGCCCGAGGCGCGGTTCAACTTTGAAAAGCTGGTGGCGCCGGACTCCCTCCGGGAGATCCGCGCCCGCGCCAGCGCGCCCGCGGTGCCCGCCGCCGCCGGGCTGGAGGACAGCGGCGCGTCCGCCAGCGCGATGGCGGCCACCACCCATTTCCTGGTCGCGGACGCCGCGGGCAACCTGGTGTGCGCGACGCAGTCCCAGAGCCTGCATTTCGGGGCGGGCGTGGTGCCGCCCGGCACCGGCGTGGTGCTCAACGACTCGATGAGCAACTTTGCGTTCACCGAGCCGCGGAGCGTGAACTTCGTGGCCCCGGGCAAGCGCCCGCGCAGCACCGTCGCCCCCGTGATCGTGTTCCGTGCGGGCCGGCCGGTCCTCGCGCTCGGCATCCCCGGCGCGGCCCGCATCCCGACCGCGCTGCTGCAGGTCCTGCTCGACCGGCTGGTGCTGGACCGCCCGCTGGCCGAGGCGATCGGCGACACCCGCGTGCACTTCAACCGCAACTGGCGCCGCGACGACGAGGAGTCGATCGAGGCGGAGGCGTCGTTTCCGGCGGCCGAGGCGGCGGCGCTGCGCCGGCTGGGCTGGAAGGTCGACCTGACGGAGCCCGCGGGCACCGGCCGGCTCTTTGGCGGCGTCAATGCGATCGAGTGCCGGCGGGACGGCGGCTACACGGGCTACGCCGATCCGCGCCGCACCAACGCCGCGATCGGCTACTGAGCGGCGGCGGGCCGGTCAGGGGAAGCGCCGGGCGAACTTCCAGCCGGCCCAGACTCCCACCAGGCTGCCGAGGCTGCTGACGACAAAACACCAGCCGAAGCCCGCGCCGAAGTAATCGGGGAGCGCCCAGCCGGCGTAGCCCCCGACCGTGGTGCCGACGAGGATGCAGAGCCGGTTCATGGGCGGGGGCGGGCGGGCGGCACGGGGCGCAGGCGCATGCCCGCAGGCTGGGCCGGGCCGGCGGGGCGCGCGAGCCGCATCTTATGCGGGGAAAAGCCGGGCTTCATTGGAGGGGGGACCGCCCGAATTCCCGTTTACTCGCCCGGGGCCCCCGACCAAGTTAGGTCCATGGAAAAACGACACCCGGCCAGGCCCCTGAGCAAGAACCCACACCTGCTGCGCTGGGTCGAGAAGATGGTGGCGCTCTGCCAGCCCGAGGCGCTCCACTGGGTGGACGGCTCCCAGGCGGAATACGAGGACCTCTGCGCCCAGCTGGTGGCCAAGGGCACGTTCACCAAGCTCAACCCGCAGAAGTGGCCGGGCTGCTATTACGCGCGCTCCGACGCCAGCGACGTGGCCCGGGTGGAGGACCGCACCTACATCTGCAGCCAGTCCAAGGACGCCGCCGGCCCGACGAACAACTGGGTCAATCCCTACGAGATGAAGAAGACCCTGCGCGGGCTGTTCAGCGGCTGCATGCGGGGCCGGACGATGTACGTGCTGGCCTACAGCATGGGCCCCATCGGCTCGCCCATGTCGCAGATCGGCGTGCAGCTGACCGACTCGGCCTACGTGGTCGTCAACACGCGCATCATGGCGCGGCTCGGCCAGCGGGTGTTCGACCTGATCGACGAGGACTTCAAGCGCGTCGTCCCCTGCATGCACTCGGTGGGCCGGCCGCTGGCCAAGGGGCAGGCGGACGTCGCCTGGCCCTGCAACCAGGAGAAGTACATCGTGCACTTCCCGGAGACGCGCGAGATCTGGAGCTTCGGGTCCGGCTACGGCGGCAACGCGCTGCTGGGCAAGAAGTGCTTCGCGCTGCGCATCGCCAGCGCGATGGCGCGCGACGAGGGCTGGATGGCCGAGCACATGCTCATCCTCGGGGTGGAGAATCCCCAGGGGGAGAAGACCTACGTGGCGGCGGCCTTCCCCAGCGCCTGCGGCAAGACCAACTTCGCCATGCTCATCCCGCCGAAGAGCCTGGCGCGGAAGGGCTGGAAGGTCTGGACGGTGGGCGACGACATCGCGTGGATCAAGCCCGGGGCCGACGGCCGGCTGCATGCGATCAACCCGGAGGCCGGCTTCTTCGGCGTCGCGCCGGGCACGAGCCACTCGACCAACCCGAACGCCATGGCGTCGCTGGCGCGGAACACGATCTTCACGAACGTCGCGCTCACGCCCGACGGCGGCGTCTGGTGGGAGGGCATGACCGGGGAGGCCCCGGCCGAGTGCCTCGACTGGCAGGGCAAGCGCTGGACGCCCGAGATGGCGCTCCAGACCGGCGCGAAGGCCGCGCATGCGAACTCCCGCTTCACCGCGCCGGCGTCGCAATGCCCGACGATTGATCCGGACTGGGAGAAGCCCGAGGGGGTGCCGATCAGCGCCTTCATCTTCGGCGGCCGGCGCGCCACCACCATGCCGCTGATCTTCCAGGCGTTCAACTGGTCGAGCGGCGTCTACGTGGGGGCGACGATGGGCTCCGAGATGACCGCCGCCGCGGCCGGCACGATCGGCAAGGTCCGGCGCGACCCCTTCGCCATGCTGCCCTTCTGCGGCTACCACATGGGCGACTACTTCCGCCACTGGATCAACATGCAGCGCAGCCTCACCGAAACCCCGCGCATCTTCCACGTGAACTGGTTCCGCAAGGACAAGGAGGGCAAGTTCATGTGGCCCGGCTTCTCGGAAAACATGCGCGTGCTGAAGTGGATCGTCGACCGCGCCAAGGGCGGCGGCCGCGCCAAGGAGACCCCGATCGGCTGGCAGCCGCACTACGAGGACCTCGACTGGGAGGGGATGGATTTCCCGCGGGAAAAATTCGACGAGCTGCAGGCCTTCGACCGCGCCGCGTGGCGCGCCGAGGTGCTGGGCCACGAGGAGCTGTTCATCGACCTGCATGCGCACCTGCCCAAGGAGCTCATGTTCGAGCGCGAGCTGCTGATCTGCCGGATGTAGGCGCCCAAAAAAACTTGTGGAACGCGGCCGGCGGCGCACGGTTCACAGCCCCATGCTCCGCCGCCTCGCCCTCCTCGCCTGCCTCGTGCTCCGGCCGCCCGGCGCCGCCGGGGCCGAGCCGGCCGGCGCGGACGGCCTCCCGCCGCCGCTGCTGCACGCGGCCCTCGGCCGGCTGGCCGGGGACTTCGACCGCTGGGCCTACACCGAAACCCGGCTGCGCACCGACGAGCAGGGCGTGCCCCAGCCCGAGACCGTCATCCGCTTCGACCCGTCCCAGCCCTACGCCGAGCAGTACCGGCCGCTGAAGATCAAGGGCCGGCCGCCGACCGAGCGGCAGCTGCGCGAGTACCGCCGCCGCGGCGTGAAGCGCGGCGAGAAGCTGGCGCGGGAGGAGGCCGAGGGCAAAATCCCGGGCAGCGAGCTGCCGCGCTTCAGCGTCAACGGCGGCAACGCCGCGATCGACCTCGCCCGCGCCACCGTCGTCGGCGAGAGCGCGACCAGCGTCACCTACGAGGTGCCCCTGCGCTACGACGGGCGCGGCAACCTGCCGGTGGAAAAACTCCAGCTGCTGGCGCGGGTCAACAAGGCCCAGCGCGCCTTCGAGAACGTCGCCCTCAAGGTGCGCAGCGCGTTCCGCGTGAAGCTGGTCGTCAAGGTCCGGACCGGCGAGGCGAACCTCGACTTCGCGTCGGTGGACCCGGCGCAGGCCCCGGTGCTGACGGCGGTGTCGGGCGACGCGACGGCCACCGTGTTCTTCGTGAAGTTCGGCGGCAGCTTCGACGTGAAGCGCACGGATTTCCGGCGGGTCAAGCCGTACAGCGAGCGTTTTGGCGTGAAGATCGGCCCGCTCAAGGCGCTGGATTTCTGACCGGCGCGCCGGGGACGGGCCGGGCGGAGGGCCAAAACAGGGCTAAGCCCGGGGGCCGACCGTGCCGAAGATGAGGGATGCCCTCGCCCCGCTTCCAGGCTCCGCTTGAACCCGACCAGATCATCCAGCTGGGCGGCGCGCTGGTGCCCGCCGCGGCCACCCTCGGCCGCCTGCGCCTGCTCCTGACGGAGCCGAGCACGGACCTGGACGAGATCGTCAACCTGATCCGGCTCGATCCGGCGCTGACGTTCCATGTGGTGCGGCTGAGCAACAGCGTGCTGTTCGGCACGCGGGAGCGCCAGGACACCCTGGAGGGCGCGGTGGGCCGCATGGGGCTGATCGAGATCTACCAGCTGGTCGGCCTGGCCGCGACCAAGCAGCTCTGCCAGCGCGACCTGCCCACCTACCGGCTCAAGGCCGCGCGCCTCTGGGAAAACTCCGTGGCCACGGCGGCGGCGGCCGAGGTGCTGGCGCGGCCGGCGGGCGGGGACGCGGGCCTGAGCTACGCCACCGGGCTGCTGCGCAACCTCGGCGCCGTGATCATCGACGGCTGCTCCGCCGGCACGGTCTACCCCGGGGAGGCCGAGTGGCCGCTGGTGTCGGAATGGGAGCGGGAGGTGTTCGGCCTGACGGCGGCGGAGGTGACGGCGACCCTGCTCGACCACTGGCGCTTTCCCGCGGAGCTGGTGGACGCGGTGCGCGCGCACCACGAGCCCTTTGCCGAGCCGGCGTCCAACGTCGGCGCGTGCGTGCTCAACCTGGCCTGCGGGGTGGCCGCCCGGTTCGGCCTCGACCTGCCGGGCGAGACCGGGCACTGGGCCCGGAGCGAGGCCAAGCTGACGCTGGCGGGGGTGACGGACGAGGTGCTGGAGCAGTGCGCGGAGCATGCGCGCGCGCACTACCTGGCGCTCTGCGCCTCGCTGCACAGCTAGCCCGTCCGGTCCCGGGCCGGCTAGGTCGTCGGCGGGGTGAAGCCGCGGCGGATCACGTTTTCCGCGATCACCCGCGGGAAGAGGAAGTTCTGCAGGTAGTCCGCGCCGCCGGCCTTGGTGCCGCCGCCGGACATCTTGAAGCCGCCGAAGGGATGCCGCTCGACGATGGCGCCGGTGCAGCCGCGGTTGAGGTAGAGGTTGCCGGTGAGAATCTCCTGCTGGGCGCGCTCCAGGGCGCGCGGGCTGCGGGAGAAGAAGCCGGCGGTGAGGGCATAGTCGGACTGGTTCAGCAGCGCGAACGCCTCGTCGAGGTCGCGGGCCTTGAGGATGGCCAGCACCGGGCCGAAGATCTCCTCGCGCACGATGGCGTGCTGGGCCTGGCAGCCGGTGAAGACGGTCGGCGGCACGTAGTAGCCGCCGCTGGCGAGGAGCTCGGGGGCGAGCTGCGCCTGCCAGGCGAGCTGGCACTCCCGCTTGCCGGCCTCGATGTAGCCGAGGATGGACTGCTGGGCGGCCGGGTCGATGACGGGGTTGACGATGGTGCCGGGGTGGGCGGGATCGCCGACCGGCAGGCTCGGGCAGGCGGAGAGGAAGCGGGCGACGAACTTGTCGTAGACGCCCTCGAGCACGATGAGGCGGGAGAGGGCCGAGCACTTCTGGCCGGCGTAGCCGAAGGCGCTGTAGAGCGCCGCCGGGATGGCCTCGTCGAGGTCGGCGTCGTTGTCGATGATCATGGCGTTCTTGCCGCCCATCTCACACACGACCTGCTTGAGGTTGCGCTGGCCCGGGCGCGTCTTCCCGGCCTCCTCCCAGATCCCGCAGCCGACGGCGCGCGAGCCGGTGAAGGCGACGAAGTCGACCTGCGGGTGGGCCACCAGGTGCGCCCCGGCGTCGGCGCCGGAGCAGGGGAGGAAATGCAGCGCCCCGGCGGGCACGCCGGCCTCGCGCAGGACCTCCATCAGCAGCGCGCCGATGACCGAGGTCTGGCGCGCGGGCTTGATGATCATGCAATTGCCGGCGACCAGCGGGGCGACGGTGAGCCCGGTGAGGATCGCGAGCGGGAAATTCCACGGGGCCACCGCGACGCCGACGCCGCGGGGCGTCCACGTCTGCACGCAGCGCTCGCCGGGCACGGCCTGGGTGACGACCGGCCGGGCGAGCTTGACCATCGCCTGGGCGTAGAAGCGCAGGAAGTCGATCGCCTCGGAGAGGTCGCCGTCGGCCTCCACCCAGGGCTTGCCCGCCTCGAGGATGAGCAGCGAGTTGATCTCCGGGCGGCGCGCCTCCATCAGGTCGGCGGCGCGGCGCAGGAGGGCGGCGCGGTCCGCGACCGGCGTGGCGCGCCAGGTGGGGAAATAGGCGGCGGCGGCGGCGACGGCGGCGTCGGCGTCCGCGACGGTGCCCCGGGCCCAGTAGCCCACCACCTGCGCCGGGCGCGCGGGGTTGACGGAGGGGAAATAGGGGCGGTCGGTGATGCTCTTGCCGTTGATGATGAGCGGCCACTTCCGGCCGAGCTGGGTGGCCTCGTAGTCCCGGAGGGCGGCGCGCTGCCGCTCGCGGTTGGCGGCGAGGGAGAAGTCGGTGTTGGCGGCGTTGACGAACGCGCCGGGCGGCTGCGGCGGGCGGGCGAGGGGCGCGGGGGCGGCGGCGATGGCGTCGACCGGGTTGCCGAGGAGCTGCTCGCGGGTGGCCTCGCCGAGGTTCTTGATGCGGAGGAAGCCCTCGTTCGAGGTGTTCTCGAGCAGGCGGCGGACGAGGTAGGCCATGCCGGGCAGGAGCTGGCCGATGGCGCAGTATTCGCGGACGCGGTGGCCGAGCTGGAGCAGCGCGGCCTTCAGCTCGTCGGCCATGCCGAAGAGGGCCTGGAACTCGTAGGCCTGCGGGCGGATGCCCAGCCGCTCGGCCTGCGCGATGGCGTGGGCGCAGGAGCGGACGTTGTGCGAGGCGAAGTTCGGGGTGACCACGTCGATGTTCTCAAGCAGGAAGAGCGTGAGCTTCTCGTAGTTGGCGTCGGACTCGGGCTTCTTCTGCCAGACCGGGACGGGCCAGTCGCGCTGCTGGGCGATGATGGTCTCGTAGTCCCAGTAGGCGCCCTTGACGAGGCGGACATTCAGCGGGCGCTGGTGCCGGCGGGCCCAGGCGACGAGGTCGCGGAGGTCGGCCTCGCAGTCGCGCAGGTAGGCCTGCACGGCGATGCCGATGGCGGGCTGGTGGGCGAACTCCGGCTCCTCGAAGATGGACTTGAAGAGGGCGAGCGTGAGGTCCTTCAGCTTGTAGCTCTCCATGTCGAAGTTGACCAGCGCGCCGACCGCGGCGGCGCGGCGGAGGATGGGGCGGAGGCGCTGCTTGAGCGCGGCGATGGAGTTCTCCGGGTCGGCGGGGTGGACGTCGGGGGTGAGGGCGGAGATCTTGACCGAGAGATTGAGGCGGGGGAGGGGGCCGGCGGGGCCGAGGTCGCTGAAGGCCGGCGTCGGCTCGGCGGCGAAGAACCGGGAGACGGAGTCGAGGATCTCGAGGTTGCGCTGGAGGAAGACGTCGGCCTCGGCCTCGTTGACGACGGCCTCGCCCAGCAGGTCGATGGTGGTGGCGAGCCCGCGCTGGGCGTTGCGCCGGATCTGGCGGATGAGGTCCTCGCCGGTTTCGCCGGCGACGAACTGGCCGGCCAGGTCGACGATCTGGGCCTTGACGGGGGCGGCGACGAGGGCGGGCGCGAAGGACGAGGCGGCGAGGCCGGCCTTGAGGGCGGGGTGGAGCGCGACGGCCTGGTCGCCGAGGTATTCCTGCAGGTGGCGGACGATCTCGGCGGAGGAGTGCAGGGAGGGGAGGACGTCGACGAAGCGGAACAGCTGGGTCTTGAAGACCGGGTCCTTCATCGACCAGTCCATCAGGCGGGCGTAGGCGCCCTTTTTGGAGAACAGCGCGGGCGGGGGCTGCTGGTCCATCAGCGCGAAGAGCTGCTCGCCCTTGGCGCGGATGGCGGACTCGATTTGGGGGTCGGGAACGAGGAAAGTGGACATGGGGTGGAGTTTTTGCCGAGTTTCGCCGGGGGGGGCCGAATAGGCAAGGGCGGGCGGGTACGCCAAAGGGAGCAAAACGGTGGCCGGGGGGACCTTATGCGCTCGCCCCCCGTCGGCCGGGGGGGCAGAAACATTCCTGCGACTTTCCGGCCCGGGCCGTGTTCTGGCATGAACGATGAACCTCCAGTGCAAACACCACCCTCGGGGCTGATCCCTCCGGCCGACTTCACCACGTTCATGCGCGCCTATCAGGACATGGTCTACTCCACCGCCGTCCGACTCGTGAAAAACGAGGCCCAGGCGGAGGACATCTCGCAGGATGTCTTCCTCAAGGCGCATGAGCACTTCGCCACCCTGGCCGCCAGCCCGACGGCCGGCGGCTGGCTGAAGACCGTCACCACCAACCTCGCGCTCAACCACCTCACGCGCTACCGCAACCGCTGGCGGTTCTTCTCGGAATTCCGCCGCGACGACAGCGGAGGGGGGGAGGCCGACGCCCCGGAGGTCGACTTTGCCGCGCCCGACACCTTTTTCGCGGGCATCGCGGCCGACGAGCGCCGGACGCTGGTGGAGCAGGCCCTGGCGAAGCTGCCCGAGCACCAGCGCGTGCCGCTCGTGCTGTTCCATTTTGAAGACCTGCCCTACGACGAAATCGCCCGGAAGCTCCGCGTCTCGCTGGCCAAGGTGAAGACCGACATCCTCCGCGCCCGCGCCGCCCTGGCCCAGATCCTCGCGCACCAGGGCCGCTCCGTCGAAGACCTCAACTCCTGACCGCCATGAAAAATTCCCCCGCCGAGCTCGAGCAGATCATCCACCAGACCCTGCGGTCCCTGCCGGCCCACCGGGCGCCGCACTCCCTCGAGGTGCGCGTGCTTGCGGCCGTCGCCGCCCGCGCCGCGCGGCCGTGGTGGCGGCAGTCCTTCGCCCAGTGGCCCCTGGCCGCCCGCGTGGCGTTTGTCCTCAGCTCCGCCGGCCTGGCCAAGCTGGTGCTGCTGGCCACGGTCTGGGTCATGGCGGGCTTCGACCGCGCCCTGTACACCAGCGCCTTCAGCCGCCAGCCCGCCTGGCTCGAGACGGCCGCCGACCTCGTGCAGGGCCTCGCCGCCTGCGGCGGCAGCCTCTACCGGAGCATCCCGACGCTCTGGCTGTATGGCGGCCTCGCCTTTGTCGCGATGATGTACCTCGCCCTCTTCGGCCTCGGCGCCGCCGCCTACCGGACCCTCTACGCCAACCGCTAACTCCTCCCTCTCCCCAACTGCCCTGCCATGAAAACCTCCCCCCGCCAAATTTTCCTCCGTGCCGCCAGCGTGTGGCTCCTCACCCTGGGCCTGGCCGTCTTGGCCCAGACGCCGGCGCCCGAGCCGGCGGCGTCCCCCGCCCCGACCCCTGAAAAGTCCAGCCCGGTGGTGTCGCCGGCCGCGCCCGCGGCCGTCGCCCCGGCCGCCGCTCCCCTCGCTGCGCCCCTCGCTCCGCCCGCCCCGGCCGCCAAGCCGGCGGTGGACGAGGACTCGGAGGAAGCGGACGACGAGATCGTGGCGCCGGCCCTGGTCTCCGCGGCGCCCGCGGGCAAAAAACGCCCGCATGCCGGCGGCAATGAGATCGTCGCCGTGGGTCATGACGCCGTGCTGGCCAAGGACCACAAGGCGAACGTGGTGGTCGCGATTTTTGGTGCCGCCACCAGCGAAGGCGAGGTCGCGGACGCGGTGGTTTCCGTGCTGGGCGGCACCCGGGTGACGGGGCCGGTGGGCGCCGCGGTGGTGACCGTGCTGGGCAACTCCCATGTCAACAGCAAGGTTGGCGACTCCGTGGTGACGGTGCTGGGCGACCTGGACCTCGGGCCGCAGGCCGAGGTGGCGGGCGACGTGGTGGTGATTGGGGGCCGCGTGACGCGCTCCCCGCAGGCGATCATCCACGGCCACCTCAACGAGATTTCCATGGGCGGGATTTTTTCCGACCTGGCGTGGCTGCGCAGCTGGTTTGTTAACTGCGCCCTGTACGGGCGGCTCCTCGCCTTCGGCCCGCACCTGATGTGGGCGTGGTGGATCGCGCTGGGCTTCCTGGCCGCCTACGTGGTGCTGGCGCTCCTGTTCGGCCGCGGCGTCGGCAAGTGCGTGGAAACGCTGGAGCAGCGCCCGGGCTATTCCATCCTGGCCGCGCTGCTGACGGTGCTGCTGGGGCCGGTGGTGATCATCCTCCTGATCCTCACGGGCGTGGGCATCGTGGCGGTGCCGTTCCTGGCTGCGGGCCTGTTTTTCGCCGGGTTCTTCGGCAAGGCCGTCATGCTGGCCTGGATCGGCCGGCGCGTCACCCGGCTGCTGGGCCTCGACCACCCGGCGCTGGCGGTGCTGGTGGGCGGCGTGATCGTGCTGGGCCTCTACACCGTGCCGATCCTCGGCCTCGTGCTCTACAAGCTCATGGGCTGGATCGGCCTCGGCGTCGTGGTCTACACGCTGCTGCTCGGCATGAAGCGGGAAAAGCCCGCCGCGCCGCCGCTCGTCCCGCCCGCGCCCGGCGCGCCGGCGGCGGAAGCCGCGGCCGGCCAGCCGGCCCTGGTGGTTCCCGCCGGGGCGCTGCCGCCGCCGGTCGGCTCCCCCGCGGCCACGCTTCCCCTCGCCGGCTTCTGGATCCGCACGGCGGCGCTGCTGATCGACTGCATCCTCATCGGCCTGATCATGGCGCTGTTCCATGCGCACGGGAAGCTGGTGGTGCTGGCGCTGGCCGCCTACGGCGCGGCCATGTGGAAGCTGCGCGGCACCACCATCGGCGGCATCGTCTGCAGCCTGAAGGTGGTGCGGCTCGACGACCGGGAGATCGACTGGTCCACCGCCATCGTGCGGGCGCTGGGGTGCCTGCTCTCCCTGGCGGTGCTCGGCTTCGGCTTCATCTGGGTGGCCTTCGACGACCAGAAGCAGTCGTGGCACGACAAGATCGCGGGCACGACCGTGGTGCGGCTGCCGAAGGGCGGGTCGCTGGTCTAGCCGCCGCCGCGCCGGCGGCCGGGGGGCGCGAGTGAAATTGACTCGCGCCTTTTTCTTTTTCCTCATGGCGGCAATCTTATGCCTCACGCCACACCGCGGGTCGGAATCATCATGGGCAGCACGTCGGACTGGGAGACGATGCAGCACTGCACGCAGACGCTCGACCAGCTCGGCGTCCCGTACGAAAAGCGCGTGATCAGCGCCCACCGCACGCCGCAGCTGGCGTTCGAGTGGTGCGGCGGGGCGGAGGCCCGCGGGCTGCAGGTCATCATCGCCGCCGCCGGCGGCGCCGCGCACCTCGCCGGCGTGGCCGCGGCGCTCACCCCGCTCCCCGTGCTCGGCGTGCCGATGGAGTCGGCGTCGCTCAAGGGACTCGATTCGCTCCTCTCGATGGTGCAGATGCCGGGCGGCATCCCGGTCGCGACGTTTGCCATCGGCAAGCCCGGCGCGATCAACGCCGCGCTGTTTGCCGGCGCGATCCTCGCGCTCGGCGACCCGCGGACCAAGGCGGCGCTCGAGGCCTACCGCGCGGCGCAGACGCAGAAGGTCGCCGCGGCCACGCTGCCGTGACCCGCGTCGCCGGGGCGCGCTAGTTTTTCCGGGCCGCGGCCAGCGGGGCCGGCTGGTCGGGCACGCCGGTGTCCATGACGTACTTCCACGTGCCGTCGGGCTGGCGCTTCCAAATGGTCAGGAACCAGCCGGCATGCCGGCTCTCCTTGCCGCCGGCGCCGGGGCGGCGCGACTCGTAGCGCCCGTAGTTGTAGCCGAGGGTGCCGTCGTCGGACACGTCGGTGTACAGGGCGGACCAGGTCAGCGTCTCGCCCGGCTGATCCGGGCCGATCCGCGCGCGCACCGCCTCCGGTCCGCGATGTCGGCGCGGGTCGGTGTCGAGGAAGGCCACGTCGGGGGCCGCGAAGTGCTCGAACGCGGCCAGAAGGCCCTTGGCCTGGGCCAGCGCGCAGAAGGCCTCCTCCATCCGGGCCACCTCGAGCTTCAGTTTTTCCCGGTCCGGCGCGGCGGCCGAGAGGGCGGGGCCGGCGGCGAGCGCGGCCGCGAGGAGCAGGGACCGGGGGTGCAGGTTCATGTTGTCCGCCAGGTTGGCGCGGGCCTCCGCCCGAGGCGATCAATTCTGGGTCAGCCGGGCCGCCCCGGGGTCATTGGACGCGCTTGACGAACACCACGCGGTTGGCGGGCACGATGAACATCCGGTAGCCCCCGAAGCTGCGGGTGATGATGACCTCGGGGTTCACCAGCTTGGGGGTGAAATAGTGGGTGTCCGGCATCCGCTGCTGCCAGATCTGGCCGTTATCGAGCACAAAGACGGCCCGGCCGGTGAAGCTCTCGATGACACCCTCGATCTTGGCGTGCAGTTCCTCCTCGGTGACCAGGCGCTTGGCGGGCGTGACCTGCTCGGCGCCGAAGGCCGCGGCGGACTTGTCGGTGGAGTGGACTACGGCCTCGGCCGGTTTGGCGGGGCGTGGAGGGGGGAGCGCCTGCCGGTGGCGGGCGAGGGCCCCATCCAGGAAGGAAAGCTCCTCCGGGGTGAGCTTGTTCAGTCCGGCGCGGGCGAACTCCTCCGGCGTGAGGGTCTCCGCCAGCGAATGGGGGGCGGGGCCGGATGCCGCCCGCAGGGGACAGGCCAGAAGCAGCAGGCTGGTCAGCAGGGCAAGGGTGGGGCGCATGATCCGGGGCGGCTCCTTTCAGGACCTTATGCCCCGAGGGGGCAAGCGCAGCCTTTCAACAGGTATGGGCACAAAGGCTGCAAACCAGCCTCTCGACGGTGTCCCATCTGCCTGCAGGCGCTCACTTCTTGTCGTAAGACCGGCTAATGACGTTCGTAACGTAGATGTTGCACTTCATGGCCATCCAAGCCAACACAGCGCTAAGTTCAACTTAGCTACCAAGCCGGTTAACTTGCAACACACACAACACAAACTGATAAAACTATGACTACAAGCAACTTCCGTTCGCGGACGTTTCTGGACTCGCTGACGCTATTGGCAGCGGGTCTGTTCGCAGTTTCTGGCGCATTCGCCCAGAATACCGCTGCGCCTGCTACTACCACGCAGGCGAAGGATAAGGCGATCATGATGGAAAAGTTCGACGTTACGGGCTCCTACCTGCCTGTGGCGGCCAATGCGGTGGCGATCCCGGTGATCACCGTGGACAGCAAGACCATTGAGAACTCGGGCAACAACACCAGCGTGCTCGAGATCCTGCGCAAGACGGTGCCGCAGTTCAGCGGCAACGGCAACTTGGGCAGTTCGAACGCCAACGTCAGCAGCGGTTCCACCAACGGTGGCTCGATGCTCGCGCTGCGCAACACCACGACCCTGGTCCTGATCAACGGCCGCCGCGTGGCCTATTCCCCCGTGAGTTCCTCCGGCGGCTACCAGTTTGTCGACGTCAACATGATCCCGGTGGCCGCGATTGAGCGCATCGAGGTCCTGGCCGACGGCGCCTCCGCCATCTACGGCTCCGACGCCGTGGCCGGGGTGGTGAACATCATCCTGAAGTCCGACTTCCAGGGCTTTGAGATTGGCGCCCGTTACGGCTACGCGACCGGCCAGGGCCACCAGGCGGTGCGCTCGGGTTACATCGTGGGCGGCGTCAGCAACGGCAAGACCAGCATCACGATTTCCGCTGAATGGACGAAGGAAGACCCGATCATGGCCTACGAGCGGCCCTACTCGGCGGTCACCTACGGCACACCGACCTTTGCCGGTTCGGTCAACATCGGCGGCAGCTTCTACTACCTGAACCCGACCACCAACACGCCGACCGTGGCTCCCGGCGGCACCAGCACCGCTGGCCTGATCAGCGCCGGCACCTACTCCGGTCCCCGCACCCAGGGTGCGCAGATGGAGCTCTTCAACCTCTCGCGGTACGTGACGCAGACGATCCAGAATGAGCGCCAGAGCTTCGCGACGTCGTTTGAGCACCACGTCAGCGACCAGCTGCGCTTCTTCGGCGACCTGCTGTACGTCAGCACGCAGACCGCCTCGCAGATCAACGGCCAGCCGATCAACACCACGCAGGCGATGCTGGACATCTACTACACCCTGACGGGCGGGACCGCAGGTTCCGACAACGGGAAGGTTCCGGCCGGGCAGTTCGGCAATCCCTTCAACACGGATGTCACCGGCCGCAACCGTCTGGTGAACAATCCCCGTCAGTACCTCGACGACACCACCTCCATCCGGGGCGTCTTCGGTGCGGGCGGCGCGATCGGCGGCTCTGACTGGACCTGGGAAGCGGCGACGGACTACAACCGCGCCAACCAGCAGTACAAGAACCCGGGCGTCATCAACCAGCCCAACCTGAGCGCCGCGGTGCTCGCGGGCGACTTCAACTTCTTCTCGCGCACGCCGATCACGGCCGCGCACCTTGCCGCCGACCAGATTGTCGGCACCGCGACGGGTGGTTTCATCAGCCAGATGACCAACTACGACGTCAAGGTCCGGGGCAAGCTGTTCGACCTGCCCGCCGGCTCGCTCGACGTCGCCGCCGGCGCCGAGATCCGCAAGGAGAACCTCTCCGCCACGGCCGACCCGCTCAGCCAGATCAACCCGGTCACGGGGGCCCTCGGCTGGAGCGGTGCGACCACGCTCTATCCGTTCGACTCCAACCGCAAGGTGACCTCGCTGTTCGCCGAAGTCCGCATTCCGGTGGCCAAGGACGCCCCGGGCGCGCACCTCCTCGAACTGTCCGGCGCCGTCCGCCGCGAGAGCTACAGCGACACGACCGACCCGACCGTGCCGAAGGTGACGATCCGCTACCTGCCGGTAAACGACGAGTTCGCCATCCGCGGCACGTACTCGAAGTCCTTCACGGCGCCCGCGCTGTTCAACCTGTTCGGCCCGTCCAGCATCGGCTACACGGACCCCTTCACCCTCAATACATTTGGGGGCGGCACGGTGGCCGACCTGCAGACCAACTCGATGAGCGGCTCGAACCCGGACCTGAAGCCCTCCAACTCCAAGAACTACACCCTCGGGGTCGTTTACTCCCCGAAGGCGCTCAAGGGCTTCTCGGTGTCGCTCGACTACTGGAACATCAAGCAGACGGACCTCGTCTCGTCGATCGGCACCACCACCATCCTCCAGGATGTGGAGACCCTCGGCACGGCGTCGACCTACCTCAACAAGGTGCACTTCTACAGCTTCACGGGTGCGCATCCGACGGCCAAGGGGCAGATCAGCTCCTATGCCCCGGATGACATCTACGTCATCGACAGCCTGGTGAACATCGCCGGGGTCAAGCTCTCCGGCTTCGACGCCAAGCTGGCCTACACCTACACCGCCGACAGCGTCGGTCGCTTCGACTTCAGCTCGAACATCGGCATCTACTCGAAGTATGAGGTCACCTCGCTCCCGGGCACCGCGCCCGAGGACGACACCGGCCTCGCGAGCTTTGCCAACGGCACCCTGCCGCGCTGGTCGAGCTACAGCACGGTCGAGTACACCCGCGGGGCTTGCGTCGGCTTCCTCGGCTGGCGCCACATCCCGTCCGTGAAGAACATCGTCACGGATGAGGCGCTCGCGGCGTTCGACAGCTTCGACGTCTCGGCCTCCTACGTCTTCGGCTCCGGCGTCAAGTTCCTGTCCGGCTCGAAGATCACGCTCGGCGTCACGAACGTGCTGAACAAGTTCGGCCCGCTCGCCCCCGACATCTTCACCGATTCCGGGGTCGACACCGAGACCTACGGCGCGATGGGCCGCTTCGTCTACGTCGACTACAAGATCAAGTTCTAAGGTCCGCCTGATCCCAGGCTCGACCGTTCCTCTCAAGGCGGCCCGCATGTGCGGGCCGCCTTTTTTTTGGCCGGTCCGCGGGCTCCGTCCACCCATGGCCCGTGCTCCGGCGGCGGGCCCGATGAACCCCGTCGCGTGGGCCGGACTTCCGGCCGGCGGCGTAGGGCCTGCTGGGACAGGGGAGGCGGCGCGACGGTGGGCGCGCGGCAACCCCGGCTCGCGGCGGCGCGGCCGCACCCCGCCCCGCCGCCGGGGTCGGGGCGGATCGGCCGGCCCAGGAGGAGGGAGGGGGAGGATTACTTCCCCTTGCCGGCGTCCGGCACGACCACGGGGGTGCCCAGCTTCACGCGGCCTGCCGGCACGTTCATGTTCCGGGAGAGGAAGTCCTCCACGCGGCGGTAGAAATCGAGCTTGTTCTCGAGTTTGCGGAAGCCGTGCCCCTCGTTTTCCTCGATCAACGCCTCGTAGGTCTTGCCGGCCTGCTTGAGGCGCGCCTCGAGGACCTGCCACTGGTCGAACCGGACGCGCGGGTCGTTCTTGCCGTAGGCGGCAAAGAGGGGGACCCGGATGTTGGCGATATGGGCGATCGGATTGACGGAGCGGAGGAGGTCGGCGTCCCGCAGGGGGTGCAGCTCGCGGATTTCCTGGCCCTCGCGGATGACCCGGGGCGGGGCGAAGCTGCGCGGGGCCCCGCGCGCCTCCAGGTCGGCCACGCCGACGTAGTCGACGCCGCAGCAGTAGAGGTCGGGGGTGAGCGTGAGCCCGGCCAGCACGGCGTAGCCGCCGTAGCTCGCGCCGAAGATCCCCACGCGGGCCGGATCCGCCAGGCCCTGGTCGATGCACCATTTCACGCCGTCGGTGAGGTCGTCCTGCATCTTGCGGCCCCATTGACGGTAGCCGCCCAGCTGGAACTGGAGCCCGTAGCCACCGCTGCCGCGGTAGTTGACCTGGAGGACCGCGTAGCCGCGGTTGGCGAGGTATTGAATCTGGTCGCTGTAGCCCCAGGTGTCGCGCGGGCCAAACGGACCGCCGTGCGGCACGAGGATCATCGGCAGGTTTTTCGCCTCCCGGCCGGCGGGCACCGTCAGATAGCCCGCCACCTCGAGGCCGTCCCGCGCCCGGAACCGGATGGGCCGCATCGGGGCCATTTTCTCGGGGTTGATGTTGCTGCGGGCGCGGCCGATCTGGCTGAGCTCCTGCTTGGTGGCGTTGTAGAGGTAGAACGTGCCGGGGTCCCGGTCGCTGGCGGCCCGGACGACGTAGAGGCTGCCGTCGCTCGTGGCGCTGACGAGCGAGTTGCGGGTGCCGGGCAGGGCGCCGTTGAGGTCGCGCATCAGCTGGGCCATCTCCGGATCGAGCCATTGGACCTCGGGGTAGTCGTCATCGTAGCCGATGCCGGCGAGCTCGCCCTTGGCGTTGAAGATCAGGCCGTCGACGGCGGCGCGGGAGGAAAGCCCGCCGCGGCGGTAATTGGCGAGCCGGTCCCCGGGCTCGACCCGGGGGTGGGTGAAGATCACCGGGCCCCAGGCTCCGGTCTCGGGGTCGAGCGTGCGCAGGGCGGACTTGTCGTGCTCGAGGAAGGATTTGACGTAAAGGGTGCGGCCGTCCTTGGCGAAGACGCTGGGCCGCCAGTGCGGCTCGATCGGGGCGGCCTCCTCAATGAACAGGGACGTCTCCTTGCTGAACTCCCCGATCGTGCGCCACTCGGTCTTGGCGTCCGGGCGGTATTTGACGCGGATGGGCTCCTCAAAGTCGGTGCAGATGGCGACCCGGATGACCCCGGCGGCGTCGGCGATCCAGGCCCGGGCGTTGATGTAATTGCGCTCCTCGACGTTTTCCTTGCCGGTGCGGATGTTGACCTTGATGACATCGCCCAGAAACGAGCTGCCGCGGATGCGGTTCATCAGGATGTGGTCGGGATCCTTCGGCAGCAGGCTGATGAGCGACTTGGGCAGGTCGCGCTCGCTGGCGGGGGCATCGCCCTGGCCGGCGCCATCGGCGGTGGCCTCGACGCGCTCGAGCTTGTTAATGACGAGGAGATTCCCCCCATCCGGGTCGCAGGCGAACATGCCGTACTGCTCGCGGCCGCCGAACTGCTGGGCAAAGAGCAGGCGGTCCTTTTTCGCCCAGACAAATGCCACGACGCTTTCCTCCTTCATGTTGGTGAGCCAGCGGATCTTCTTCGTCTCGCGGTCGAGGATCGCCAGGTTCATCCGCTGGTTGCGGGGGGCCAGCCAGGTCAGGTAGCGGCCGGTGGGCGAGATGCCCACGGACTGGATGTCAGGGTCGGAAAAGATCGTCTCGAGGGGAATCAGGGCCGGTGTTTCGGCCCGCACCGTGGTGCCCAAAGCCACCACAAGCAGGAGGTTAAGGAGGAGGGTCTTCATGATTTGATTGAGAGGCAGACAGGGGTTTTCCCGGATCGAGTCAATGCCCGGACATGCTGTCACAGAAATAATGGGTTGCAAACCTCGCGGCGCCTCCGCTGTGATTGAAAGCGACACAACCATCAACTGGGTGCGGATTACGTTCTCCAGTACCAACACAACCAAACTGACACTATGAACAGATCGCTGCTATCAGCTGCGTTTGCGGCTGCGCGTTATACGATGATCGCGTTGCTTGGGGCCGGCCTACTCGCCGCCCAGGAAGTTAAGAACGCCGACGTCAAGACCACCGAGACCAAGAAAACCCAGACCAAGGACGACGGCGAGCTGCAGAAGCTTGAGAAGTTCGAGGTCACGGGCTCCCGCATCAAGACGATCGAAGCCGAAGGTCCTTCCCCGGTTAAGATCATCACCCGGACGGATATCGAGAACTCTGGCCGCACCAATCTCACCGATTTGCTGCGCGATCTGCCTGAGGCCGGTTTCACGGGCATCAACGAAGGCGGCACCACCGCCGCGGTCCGTGGTTCCACGGCCCTCAGCCTGCGCGATCTCGGCGCCAACAACACGCTGGTCATCGTCAACGGCCGCCGCACGGTCACCACGGCCAACGCCTCGGGTGGCACGACCTTCGTCGACCTCAACCGTTTCCCGATCGCCATGGTCGAGCGCGTTGAAGTCCTCAAGGACGGCGCCTCCGCTGTGTACGGTGCCGACGCCACCGCCGGTGTCGTGAACATCATCCTCCGCAAGGATTTCAACGGCACGGAATTCGGCTACTCCTACGGCAACTCCACCAAGACCGACGTGGCGGAGAAGAGCTTCAACTTCTTCGGCGGCGCCGCTTCCGGCAAAGCCAGCATGACCGTGGGTGTGACCAACTTCACCCGTGGCGCCCTCAAGGGTTCTGACACGAACTTCGGCAACAACGCCGACCTGACGAACCGCTACCTCGCGAAGGGCGGGGTTATGGCTGAAGAGGCCGCCCTCGGCCTGTTCGACCTCCGCTCCGGCACCGGCCCGCAGGCCCGTGTCAGCGTCACCGGCGTCGCCGCCGGCCAGATCAACGGCTCGAACGGGGTCAACATCCCCGGCCTGCCCGTCGGCACCGCGATCACGCGTCTCCCGGGCACCGGCGGTGTGGTTCCCTCGGGCGCCGGCGCGCTCCTCGGCACCCTGTCCTCGGCCACGCCGAGCTTCACCAGCGCCCCCATCATCGGGACCGGCGGTGCGTTCAACGCCACCGCTGCCGCCACCTATGAGGCGCAGCGCCTGTCGGCCGCGGGCAATCCGTCCAACCTCTACAACTTCCAGGACTTCGTCTGGCTGACCCCGGAAGTGAACCGCACCGGCATGTACACGACCTTCCGCTATGACCTGGCGAAGAACATCGAGCTCTATGCCGAGGCCTCCTACCAGCAGAACAAGTCGCACATCGAGCTCGCGCCCTCGCCGATCTCGACCGCTGGTGACAACAACATCCTCATGCCGAAGACCAATTACTACAATCCCTTCGGCGTGGACCTGAACTTCAACTTCCGCCCGATCGACATCGGCGCGCGCCAGGCCGACATCATCAACAACGACTACTCGTTGCTCTTTGGTGCCCGCGGCACGGTGCTGGACCGTTTCGACTGGGACATGGCCTACACCTACGGTTATGACGAGGTGGTCGACCTGACCAGCAACGCCATCTCCGAGAGCCGCCTGCGGGCCCAGATGGCCAAGAGCACCCCGGATGCGTTCAACATCTTCGGCGGCGCCTCCTACAAGAACCCGAAGGCGGTCCTGGATGCCGTCCGCGTTCAAACCCAGAAGGCCGGCAACTCGGCCCTCGACCTGTGGGACGCCAAGATCTCCGGCGATCTCTTCGAGATCCCCACCGGCACGGTCGGCACCGCGGTTTCCGTGGAAGTCCGCAAGGAGAAGTTCAACGTCGCCAACGACGCCATCTCCACGACCCTGGACGACATCATCGGCCAGGTCAGACTCGCCGCGGCGACCAAGTCGGACCGCACGGTCAAGTCGGCGGCGGCTGAGTTCCGCGTGCCGCTGGTCAAGACCGCCACGCTGCCCTTCGTCTACAAGCTCGACCTCAACCTCGCGGCCCGCTTCGAAGACTTCAGCGACGGCTACAACAGCGGCGTCAAGCCGTATGCCGGCCTGCGCTACCAGCCGATCAAGGACCTGCTCCTCCGCGGCTCGTACTCCAAGACCTTCCGCGCCCCGACCCTGCCCCAGCTCTACGGCGGCGAGTCCCAGTCGCTCCCGAACGGTCTGTCCGACTTGCGTCGTCCCCAGGCCCTCACGGGTGACCCGTTCGACGGCGCCTCGACCCAGCGTCTGGTGCGCGTCGGTGGCAATCCGGCCCTCACGCCTGAGACCGCCGATGTCTACCAGTACGGCTTCGTCTACGAGCTGCCGTTCGCCTACGTGAAGGGCCTCTCCGTTGGGGCCTCGTTCTTCCACATCGAGCAGAAGAACATCATCACCAGCGTCAGCACCACCTACATTCGTACCAACGAAGTGGGCGGCGGCACCGCCGGCCTCGTCATCCGCGACCCGGGCACCGAGACCTACACCAACAACACGGCCTCCCCGATCAACGTCCTGAGCGGCCCGAACAACGCCGTGACGGCGATCGCGCCCGGCCAGAGCACGACGGTCCCCGGCCGCATCCAGTCCATCCTGTCGGCCACGCTCAATCTCGCCTACCAGCGGGTTGAGGGTTACGACTTCGAGGTGAACTACAAGAAGCGCACGGCCACCTTCGGCCAGTTCAGCATGCGCAATACGCTCACCTACACGAAGTTCTACGGCTTCACCACGACGGCTGGTAACACGAATCCCGCCAGCGCCGTTGGTCACGACGGTTATCCGCGCGTCAAGCTCCAGAGCTCCCTGGCCTGGGCCCTCAAGGAATACACCGCGGGCGTGTCGGCCAACTACACCTCGCACTATGGCGACGTGAACTACGACGGCTACGAGATCGACGAGTACTACACCGTGGGTGCGTACTTCGGCTACGAGATTCCCGCCGGCATCAGCACCTGGCTGGAAAACACCCGCGTCACGGTGGGTGTGGACAACGCCCTCGATAAGCAGCCGCCGCTGTACTACAATGCGGTTGGCTACGACCAGAGCATGATTGGCCGCCCCGTGGGCCGCTTCTGGTACGCTGCGATCAAGAAGACGTTCTAAGTCGCGTTTCCCACGCGTTTAATTCCAGGGCGGCCGGTGCAAACCGGCCGCCCTTTTTCTTTGCTGCTTGGGGCGGGTGAGGCTGGGATTCGTCCATGCCTCTCGCCCCCTCCCGGTTGCTGGCTGCGTTCCTCCTGCTCCTGGCCGCGCCGCTGCTGCGCGCCGCCGATCCCGCCGTCCCGCCCGTGCTCCCGCTCGATGTCTTCTTCGGCGGCAACAGCATCAGCCGGCCGGCGCTCTCCCCGACCGGCCGCTATCTGGCCTGGCTCCAGCCGGCCAACAACCGGCTCAACCTGGTCGTGCTCGACCGCCAGCTGGGCCGGAAGCTGCGGCTCACTGACATGAAGGAGGAGAACGTCGTCAATTTCGAGTGGGCCGGGCCTGACCGACTCTTCTTCTACCAGCAGTACAAGGGGCAGGAGTCCTTCGGCACCTACGCCGTCAACGCCGACGGCACCCAGCTCACCGTCCTCCAGCAGGCGACCCAGCGCGAGGGCGACCAGATCGAGAATGGCGACACCCGCGCCTACGGCGTGATCGACCGCCTGCCGGACGATCCGCGGCACATCCTCATCGAGGTCATCCGGGGCTCGTCCGGGCTCGGGGACCCCCACCTGCTCGACATCTACACGGGCAAGAGCCGGAAGCTGATGAACAACCTCGGCAAGATCCGGAGCTGGATGACCGACCATCGCGGCGTCATCCGCCTCGCGATCGCCAACGACGAGAAGGAGGAGTTCGCCGCCGTGTTCTACCGCGCCGCGGAGGACGCCCCCTGGACCGAGATTGAGCGCTTCCCCTCCGACGGCCCCACCTGGTCCCCGCTGGGCTTCGACGGCGACAACCAGACCCTCTGGGTCCGGTCCAATCGCGGCCGGGCCACCGAGGCCCTCTACACCTACGACCCGGGGGCGAAGAAAATCCTGCGCGAGGTGCTGGCCGACCCGGTCTACGACGCGGGCGGCATCATCTATTCCCGCCACCTCGGCAAGGTGATCGGGGTGACGATCGATCGCGAGCGCCCGGAAACCCGCTGGCTCGACGACTCCTACCGCCAGCTGGCCCGGGACATCGACGGCGTGCTCCCCGGCACCCACAATTCCATCATCAGCCGGACCGAGGACGAGTCCCTCGTGCTCATCCGGGCGTGGAGCGACCGCGACCCGGGCACGCTGTACCTGCTGGACACGCGGAAGCTCGAGCTCAAGCGGCTGGCCCGGCTCAACGACCAGGTGTCGCCCGCGCAGATGGCGGCCATGACCCCGGTCCAGTTCCCGGCGCGGGACGGTCTGACGATCCATGCCTATCTCACGCTGCCGACGGGTCGTGCGCCGAAGGGGCTGCCGCTGATCATCAACCCCCACGGCGGCCCCTATGGGATTCGCGATTCCTGGGGGTTTAATCCGGAGATCCAGTTCCTCGCCAACCACGGCTATGCGGTCCTTCAGGTCAACTACCGCGGCTCCGGCGGCTACGGCGTCGCCTTCGAGGAGGCGGGCTACCGCCAGTGGGGCCTGCGGATGCAGGACGACCTGACCGACGCGGTGCGCTGGGCGGTCGGGGAGGGGACGGCGGACGCGCGGCGCGTGGCGATTTACGGGGCGAGCTACGGCGGCTACGCCGCCCTGGCCGGCCTGACGATGACCCCCGACCTTTATGTCTGCGGGATCAACTATGTGGGCGTCGCCGACATTCCCCGCCTGGGCCTGCTGGAGAGTTTCGGCCGCTACGAGGCGCCGTTCAAGCGGTACGTGGCCCGCCGCTGGGGCCACCCGACCCTCGACGCCGCCCAGCTCAAGGCCACTTCGCCGATCAACCTCGTGGAAAAAATCCGCGTGCCGCTGCTCATGGCCTACGGGCGCTACGACCCGCGGGTGACCTACGACCAGTACATCGTGCTGGAGTCCGAGCTGAAAAAGCACGGCAAGAGCTACAAGAACATCACCCTCGGCAACGAGGGCCACGGCTTCAACAAGTACGAGAACCGGATCGGCTTCTACCGGGAGATGGAGGCCTTCTTCGCCGAGCACCTGCCGAGCGACGTCGGCGGCGCCCACGTCATCATCAAGCCGGCGCGCGTGATCGACCTGCCCGCCAAGTAGGGCGGCGGCCGCGGGTCAGGCCGGGGTCCGCGCGGCTATTTCCACCCCACCGCGAGCACATCCCGCCGCTGGGCCCAGTCCAGCTCGGGCAGGCCGCGGGTCGGGGCCACCCGGCCCAGCACGGCCCGGGCCGTGCGCGCCGGCACCGTGACGCGGCCGTCGGTCAGCGCCAGCCGTTCGACCCGGACCTGGCCGATCCCCAGCAGCACGAGCCGCAGTTCCGGCAGGTGGGCGCGGTCGCCGTCCCAGACGACCGGGGCGGCATGCTCCCGCACGACCCGGCCGCGGGGCTGGGCGCCGCGGGTCTGAAACTCGATCGTGAGGCACTCCTGGCAGTTGGCCCACGTGCCGTCCGGCTGGCGCTGCTCGACGCGCACGAGCTGCAGCGCGGGGGCGAAATTCCGCACCGCGTAACAGAGCTGCCAGCGCCCGCCGAACACCGGCCGGCCCTGTTGCCAGGCCCGCAGGCGGGTCGCGTCCTTCGCGAGGATGAGCTCGTTCGTCCCGCGCCGGCGCCGGTCCCGGGTGAAGCCCCACATGGCCCGCGCGGCGCGGCGGCCCGCGACGAGGGCCTGCGCGAAGCGCCGCCCCTCGGCCGGCGTGGCCAGGCCGCGCGCGGCGCGGCGCACGAACACGTCGCGCTGGGCGAGATAGCGCCGGAAGGCCAGGCTCGCGCGCAGCGGGGCCGGCAGCGCCGGCGTCCCGGCGGCCTGCGTGCAGAACCGCTCCTCGGCCCGGTAGGGCGCCAGCGGCTCGCGGCGCGAGATCGTGTCCCACCGGTCGTTGATCTGCCACCGCGGGTAGCCGCCGAAGGCGTGGCGGTCGCCCGCCAGCGCCACGCGGGCGGACTTTTTCGCCGCGCTGCGGCCGAACGCGCGGGCAAAGCCCCGCGCCAGCATGGCCGCCGGATCCGTCAGGCCGGGGTTCAGCCACAGGCAGGCGGCGGCGGCATCGACCACCGTCGTCATTTCCATCGCGAGCCGGAAGGGTTCCCACGAGGTGACCAGCAGCCCCTCGATCCCGAGCCGCTCGCCGTGCCGCCACCACGAGAGGATGTTCTCCAGCCGGTCGGCGAAATGCGGCAGCGGCTCGTAGCGCGCCGAGCCGTTCATCGGGCAGCCCCACACCGTCAGGCCCCGGGCCCGCAGCTGCTCGCCGACGCGGCTCTCCGCGAAATTGAACAGCTCCACCCGCGGCCGGCGCGGGAACCCGTAGTAATACCATTCGTACGCGATCACGTCTGCCGGCAGCAGCGGAATCGCCGCGGGCAGGAAATACAGCATGTCGGCCCACAGCCCCATGCGCAGCCCGAGCGACCGGGTGAGGGCGTGCAGCCGGTTCACATGGCCCGCGAAGTGCCCGGCGAGCCCGATCCGGGCGATCTCCGCCAAGCTCAGCGGATGGCGGCCGAGCTGGAAGGACTCGTCGAGCCCGACGTGGACCTTGCCGGCGGTGCAGAAGGGCGCCATGTCGCGCAGCAGCAGCTCGGCGACCTCCAGGGTGCGCGGGTGCAGCGGGCAGATTTGGCCGCCGGGGAAGGGCGAGCCGTCGGCCGCCCGCAGCTCGTTGAGGTCGCGCAGCTCGGGCGTCTTGATCAGGTACTCGGTGTGCCCGAGCAGGTTCACGATCGGGACGACCTTGATCCCCACGCGGGTCGCCGCGTCCACCAGCCGCGTGAACTGCGCGTAGCTGTAGGCGTCGCGCCGCGCGACCCCGGGCAGGCTGGGGAACTCGACGGCGTCCTCCAGGTGGAGGTGCAGCTCCTGATAGCCCCACTCGGCATAGCGGGGCAGTTGGGCGAGCAGCCAGTCCAGCCGCTCCACCTGGCGGGCGAGGTCCCATTGGAAGGAGCGGATCGGGGAAAACGCGGGGGGCATGGCTGCACCATGCGGGGGCGGGGGAAAAAATGAAGGTTGAAAGCGCCGGGCCGGCCGGCCCGCCCGCGGCCGGCGCTTGAACCCGCCGCGGATCCCGCCGTAGCTTCGCCCGCATGAACGTCCAGATCCGCCAGCTCTTCATTTCCCCCGGCCACAACTTCTTCGGCCGGCACGGCCAGGCGGCGGGGGAGCATGCGACGGTGGAGGTGGCGGGGATCGTGTGCCGCGCCGGCCGCGGGGTGGAGGGCGACCGGTTCCTGGACTACAAGCCCGACTACCCGGGGCAGATCACGTTTTTTTCCTGGGAGGTGGTGGCGGCCGCCCGGCGGAAATTCTCGCGGCCCGAGCTGTCCGCCGGGGCCTTCCGCCGGAATGTCGTGGTCGAGGGCCTGGACCTGCCCGCGCTCATCGGCCGGCGGTTTTCGCTCGGGGGCGTGGACTTTGCCGGCGTGGTTGAGTCCAAGCCCTGCTATTGGATGGAGCAGGCGGTGGGGCCGGGGGCCGAGGCCTGGCTGCGGGGCAACGGCGGCCTGCGCGCGCGGATCCTCCGCGACGGCCCGCTGGCGGTGGGGCCCGCGGAGCTAGGCCTGGCCGAGGCGGCGCCGTAGCCACGCCACGGCGCCGGTCTCGTCGGTGAAGGCCCCGTCGAGCTGCGCCTCGAAGGCTTCGTCGAGGAGGGGCTTGAACTCCGGTCCCGGGGTGCGGCCCAGGGCCACGAGATGGCGGCCGAGCGCCAGGGGGCGCGGGGCGGCCCGCTCCAGCGCCAGGGCGCGGGCCCGGTCCTGGAGCTGGTCGATGCGCAGGAGGGTCTCGGCGGAAACCAGGGGCGGGCGGCCGGCGTGGTCGGCCCGCATGACGCACACCAGCTCGTCGATCGTCGCCGGCGCCAGCCGGCGGGCCAGCCGGCGCACGCTCGGGTCGGTGAACTCCGTCTGCCCGTGATGGTGCGCCAGGTGGTGGACCACGAGCGCGCGGACCGGGTCCGTGAGCTCCAGCGGCGCCCCGATCCGGCGGAGAAAGGTCTCCGTCAGCGGGCCGCCCGCCGCCTCGTGCCCCGGGCTGATCCAGCGCAGCCGGCCCCGGCGCTCGGCCTGCTCCGTCGTGGCCGGCTTGCCGAAGTCGTGGGCGAGCACCGCCAGCATCAGCACCCGGCGGACCGGGGCCGCGGCGGACTGCCAGGCCTCCTGCGCGGCGAGGGCGTCGAGGCAGAGCTGGGTGTGGACGAAGACGTCGCCTTCCGGATGCCATTCCGGCTCCTGCGGCGTGCCGGCGAGGGCGGCGAGCTCGGGAAAGTGCCGCAGCCAGCCGGTCGCCGCGAGCACCTCGAGCCCGCGGGAGGGCTTGCGGGCGGCCACCGCCCATTTGTCCCACTCGCCCCAGACCCGCTCGACCGGCAGCTCGGCAAAGGTGTCCGCGATGCTCCGGCACAGGGCGGCGGTCTCGGGGGCGAGGGTGAAGTCAAACCGCGCGGCGAGCTGAAACGCGCGCAGCACCCGCAGCGGGTCCTCCCCGAACGCGGCGCTGGTGTGGCGCAGCACGCGGGCGCGCAGGTCGGCCTGGCCGCCGTGCGGATCCAGGATCTCGCCGCTGAACGGGTCGCAGGCGATGGCGTTGACGGTGAAGTCGCGCCGCGCCGCCGCCTCGGCGTCGCTGAGCGTGGCGTCCGGCGCCACCGCGAACCCGCGGTGGCCGGAGCCGGTCTTGGATTCGCGCCGGGGCAGGCTGAAGTCGTACTCGGCGCCGGTGCGGCTGCGGGCCTTGATGACGCCGAAGCTGCGGCCCACGACGTCGGTGGCGCCGAACGGCGCAAGCGCCCGGTGCAGCGTGGCAAAGTCGACCCCGGCCACCTCGATGTCGAAATCCTTGGGCGTCAGGCCGAGCAGCCAGTCGCGCACGCCGCCGCCCACGAGCCGCGGGCGGCCCACGCGGCGCACCGCGTCGAGGAGGACGCGCAGGTCGGCCGGCAGAGTGAGGGGCGAGGGGGGGCTCATGGGCGCGGGGGCGGGGGCGGGCTCCGCCGGCAGGTTATCCCCGGATGCCGGGCTCCGGCGATTTTTCCTGGACGCAGGCGGCCGCCCCGAGGCAGAGCCAGCCGGCGAGCAGGGCGACGCCGCCGCAGGGGGTCACGGGGCCCAGCCAGCGCGGGCCGCCGGCCGCCAGGCCGTAGAGCGATCCGGAAAAGAGCACGCTGCCGACGCACCAGCACCGGGCGGCCCAGCCGACGCGGCGCTGGGCCTCGCCCCCGGCCAGCCGCAGCCAGGCCGCGGCGCCGAGGAGGGCGGCGGCGTGCAGGAGCTGGTAACGGGCGGCCGTCTCCCAGGCGAGGGTGGTGCCCCGCTCCAGCAGGCCGGCCCGGAGCGCATGGGCGCCGAACGCCCCGAAAGCGACGCCGGTGGCGCCCAGGAGCCCGGCGGCGAGGAGAGTGGAGCGGTGGTTCATGGCAAGTGGCTCTCACGCTCGCACATCCACGCTTCAAAACAAGGCTGGGATTGGCCGGCGGGCTCCGCCGGAGGCGGGGCCGCAACCGGCAGAAAACGGGGGTTGACACTCTTCCGCGAAACCCTAGCTCTTGGCCTCTTTTCCCATGAAAACCTTCCTCGCCAAAAAGGAGACGGTGCAGTCCAAGTGGCATCTCATTGATGCTGAGGGCACCGTGCTCGGCCGTCTCGCGGTGAAATCCGCCAATCTCATCCGCGGCCGTCACAAGGCTTCCTACACCCCGACGATCGACACCGGTGACCACGTCGTGATCATCAACGCCGAGAAGGTCGTCCTCACGGGCCGGAAGGAAGAGAAGAACGAGTACATGTTCTTCTCCGGGTTTGTCGGCGGCGAGAGCTACCGCAAGCTGTCCCTGATGCGCGAGCGCCACCCCGAGTTCATCATCGAGCACGCCGTCAAGGGCATGCTGCCGAAGAACCGGATCGCGGCCAAGATGCTGACCAAGCTCCATGTTTTTGCCGGCCCGAAGCACACGCACGAGGCGCAGAATCCCGTCAAAACGACCGTCTAATTTCCGCCCCATGAGCACCGCCACCACCGTTTTTCTCGGCACCGGCCGCCGCAAGACCGCCACCGCCCGCATCCGCCTCACCGAAGGCTCCGGCAAGCTGATCGTCAACGGCCGCACCTTTGACAGCTACTTCTCCCACGAGAACTTCTCCAAGCAGGCCTACGCCCCGCTGCTCACCGTCGAGCTCCGCGAAAAGATCGACGTGGCGGCGAACGTGGCCGGCGGCGGCATCTCCGGCCAGGCCGGCGCCGTGGCGCACGGCATCGCCCGCGCCCTGCAGAAGCTGAATCCCGAGCTGCGCGCCGCCCTGAAGAAGGCCGGCCACATCACCCGCGATCCCCGCGAGAAAGAGCGCAAAAAGCCCGGCCAGCCCGGCGCCCGCAAGCGCTTCCAGTTCTCGAAGCGCTAAGCCGCCTCCCGGTCCCTCCTTCGCCGCCGTCGCCCTGTGCGCCGGCGGCTTTTTTTTGCCCGGCGGCCGGGCTTCCCCCTCCCGGCCGGGGGCCTCCGGCAGATTTATTTTGTCATCCGGGCCGGTTGGCCCACAGCCTGCTAGGAGAGGCCCGTGGGCGGCTCCGTGGGGGGCGCCACGCACCAAATCCAAACTATGAACAAGACCACCACCTCAGTTGTCCTCTGCGCCGCTCTTAGCCTGGGAGCGTTGATCAACCCGGCCCTCGCGGCCGACCCGGTGACGGCCCCCGCGGCCGTTCCGCTGACGCTCACCACCACGGCCGTCTCGCAGTACATGTTTCGCGGCGTCCGCCTCGGCGGCCTCTGCTTCCAGCCGTCCGTCGAGGCCGCGCTGGGCGATGGCGCGCTCGGCGTCTGGAGCAGCCTGCCGCTCGCGAGCAAGGTCGACGGCGTCTCCGACCCCGAGTTCGACATCTACGGATCCTACAGCTTCAAGCTGAGCGACGCCGCCTCCCTCGTCCCCGGCTTCACCTGGTATCTCTACCCGAACGCGGACGAGGCGATCGGCTTCTACCAGTCGACCTTTGAGCCCAGCCTGGCGCTGAACTACACGCTCGGCGACTTCAAGATCACCCCGAAGGTCTACTACGACCTGGTGCTCTCGGGCCCGACCGCGGAAGTGACCGCGGCGGTCAGCCTGCCGCTCAAGGACGCGGGCACGTCGCTCGATTTCGCCGCCACCGTCGGCACCTACAAGTGGACCGACGCAGCCGCGGAGACGAACCCGGCGCTCAAGAACTGGGGCGACTACTGGCAGGTGGGCGTCTCCTCGCCCTACCAGGTGAGCAAGGACGCGAAGCTCGTCGTGGGCTACGCCTACACCCAGGGCACGGGCAACTATTACAAGCAGGGCACGGACCCGAAGTCGGAAAATTCCGCGGCCGTCGGCCGCGGGGTCGTCACGCTTTCTTACTCCGTCTCCTTCTGATTCCCGGCGCCGGCCCGGCGCCCGTCAGACCGCCCGCGCCGCCCGGCGCGGGCTTTTTTGCGCCCCAAAATCTTCCTCGATTCCCGGGCCCGGGTCCCCGAATGTGCGGCCATGAAAGTCGGCATCATCGGTGCGTCCGGTTACTCGGGCGAAGTCCTGGTCAAGCTCCTCCTCGGCCACCCGCGGGTCACGCTCGCGGCGGTCACCTCGCGCACCCATGCCGGCCAGCCGCTCGCGACGGTGATGCCGGCCGTGCGGGGCCGCGACCGCGGGCTGAAGTTTGTCGACTCCGACGCCGCGGCGCTGGCCGCGAGCGACATCGAGCTGTTTTTCCTCGCGCTGCCGCACGGCGCCGCCGCCACGTTCGCCCGGGCCCTGGTGCCCGCCGGCAAGCGCGTGATCGACCTCAGCGCCGACTTCCGCATCGCGGACCTCGCCACCTACCAGCACTACTACGGGGCCCACGCGGCGCCCGAGCTGCTCCCGCAGGCCCGCTTCGTGCTGCCCGAGCTGACGGCCCCGGCCTGGCGCCAGGAGGTGAAGCTGGTGGCGGCGCCCGGCTGCTACCCCACGAGCGTGCTGGTGCCGCTGGTGCCGCTGCTGCGGGCCGGCCTGGTCACGCGCGAGCACATCGTGGTCAACGCCTACAGCGGCGTCACCGGCGCCGGCCGGAAGCTGGAGGAGGCCTACCTGTACGCGGAGCGCGCCGAGAGCACCAAGGCCTACGGCCTGGTGAAGCACCGGCACCTCGCGGAGATCGAGGAGCAGCTGGCGCTGCACACCGGCGCCCCGACCTGCCTCCAGTTCAACCCGCACCTCGCGCCGATGCGCCGGGGCATCGCCACCACCATCACCGTGCCCGCCGCGCCCGGCGCGACGATCGCGCAGCTCTACGCCGCCTGGCGGGCGGCCTACGCCGGCGCGGCGTTTGTGCAGCTGCTGCCCACCGGGGAGACCCCGGACACGGCGCATGTCGTGGGCACGAACCGGATCGACCTGTCCGCCGTGCACGACCCGCGGACCGGCAACTTCATCCTCACCTCGGCCGAGGACAACCTGATGAAGGGCGCCAGCGGCCAGGCGGTCCAGATCATGAACCTCTGGTGCGGCTTTCCCGAGACCGACGGCCTCGGGTGAGGCCCGGCCGCCGGCGCGGAAAAACTCTTGTCACGGCGCGCGCCGGTCGCGCAGAGTTCGCCCTCCAGCGTCAGACGTGGCGGCCCTCCATCCCGGGCCGTTGCCCCCTCCGCCCCGCCTGACGCCCCAGCCCCTGCCATCATGATCGAATTCAAAAACAAAATCCTCTTCGTCGGTTACGGCGCCGTGGCCGAGTGCACGCTGCCGATCCTCTTCAAGCACCTCCAGGTGCCGGCGAAAAACGTCACGGTGATGGACTTCGAGAACCGCACCGCCAAGCTCAAGCCGTGGACGGCGAAGGGCGTGCGCTTCGTGCGCGACCGCGTGACCGAGGAGAACATGGGCCGGCTGCTGGCCAAGCACGTGGGCGCGGGCGACCTCCTGATCGACCTGGCCTGGAACATCGACGCGCTCGAGATCCTCCAGTGGTGCCGCGACCACGGCGTGATGTACATCAACACCTCGACCGAGCTGTGGGATCCGTACAAGAGCGGGTCGCACCCGACGGAGAAGACCCTCTATTGGCGCCACATGAACCTGCGCAAGCTGACGGCGAAGTGGAAGACCCCGGGCGCGACGGCGGTCATCGAGCACGGCGCCAACCCCGGGCTCATCTCCCATTTCGTCAAGCAGGGCCTGGTCGACATCGGCCGGAAGCTCATCGCCGACAAGCGCGCCAAGGGCCGCGCCGCGGAAACCATCGCCGAGCTCAGCCGCACCGGCCAGTTCAACCACCTCGCCCGCGCCCTCGGGGTCAAGGTCATCCACTGCTCCGAGCGCGACACGCAGATCACCGACCGGCCGAAGCAGGTGGACGAGTTCGTCAACACCTGGAGCATCGAGGGCTTCCGCGAGGAAGGCACCACGACCTCCGAGCTGGGCTGGGGCACGCACGAGAAGCAGCTGCCGCAGTACGCCTTCCAGCACAAGAGCGGCCCGAAGAACCAGATCTGCATCGCGCGCATGGGCATCAACACCTGGGTCCGCTCCTGGGTGCCGAACTGGGACATCCAGGGCATGGTCGTCCGCCACGGCGAGGCGTTCACCATCTCCGACAAGCTCACCGTCTGGCAGAAGGGCAAGGCCGTCTACCGCCCGACGATGCACTACGCCTACTGCCCCTGCGACGAGGCCATCGCCTCGCTCAACGAGATGCGCGGCTACAACTACAAGCTGAACGTCAACCAGCGCATCATGAACGACGAGATCACCAGCGGCGCGGATGTGCTCGGCGCGCTGATCATGGGCCACCCCTACAACTCGTGGTGGGTCGGCAGCGACCTCAGCATCGAGGAGTCCCGCCGCCTCGTGCCGCACCAGAACGCGACCACCATGCAGGTGGCGATCTCGGTCGTGGCCGCCTCCATGTGGATGATCCAGCACCCGCTCGAGGGCGTCCGCGTGCCCGACGAGCTCCCGCACGACTTCATCCTCAAGGTGGCCAAGCCCTACCTCGGCAAGTGGATCTCGAAGCCGTACGACTGGACCCCGCTGAAGAACCGCGACACGACCTTCGACGCCCACGCCAAGCCCGACCTCGACCGGAAGGATCCCTGGCAGTTCAAGAACTTCCTGATCTCCGACGCCGGGTAAGGCCTCCCCCGATGATCACGCCGCGCGCGCTGCAGAAACTGGCGAAACAACACGGCACCCCGCTGTTCGTCATCGACCATGACGAGCTGCGGAAAAACTACCGCCAGTTCCGCAAGCATCTGCCGCGCGTGCAGGTCTACTTCGCCGTCAAGGCGAACTCCGACCCCGCCATCGTCCGCACGCTCTACAAGGAGGGCGCCAGCTTCGACGTCGCCTCGCTGCCGGAGTTCAAGCTCGTCCACGAGAACATCAAGCACCTGCCGGCGAAGCAGCGGCAGGACTGGATCTGGGACAAGATCATCTACGCCAACCCGACCAAGCCGGCCGACACGCTGGAGCAGCTGAACAAGTACAAGCCGCTGGTCACCTTCGACAGCTTCGAGGAGATCAAGAAGATCCAGCGGCACGCGCCCAACGCCGGGCTGGCGCTCCGCCTGCAGGTGCCGAACACCGGCGCGATGGTCGAGCTCTCGTCCAAGTTCGGCGCGGCGCCGGGCGAGGCGGTGGACATGATCCTCGCGGCCGACCGGGCCGGCCTCACGGTCGAGGGCATCAGCTTCCACGTCGGCAGCCAGACGACCAACTTCCAGAACTACGTCCAGGCGCTGAACCTGACCGCGGGCGTCTTCAAGGAGGCGAAGGACCGCGGCTACACCAAGATGAACCTGATCGACATCGGCGGCGGCTTTCCCGCGCCCTACGATGCGAGCGTGCGGCCGTTCCCCGAGCTTGCGAAGGTCATCAACACCGAGATCGACCGGCTGTTCCCGCCGGACATCCAGATCCTCGCCGAGCCCGGCCGCTTCCTGGTGGCCTCGGCGGGCTACGCGGTCTCGAAGGTCATCGGCAAGGCGGTGCGCGGCGGCAAGATGTGCTACTACATCAACGACGGCGTCTACCACACCTACTCCGGCGTGATTTTTGACCACTGCAAATACCCGGTGCGGGCGTTCAAGTCCGGCCCGACGCAGCTCTGCTCCGTCTTCGGTCCGACCTGCGACGCGCTCGACGTGGTCTCGATGGCGGAAAACCTGCCGGACCTCGAGCGGGACGATTTGGTCTACAGCGTGAACATCGGCGCCTACAGCCACGCCTCGGCGACCTACTTCAACGGCTTCCCGCCGGCGACGGTCGCCCACGTGAACCAGTAGGGCTGCCGCCGGCCCCGCCGGGCCGCCCTCAGCTCCGGTAGTCCGCGTTTTCGCTCACGTACTCGTGGGTCAGGTCCCCGCCGAGCACCGTCGCGCTCGCCGCCCCGCCGTCCAGGTCCACCCCGATCTCCACGCAGCGCTCGTGCGGCGGGTAGGCGACCGGGGCGGTGAAGACGCCGTCCTTCGGCGGGGCGCTCGCATAGAGCTCGGCGCCGCGCAGGTGCGCGACCAGCGCGGCCTCCTTCGCGGGATCCAGCTGAAACACGCCCTGGGCGAAGATCTCGCTGCCGCCGAGGGTCAGCCGCAGCCGCGACAGGTCGGTGGCCGGCGCGTGCGCGCCCACGTGCTTGCCGATGGCCTGGACCAGCCGGCCGACGTTCGGGTCGTTGCCCGCGACGGCGCACTTGAAGAGGGGCGCGTTGACAATCGCCTTGCCCAGCGCGCGCGCCAGCGCCGTCGTGGCGGCGCGCTGCACCTGCACCCGGATCACGTGGCGCACCCCCTCGCCGTTGCGCACGACGTCCTCGGCCAGGTCCCGGCAGACCCGCGTGAGCGCCTGCTCAAAGGCGGCCAAATCGGCCAGGGGAACCTTCCCGGAGGACACCAGCGCGACGGTGTCCGAGGTGCTGGTGTCGCTGTCGACGCTGATGGTGTTGAAGGTCGCGTCCACCGCCCGGTCGAGCATGGCGCGGAGCGCCGCGCGCGGCACGGCGAGGTCGGTCAGCACATAGACGAGCATGGTGGCCAGGTTGGGCTCGATCATGCCCGCCCCCTTCGCGATGCCCACGAGGCGGCCGCCCCCGAGCTCGGCGCTGCGGATCTTCGGGTACAGGTCCGTGGTCACGATGCCCTCGGCGGCCGGCAGGATCGACCCGCCGGCGAGCGACCCGACGGCCCGGGGCAGCGCCCCGAGCATGGCCTCCACCGGCAGGCCCCAGCCGATGACCCCGGTCGAGCTGGGCAGGACCTGGCCGGCCTCCAGCCCGAGCAGGCGCGCGGTCGCGGCGCAGATCTGCTCGGACGCCGCCACGCCGTCCGGGGCGCAGACGTTCGAGACCTTGTTGTTCACCAGGATCGCGCCGAGCGTCGGCTCCGCGAGCCGGCGGCGGCCGATCACGACCGGCGCCCCGGGCAGCGCGTTGCGCGTGAAGACCACGGCGAAGTCCGGGGTCGGCGCGTCGAGCGCGAGCAGCGTGAGCGTCATCTGCGCCGGCTTGGGCGCCTCGCGCGGGGTGAACTCGAGCCGCGCGGTGCCGACGCGGAAACCGGCGGGCAGCGCGGCCTGCGACGTCAGCCAGGCGTGGTGCGCGTCGCGGGAGGCAAAGGTGAGTTGGGTGCTGGACACGCGAAAGCAGTGTGCGCGCGGCGCGCCGGAGTGAAGTAGATTTTCACGGGGCCCGGCGGCCCGGGCGGCGCGCGGCGAAAAATTTTTGTGGAAATGCGCGGCGGGTGTGCCTTATTTCATCCCCTCCCTCACCCCCTCCCGTGCCTGCCGACTCCTGCTCCCTCCTCCTTGCCGCGGCCCCGGGCCGCGCGCTTTAACCGCGATGAACGTCGCTGAAGTCACGGCCAAGGCCGAGGTGCTCATCGAGGCGCTGCCCTACATCCAGGATTTCCGGGGCTCCACCTTCGTCGTGAAATACGGCGGGAGCTTCATGGACGACCCCGACCCGGTCGCCCGGACCCGCGTCGCCTACGACCTCGCCTTCCTCGCGGCCGCCGGGATCAACGTCGTCGTCGTGCACGGCGGCGGCAAGGCCATCACCCGGGCGATGGAGTCCTCCGGCCTCAAGGCCAGGTTCGTCAACGGCATGCGCGTGACCGACGAGGCCACCATCGCCGTCGTGAAGCAGACCCTCGACGAAATCGTCAACAAGGACGTCTGCGACGCCATCCTCACCGCCCAGGGCCGGCCGAAGGGCCTGCCGGGCGACACGGTGCTGGTCTGCCAGAAGCTCGTCGTCGACGACGACGGCAACGCGGTTGACCTCGGCTACGTCGGCGACGTGACGGAGGTGAAGGTGAAGCTGATCAAGAAGGAGATTGCCGACGGCTTCATGCCGGTGATCTCGCCGGTGGCCGAGGGCCTGGACGGCAAGCCCTACAACGTGAACGCCGACCTGGTGGCGGGCCGGGTCGCGAGCGCGCTGCGGGCGCGCCGGCTGGTCTACATGAGCGACGTGCCCGGCCTGCTGGCCGATCCGGCGGACCCGACCTCGCTGATTTCCACCCTCAAGACCAGCCAGGTCGACGACCTGAAGAAGCGCGGGGTCATCGACAAGGGCATGCGCCCGAAGGTGCTGAGCGCGATGCGCGCGCTCCAGGAGGGCGTGCAGCGCGTGCATTTCATCGACGGCCGCCTGCCGCACAGCCTCCTGCTGGAGATCTTCACCAACCGCGGCATCGGCACCGAGATCGTCCAGGGCTGAGGACCCCGCCCCGCGCCGCCGCCTCCCGGGCGCGCCGGGCCGCCGGCCCCGCCCACCGGACCCTTTCCTTTGTCCCGCCCGCCCGATTGCCTGCCGCCAGCCTCCCTGCCATGAACCCACCCGCCATCGTTCGCACCCGCACCGCCGAGCTCTACGACGCCCACGTGCTGAAGAATTATGCCCGCGCCGCGCTGACGCTGGTGCGGGGCCAGGGCGCGCAGGTCTGGGACGACGCGGGCCGCGCCTATCTGGATTTCACGTCGGGGATCGCGGTGAGCTCCCTCGGGCACTGCCACCCGCACTGGGTCGAGGCCATCCGGCGCCAGGCCGGCGAGCTCAACCACGTCAGCAACCTCTTCCGCCACCCCAACCAGGGCGAGCTCGCCCGCCGGATCGTGCAGCGCGCGGGCCCGGGGCGGGTGTTTTTCTGCAACAGCGGCGGCGAGGCCGACGAGGCCCTGATCAAGCTCACCCGGCTGCACGGCCTGGCGAAGAGCGGGGTGGAGGGGAAATGCCTCAAGGTCATCTGCGCCCAGAACGCCTTTCATGGCCGCATGTTCGGCGGCATGAGCGCGACGCCGCAGGAGAAGATCCAGAAGGGGTTTCGCCCGCTGGTGCCCGGCTTTGTCTTTGGCGAGCTGAACAACCTGGCGAGCTTTGCGGCCCTGATCGACGACGACACGACGGCGATCCTGGTGGAGACGATCCAGGGCGAGGCCGGCATCAACCCCTGCACGCCGGAGTTCCTGCAGGGGCTGCGCCGGCTGTGCGACCAGCACCACCTGCTGCTGCTGCTCGACGAGGTGCAGTGCGGGGTGGGGCGGACGGGCAAGTTCTACGCGTTCGAGCACGCCGGCGTGATCCCCGACGGCATCGCCATGGCCAAGGGCCTGGGCGGCGGCTTTCCCATCGGCGCGATCTGGATCCGCGACCGCTTCGCGGATCTGTTTCAGCCGGGCAGCCACGGGACCACCTTCGGCGGCACCCCGCTGGCCTGCGCGGCGGGCCTGGCGGTGCTCGACGTCATGGAACGGGAGCACCTGCTGGAAGCCGTGACCGTCCACAGCGGCCCGTGGATCGCGGCGCTCACCGGGTTGATCCAGGAGTTTCCGCGCCAGGTGGTGGCGGTCCGGGGCAAGGGATACCTTGTGGGCCTGCAGCTGGCGTCCGATCCGGCGCCCTACGTCGCGGCCCTGCGGGAAAAGGGACTGCTGGTCGTGAGCGCGGGCGGCAATGTCATCCGGGTGCTTCCGCCCCTGGTCGCCACGCCCGAGGAACTGGCCCAGTCGGTGGCGATCTTCCGGGCCGTGCTCGCCGCCGCCTGAGGCCGCCCGCCGGGGGTCAAATTTTCGCTGGTGCCCGGGAGGGGCGTCCGTTTAACGTCACCCTTTTCCCAGATGAAGCACTTCCTCAAAGAGACCGACTGCACGTCCGCTGAGCTGTCCGAGGTGTTTGCGCAGGCCCGGGAATTCAAGGCCACGCGGGGCCGCGCGACGCCGGCGGTGCTGGCTGGGCAGACGTGGGCGCTCCTCTTTTCCAAGTCGAGCACCCGGACCCGGGTCTCGTTCGAGGTCGGCATCCACGAGCTGGGCGGCAACCCGCTGTTCCTCAACCGGAACGACCTCCAGCTCGGCCGGGGCGAGTCGGTGGAGGACACCGCGCGGGTGCTCTCGCGCTTCGTCCACGGTCTCATCGTGCGCACCCACGAGCACAGCGATGTGCAGCGGCTGGCCGCCGCCGCCAGCGTCCCGGTGGTCAACGCGCTCACCGACTTTCTGCATCCCTGCCAGATCTACTCGGACGCGTTCACCGCGGCCGAGCGCTGGGCCGGCCCGGGCGGCGACCTGGTGGGCTCCCTCCGGGGCCGCAAGGTCGCCTATCTGGGCGACACCAGCTTCAACATGGCCAACTCGTGGATCCTCGGCGCCAGCCTGTTCGGCATGAAGCTGGCGCTGGCCGGGCCCCCGGAGTACGCGCCGGGTCCGGCCATCCGGGCGCAGCTGGCGGCCGAGGGGCGCGCGGCCGACTACCATTTCACCACCGATCCGGTGGCCGCCGTGCGCGACGCTGACATCGTCTACACGGACGTCTGGGCCAGCATGGGCCAGGAGGACGAGGCGGCGGAGCGCCTGGCGCGGATGCGGCCGTATGCCGCGACGGCGCAGCTTTTTGCCGCCGCGCGTCCCGACGCGCTCTTCATGCACTGCCTGCCCGCCCACCCGGGCGAGGAAGTGGAGCAGGCGGTGCTGGACAACCCGCGCTCGGTGGTCTTCGACCAGGCCGAGAACCGCCTCCACATGCAGAAGGCGCTCCTCGCCCAGCTGGCGAAGAGCGCCCGGCGGTGAGGTCCGCCGCGGGTGGCGCGGCCTGAGGGGCCCGGGGGAGGCGCGGCCGAGCGCCGGCCCCGGATTGGATTTGCGCCCGGCGCCCGGCGGCCTTCATCTTACGATTCTCCATGAAAATCGTCCTTGCCTACTCGGGTGGCCTCGACACGTCCGTCATCGTCAAGTGGCTCCGCGAAACCTACGACGCGGAAATCGTCACTTTTGCCGCCGACATCGGCCAGGAGGAGGAGCTGAAGGGGCTGCCCCAGAAGGCCCGCCGGACCGGGGCGTCCAAGCACTACACCCTCGACCTGGTCGAGGAGTTTGCGCGCGACTTCATCTACCCGATGATCCGCGCCAACGCGATCTACGAGGGCCAGTACTACCTGGGCACCTCGATCGCCCGCCCGCTGATCGCGAAGGCCCAGGTGGCGATCGCGGCCAAGGAAAAGGCGGACACGGTGGCGCACGGCGCCACCGGCAAGGGCAACGACCAGTGCCGCTTTGAGCTGACCTACATGGCGCTCAACCCCCGCCTGCAGATCCTGGCGCCGTGGAAGCTGGAGGCCTTCCGCCAGGAGTTCCCCGGCCGGGCCGAGATGATCGCCTACTGCACGGAGCACCGGATCCCCGTCGAGGCCTCGCTCAAGAAGCCGTATTCGATGGACCGCAACCTCCTGCACATCTCCTACGAGGCCGGCATCCTCGAGGACCCGTGGTTCGACCCCACCACCCCGGAGAACAAGGGCATGTTCAAGCTCTCCGTCTCGCCCGAGGACGCCCCCAACAAGGCGGAGTACGTCGAGCTCGATTTCGTGCAGGGCAACTGCGTCCGCGTGAACGGCCAGAAGCTCTCGCCCGCCGGCGTGCTCAAGACCCTGAACCGGCTGGGCGGCAAGCACGGCATCGGCCGCGTCGACCTGGTCGAGAACCGCTTTGTCGGCATGAAGAGCCGCGGGGTCTACGAGACCCCGGGCGGCACGATCCTGATGCAGGCCCACCGCCAGGTGGAGTCGCTGACGATGGACCGGGAGGTCATGCACCTGCGCGACTCGCTCATCCCGAAGTACGCCGAGCTGGTCTACTACGGCTTCTGGTTCGCCCCCGAGCGCGAGGCGCTGCAGGCGCTGGTCGACGAGAGCCAGAAGTACGTCACCGGCACCGTCCGCCTCAAGCTCTACAAGGGCAACATCATCACCTGCGGCCGCCGGTCGAAGTATTCGCTCTACGACCTGAACATCGCCTCGATGGAGGGCGTGAAGAGCTGGTACAACCAGACCGACGCGACCGGCTTCATCCGCCTGAACGGCCTCCGCCTCCGCGCGCGCAACCTGGCGCAGGGCGGCCCGAAGGTCTGAGCCGCGAGCGGGGGCGCTGGGCGCTGGCCCGGCCGCCCCGCGCTCAGAACAGCGAGGTGGCGACGATGCCGACGGCGGAGATCGGGCCCGAGTCGCCCATGCCGTCGAGCGCGCGGTCGGCCTTCCGCAGCGTGCTCTGGGCGGACGTGAACAGCGTGTCGTCGTGCAGGAGCTTGCCGAGCGTGCCCTCGCCCTTGGCGAGCTTGTCCGAGACGGCGCGGAGATTGGCCACGGCCGCCTTCAGGTCCTGCGCGGCCGCCTCGTCATAGACGAGGGCCCCGAGGGCGCCCTTGCCCGACTTCACCTGGGCGAGGATGCCCTGCGCGTCGGCGACGAAGCTCTTGGCCTGGGTGGCGGTGGACTGGATCTCGCCCACGGCCGCGACCAGCTCGTCATGGAGGGTGGGGTCGTTGATCAGCTTGCCGAGCGTGCCCTCGCCGCGGTTGAGCTTGCCGGTGATGGCCTGCAGGTTGGCCATCGTGGCGTCGATCCGCACGCTATTGGTGGTCACCATCTGGTCGAGCTTCTGGAACAGCCCGGGGTTCTTCCCGTCGCCGTTGACGCTGGTGCCAAACGTGCCGAGGGCGCCCTCCAGCTTCTGGCCCAGCGCGCTCAGCTCGGTCATGATGGCGTTGATGTCCGGGGTGACCTTGGTGCGGATCTCGGACCCGGGCGCGAGCGGGGCCGCCGTCGCCGAGCCCAGGTCGAGCCCGACGTAATTGGTGCCGATCAGGCCGGCCATGATGATGCTGGCGGTCGCGTCGCTGGCGATCTTGGTGCCGGCGTCGATCCGCAGGACGGCCTCGGCCCGGCGGCCGGCGAGGCGGGTCTTCTCGATCACGCCGATCTTCACGCCGGCCATGCGGACCTCGTCGCCCTCCTTCAGCTCCTTCAGGCTCTCGAAGCCGGCGACGAGGGCGTAGCCCTCCGGCCGGAAGAGCTTGCCGCCGCTGAGCGTCTCGAACGTGACCCAGGTCAGGGCGAGCCCGAGGAGAAAGAAAAGCCCGACGCGGGCCGTTTGGTGCAGTTGGTTCATGGTTCAGGTCTCCAGTTGTTTGTAACGGGGATGGGCCAGGTCGATCTGGGGATAGAGGAAGCGCGCCACGCGCTCGTCCTGCGGCTGGCGCAGCTCGGCGGGGGTCCCGAGGAAGATCAGGCGGCTGTCCATCAGGATGCCGACCCGGTCCGCGATGTTGAGCGCCAGGTCGCGGTCGTGGGAGACCACCACCGTGGTGACGTGATACTCGTCCTTCAGGGAGGCGATGATCTCGGTGATGGTGGCGGACATCACGGGGTCGAGCTCGCTGGTGGGCTCGTCGTAGAGCATGAGCTGCGGCTCCATCACCAGGGCCCGGGCGATCGCGACGCGCTTCTTCATGCCGCCGGAGAGCTCGGAGGGAAACTTCGCCGCGGTCCCCGCGAGCGAGAGGATTTGCAGCGCGTGCCGGACCTTCGTCCGGATGTCGGCCTCGCTGCCGAGCCGGTGCTCGCGCAGGAAGAGCGCGAGGTTGTCGTAAACCGTGAGGGAGTTGAACAGGGCGCCGGCCTGGAAGACCATGGCCATCCGCACCAGCGCCCGGGTGGACTCGGCGGTGGCGTCGTGCCCGTTGATCCAGGCCCGCCCGGACGTGGGCGCCTCCAGCCCGACCAGGTGCTTGAGCAGGACGCTTTTCCCCGAGCCGCTGGGGCCCATCAGGACGAAGATCTCGCCGGGCTCGATCGTCAGGGTGATGTCCTGGAGCACGACATGGGAGCCGAAGCGCTTGGACAGGTTTTCCAGCCGCACGCCGGCGGCGGGGGACTCGCGGGTGGTGACCGCAGGGGACGGGGGGAGGGCGGGCATGGCGGGGGTCACATGAGGGCCTTCGTGACGAAGTAATCGAGCACGAGGATGAGGATGAGGGAGGCGACGACCGCGCGGGTGACGGCGGCGCCGATCTCCCGCGGGCCGCCGCGGGTGTTGAGGCCGATGTTGCAGCAGACGAGGACCACGACGAAGCCGAAGGTCTCGGCCTTGATCAGGCCGTTCAGCACATCCTGGAACTTCATGTAGCGGCGCAGGACGGAAAAATAGGCCTCCGGCTCGATGCTGATGAAGGCGACGTTCTTGGCCACGATGGCGCCGCCGAACCAGCCCACCAGGTCCGCGATGATCGCCAGCACCGGGACCATGACCAGCACCGCGGCGAGCCGCGGCAGCACCAGGATGCGGGCGGGCGGGATGTTCATCGTCACCAGCGCGTCGACCTCCTGGTACACCTTCATGGAGGCGAGCTCGGCGGTGATGGCCGAGCCCACGCGACCGGCGAGCAGGATGGCGACCATGACGGGCCCGAGCTCGCGGGCCATCGAGAGCCCGACCAGCGAGCCGATGAACTGCTTGGCGCCGAAATTCTGCATGGAGTAGCCGGCCTGCAGCGCGAGCACGCTGCCGATGAAAAAGCTCAGGATGGCGACGATCGGCAGCGTGGTGTAGCCGATCAGGTAGCACTGCTCGATGAAGCGCGCCCGCTGGCGCGGCAGGGAGCCCAGGTGGGAGGCGGCCTGCACCAGGAGCTGGAGCGTGCTCCCGAACCCTTCGAAAACTGTGATGATGGCTTTCATATCAGCGGGACGACGACGACAGGGTGCGCGGAGCGGGGGAAAAATCGAACCAGAAGACGTGTCCGGCCCGGTCGCCGGGCTCGCGCCGCCACCCGAGAAGGCCGTGGACGAGGGACACGCGCCGCCGCCCGGGGCCGGACTCGACGCCCAGCAGCGGGCCGAGGTGGAACGCCGTGCGGGGGCCCTCGCGGCGCCAGGTCACGGCGCGCCAGAGCGCGGACCACTGCTGGTCGTCGGGCGCGCGCTGCTCGAAGCGATAGAGGGCGAAGAGGGGCGTCCACGCCTCCCGCACCTGCTCGTTGCGGGTGAACAGGGCTTCGAAGGGGCTGAGGAACTGGATCTGGCGGCGGCCGGCGCCGTTGTCCCAGTGGCTGAGCCACGGCCAGAAATGGGTGAGGTGCGCGGGCGCGGCCCGGGGATTGGTCACGCTGCGCTGCTCCAGCGACCAGTAGAGCACGTAGAAAAACTGGGTCTGGGTCTGCGCGACCCCGGACTCCGTCCAGGTCGCCCGGCGCACGAGGGGCCACAGGACCCAGGTTTTGTCCACGCCCCGGCGGACCGAGTGGGTGTAAAACGGGCCCCAGCGATTGACGCTGACCTGGTCGCCGCGGCCCTGCACCAGCAGCGGCCACAGGTAGCGGGTTTCCTGGTAGCGGTCGGGGAGGGTGCGGTCGGTGCGGCCGAAGAACGGCCAGGCGTAATTCTCGTCGAGGGAGCCGCTCCGCTGGTCGCGGGTGTAGAAGGGGAGGAAGCCGAACTGCCGGGTCGGCGGGGTGCCGGCCGGGGCGTCCGCGGCGGGCTGGATCGTGTGGTCCCAGCCGAGTGGCCAGAGGAAAAAGGAGCGGTGGAAGCGCTCCGGCTGGTCGCTCCAGCCGACCAGCGGCCAGAGCGCGACGCCGTGCGTGGTCCCGCGGGTGACCTGGACGAACGGCCACGGGGTGGAGGTCGTGACCGCGCCCCGCTTTTCCGCGCGGAGGTAGAGCGGCCAGGCGACCCACGACAGCTCGTCCAGGGTGAAGCGGCGCTTGAGGGTGCCGCCCAGCGGGAACAGCGCCTGATACGAGGTCGCGGGGTCGCCGGTTTGGTGCGAAAACCACAACGGCCAAATCTCGGCGGTGGCCACAGGGTCCGACGGAGACTCCGGCCCCTCGCGCTGGGGACCGGACCGGTTGATGAGCTGGAGCAGCGTCCAGTGGTACCGCTCGCTGTCCGCCCGATAGATGAACAGCGGGTAGAGCACGGTGGTTTGCGTGGTCAGGCCGCGGGCGTCCTCGGTCCGCACCCAGAGCGGCCGCAGCCCGGAGACCGCCCCGCCGTCGGTCGTGATTTTCTTGAAAATCAGGGGCCCCGCGCCTTCCCACGACACCGGGCGCCCCGCGTCGTCCACCTGGGCCACCCGCACCGGCCAGTCATTGCGTTCGTCAGCGCCGACCCGCGCGGAAAGCGCGGACAGACAGCCAAGGAAGGCAAGGAAACGGCCAGGATTCATGGTGAAACGGGAGCAGCAAGGAGGAGCCAGCGTTGTGAGTGGGGTGGACGGGCGACGGTTCCCCCGAACACGATGATATTTAGGGGTCTATGCTAAAATGAATCCGATGCTGGCGCAAATGGTATGTTCGCCGGCCGGCCTCGGGAGGTGAACGGGCCGCGCCGCAGGTCGAGCCAGCCGCGGTGCGCGCGGTGGCCGGGGTTGAAGAAGGTTTTCCCGTTGAAGTGGTCGGAACCTGGCGGTGTCATGCCCGGGTGGTTATGAAGCCGCTTTTCGCCGCAGGACCAATCTTCCGACCGGGCCGGGCCGGCGCGGCCCGCGGCCAACCCTGCAACGCCGGGGGCGGGTCATGCGCATAAGCGGCGGCCGGGCGCGGGGCATTCCGCTGGCCGTGCCGAAGGGCGACGCGGTCCGGCCGGCGACCGACGGCCTGCGGCAGGCGGCCTTTTCCAGCCTGGGGGCCTATGTCGCCGGGGCGCGGTTTCTCGACCTCTTCGCCGGCAGCGGGGCCTACGGGCTCGAGGCGCTCAGCCGGGGCGCCGCCGGCGGCGTGTTCGTGGAGAAAAACGCCAAGGCCGCCGCGTGTCTGCGCCAGAATCTCGCCGCCGTCTGCAAGAGCCTGGGCCGGGACACGGCGGACCTGGAAGTCCGGCAGGCGGACGCGCTCACCGCGCCGCTGGAGGCCGGCGGCGTGCCGGACCTCGTGTTCATCGATCCGCCGTATGCGCTGATCCGCACGGTGGCGCCGGGGCTCTTCGCGCGGCTGGCCGTGGCGCTGGCGCCCAAGCCGGACGCGCTCGTCGTCTTCGAGATGCCCGGCGAGATCGACCTCGCGCCCGACGGCTGGGTGCCGGTGAAGCGGCTGGGCCAGGGCGTGCGCCAGCCCACCGTGGTGTTTTTCACCCGGCGGCCCCCGGCCCCGGCGGCGTAGCCCGCGGGACGCGGCGGCCCGGGCTCAGAGCAGGCCGAGCCGCGCCCGCAGGATCGCGAGCGCGGCGATCACGGCGGTTTCGGCGCGGAGCACGCGCGTCCCGAGGTGGACGCAGGCAAACCCGGCGGCGCGCAGCTGCGTGCGCTCCGCGGCGGACCAGCCGCGCTCGGGCCCGAAGGCGAGCACCGCCGGCGCCGTCACCGGGACCGCGGCGAGCGACTGGGGGGACTCGTAGTTGTCGAGCGCGAGGCGCGTGCCGGCCGGGGGCAGGGCGGCGAGCACGGCGGCGAGGGTCTGCCCGTGCGTGACCGCCGGGAGCCGGGGGTCGAACGCCTGCGCCGCGCCGGCGAGGAGCTGGCGGCGCCATTCGCCCGCGGACCAGAGCCGGCTGTGCGCGTAGCCCGGCTCGCTCTTTTCCGCGCGGAAAAAATGCAGCGCGCCCGCGCCCAGCGCGGTGGCCTCGCGCAGGATGTCCCGCGCGGTCTGCGGCCGCGGCAGGCCGACCAGCAGGACGACCGGCTCCGGCGCCGGGGGCGGCGGGCCCCAGGCGAAGGTCAGCGTGAGCGCGGCCGGGCCCACCGCCGCCAGCGTGCCCCGGCCCCGCGGGCCGTTGACCACCCCGGCGTCAAACGTGCCGCCGACCTGCCGGCGCAGCACGCCGAGCAGGTGGACCGCCCGCGGATCGGTCCGCGCCAGCGGCGCGTCCAGCTCGGCCGGCTCGAAGAGGATGAGGTTCACGGCGGGCAGGCTGGCGGGCCGGGCCACCCGAGTCGAGGGCCCGCCGCCGCCGGCCCGCGCCTCCGGTTGGGCCGCAAATTCATCTGGTGTCGGAAAACGCCCCGGCCAAGTCTCCTCCCCATGAGTTCCCTTGCGACCCCCGCCGGCCGAATCTTCCAGAAAATCACCGGGCGGGAAACCGCCGCGCTCCTCGCGGTGGCGTGGCTCGTCCCCTTCCTCGTGCACCTCGCGCCCTGGTCGGGCGACCGGCCCCTCGGCGCCCACCTCCTGCCGATGTTCTGGGCGACCTTCGTCGCCGTGTATTGCTACGGGGCGCGGGCGGGCCTGCTCGCCGGGCTGTTCGCGCCGGCGGTCAACCTCCTCGTGACCGGGCTGCCGGCCTGGAAATTCCTCAGCGTGCTGAGCTTCGAGCTGGCGGTCTTTGCCGCCGTGCTCGCCTGGGCCGTGCGGCGGGCCCCGCGCTGCTGGCTGCTGGCCCCGGCGGGTTACCTCGCGGCCAAGGCCGGCTCGACGCTGCTCCAGTCGGCCACCCCGGTCTTCGGGGACATCGGCGCGCCGGCGCGGTTTTTCGCGACCTCGGTGACGGGCGGCGCGGCGGGGCTGGTGGCGCTGGCCGCGATCAATTTCGCGCTGGTGAAGGCCTATCCCAAGGCCGCCGGCCCGGCGTCATGACCCCGCTGGCCTTCGAGGACCTGACCGCCCGGCTGCGGGCGTGGCGGTTTCCGCCCGGCATCGACGGGGTCGTGGGGATTGCGAGCGGCGGGGTGGTGCCGGCGGCGCTGGTGGCGCAGCAGCTCGGCGTGGGCCTGAAGCTGATCGCGTTCAACTACCGCGACGGCGACAACCAGCCGCGGTTCGCCGTGCCCAAGCTGCTCTCGGCGGTGCCGAATCTCGGGACCTGGCGCAAGATCCTGCTGGTGGACGACGTCTATGTCAGCGGCCAGAGCTGGCGCGCCGCCCGGGCGCTGCTGCCGCGGGAGGTCGAGGTGCTGCCCTTCGTGTTCAAGGGCCAGGCGGACTTCGCGCTGATCCGGGACCTCCCGGGCTGCGTGCAGTGGCCGTGGAAGACCGTGTGACGGCGGCCGGCCGGCTCAGCGCACGACGCGGGCGCCGCCGCCCTTGATCTGCTTCTCGACCTCCTGGCGCGTGGCCATGGAGGTGTCGCCGGGGGTGGTGGAGGCCAGGGCGCCGTGGGCGGCGCCGTAGTCGACGGCCTGCTGCGCGTCGTTGAACTGGAGGAAGCCGAACTGCAGGCCCGAGGCGAACGAGTCGCCGCCGCCGACGCGGTCGAGGATCTCGAGCTCGGGATATTTGCGGCTCTCGTGGAACTGGCCGTCGTGCCAGAGGATCGCGGACCAGTCGTTCTTCGTGGCGGTGAGGACGCGGCGGAGCGTGGTGGCGGCGACCTTGAAGTTTTTGAACTCCTGCACCGCGGTCTCGATCATCGCCTGGAAGGCGGCGGTCTCGAGGTGCCCGAGGGACTCGGCCCCCTGGACGGCGAAGCCGAGCGAGGCGGTGAAGTCCTCCTCGTTGCCGATCATCACGTCGACATACTTGGCGATCTCGCGGTTGACCGCCTGGGCCTTTTTCAGGCCGCCGATGGTTTTCCAGAGCGAGGGGCGGTAGTTGAGGTCGTAGCTGACGATGGTGCCGTGCTTTTTGGCGGCCTGGACGGCCTCGACGGTGAGGGCGGCGGTGGTCTCGGAGAGGGCGGCGAAAATGCCGCCGGTGTGGAACCAGCGGACGCCGAGCCGGCCGAAGAGGTGCTCCCAGTCGATGTCGCCGGGCTTGAGCTGCGAGGCGGCGGTGTGGCCGCGGTCGGGGTTGCCCACCGCGCCGCGCACGCCGAAGCCGCGCTCGGTGAAGTTGAGGCCGTTGCGGACGGTGCGGCCGATGCCGTCGTCCTCGCGCCACCGGATGAAGTCGGTCGCGACGCCGCCCTGCATGATGAAGTCCTCGACGAGGTGGCCGACCTCATTGTCGACGAAGGCCGTGACGACGGCGGTTTTCAGGCCAAAGCATTTGCGGAGGCCGCGGGAGGTGTTGTATTCGCCGCCGCCCTCCCAGACCTGGAAGTTTCGCGCGGTGCGGATGCGGCCCTCGCCGGGATCGAGGCGGAGCATGACCTCGCCGAGCGAGATCTGGTCATAGGCGCAGGCGGCGGCGGGCTTGATGGGTAGGCTCATGGGGGGAGAGGGGGCGGGTGAGGAAAAATTGGAAAGCCGGGGCGGAAAATCAACCGTGGAGGTCGGGCCGGCGGGGGTTCAGGTGGCGATCCGGAGTTCGGCGAGCGGCCAGCGGGCCCGGCGGCACTCGGCGGCGAGCGCGTTGAAGCCGTCAATTTCGGCGGCGGAGAAGAGGAGCCCGCCGTTCCGGGCGGAGCGGGCCGCCGCCTCGGCCTCGAGCTGGCCGGGGAGCAGGCAGCCCTCGTTGCCGTGCCCGAGGATGTCCTGGATCACCGCCCGCACATTCTCGGCCTGGCTGCGGCCCTGGGCAAAGGCGGCGGAACTCATGGCGTCCGGGTGCCAGACCTGGAAAAAGAACGTGCAGGTGTGCTTCTCGCCCGGCGGCTGGTCCCAGCGGTTGCGCAGGGTCGGGAGCGAGCCGCCGATGAACGCGCTGATGACCTCGTTCATCAGGGAGAGCCCGTAGCCCTTGTGGGCGCCGAACGGCAGGAGGGCCTTGGCCTGGCTTGGATCCGTGGTCGGCTGGCCGGCCGCGTCCACCGCCGCGCCGGGCGGGAGCGGCTGGCCCTCGCGGGCGAGCTGCTGCACGCGGCCCATGGCGACGACCGAGGTGGCCCAGTCGATCACGAGCGGGTAGCCGATGGCCGCGGTGGTGGGGAAGCCCCAGGAGTGCGGGTTGGTGCCGAGCGTCGGGAATTTGCCGCCGAAGGGCACGACCTCGGCGAGCGCGGCGGTGCAGTTGGTGTAGGCGATGTAGCCGCGCCGGGCGGCGTCCATCACGTAGCCGCCGCCCCAGAGGTAGTGGAAGGCGTTGTCGACGGAGATCATGCCGACGCCGTATTTGTCGGCGAGCTTGATGGCCGCCTCGATCGCGGCGTAGCCGGTGGCCTGGCCGAGCTTGCGGTGGGCGTTCCAGACCTGGGCGCCGCGGAAGCGGGTCGGGATCTTCTCGATCTTCGCCTTCGGCCGGCAGCCCTGGCCGCCGGAGCCCAGCTGGTGGTCGAGATGCAGCGCCTTGAGCGCGTTGTGCGTCCGGATCCCATGGCGCGTGGCCTCGGTGCAGAAGCGCGCGCCGGCCGCGGCCTCGGCGCCGGAGTAGCCGCGCCGCCGGTAGACGGCGGCGACGAGGGCGTGGTGCTGCTCCTCGGGGACGACGTAGAAGGTCTCGGCCATGGGGGTGGGGGCGGGCGGTCCGCTCAGGCCGTGTAGGTCTGGGACGTGGTGGCGCCGCCGCGGCCGGTCCAGTTGGTGTGGAAGAACTGCCCGCGGGGCTTGTCGGTGCGCTCGTAGGTGTGGGCGCCGAAGTAGTCGCGCTGCGCCTGCAGCAGGTTGGCCGGCAGGCGCGCGGTGCGGTAGCCGTCGAAATAGGACAGCGCCGAGCCGAGGCAGGGCACGGGGATGCCCAGCTGCACGGCCTGGACGATGACCCGCCGCCACGCGGCCTGGCGGGCCTCGAGGGCCTGCTTGAAGAACGGGTCGACGAGCAGGTTGACCAGGTCCGGGTTGCGGTCGAAGGCGCGCTTGATGTCGCCGAGGAAGGCCGAGCGGATGATGCAGCCGCCGCGCCAGACGAGGGCGATGCCGCCGTTGTTCAGGGTCCAGCCGTGGGTCTTGGCCGCGGCGCGCATCAGCTGGTAGCCCTGCGCATAGCTGACGATCTTGGCGGCGAAGAGGGCCTGGCGGAGATCCTGGACGAAGGCCGTCCGGTCGCCGGTCAGGGCGCCGCCGGCAGGGACGATCCCCTGCGCCGCGGCGACGCGCTCGGACTTGGCGGCGGAGAGGCAGCGGGCAAACACCGCCTCGCTGATGAGCGTGAGCGGCGTGCCGTCGTCGAGCGCGGAGACCACCGTCCACTTGCCGGTGCCCTTCTGGCCGGCGGCGTCGAGGATCAGGTCGATGACCGCGCGGCCGCTCTCGTCCTTCACGGCCAGGATGTCGCGGGTGATCTCGATCAGGTAGCTGTCGAGCTCGCCCTGGTTCCACTCCGCGAACACCGCGTGCATCTCCTCGTTCGAGAGCCCGGCGCCGCGCTTCAGCAGGTCGTAAACCTCGCCGATCAGCTGCATGTCGCCGTATTCGATGCCGTTGTGGACCATCTTGACGAAGTGGCCGGCGCCGTTCTCGCCGATCCACTCGCAGCAGGGCTCGCCCTCGGGGGTCTTGGCGCAGATGGCCTGGAAGATGGGCTGGAGGTGGGGCCAGGCGGCGGGGCTGCCGCCGGGCATCAGCGACGGTCCCTTGAGCGCGCCCTCCTCGCCGCCGGAGACCCCCGAGCCCACGAAGAGGAGCCCCTTGGACTCGACGTAGCGGGTGCGCCGGATCGTGTCCGGGAAATGGCTGTTGCCCCCGTCGATGATGATGTCGCCCGGCGACAGCAGCGGGAGGAGCTGCTCGATCAGCTCGTCGACGGCGCTGCCGGCCTTGACCAGCAGGATGACCTGGCGGGGCCGCTTGAGCGAGGCGACGAAGTCCGCCAGGTTGGTCGAGCCGTGGAACTTCTTTCCCTTGGCGCGCCCGTTCATGAAGGCCTCCACCTTGGCGGCGGTGCGGTTGTAGACGGAGATGGGGAAGCCGCGGCTCTCGATGTTCAGGGCGAGGTTCTCGCCCATGACCGCGAGGCCGATCAGGCCGATGTCAGATACGGGAGTGTGCATAAAAGGGGAAGGTGATGAAAGGCGGGGAGCGGGCGCTCAGCAAGTGTTCGCCTGCGCGTGCGGCTTTTGGCCGGCGAGGAAGCGGGTGAGGTTTTCCACCGCGCAGGTGGCCTGGCGCTGGACGCTCTCATGCGTGCGGGAGCCGATGTGCGGGGTCACGAGGCAATGGGGCAGCCGGAGCAGCGGGTGGTCCGCCGGCGGCGGCTCCTGGTCGAGCACATCGGCGCCGTAGCCGGCCACGTGCCCGGACTGCAGGGCGGCGACCAGGTCGGCGGTGTGGACGATTTCGCCGCGGGCGCAGTTGAGGAGGACGACGCCCGGCTTCATCCGGGCGAGGGCGGCGGCGCCGATCATCCCGCGGGTCTGGGGCGTGAGCTTGGTGTGCAGGGAGACGTAGTCCGCCGCGGCCCAGACCTCGTCGAGGGTGGCCGCCCGCCGCAGCCCGTGCCGGGCGGCGAACGCGTCGTCCCAGTAGTGGCCGTAGCCGACCACTGCGAGGCCGAAGGCCCGGGCGCGGACGGCGACCTCCTGGCCGATGCGGCCGAGCCCGATGAGGCCGAGCGTCTTGCCGCACAGCTCGTGGCCGGTCCGGCGCTGCCAGCCGCCCGCGCGGGTGGAGTCGCAGTGGAAGAGCAGCTGCTTCTCGAGGGCGAGGAGCAGGAGGAAGGTGTGCTCGGCCACGGTGGTGTGGTTGACGCCCGGCGTGAACAGCACGGGGATCCCGAACTCCGTGGCGCTCGCCACGTCGATCTTGTCGAGCCCGATGCCGTACTTGCTGATCACCTTCAGCCGCGGGCGGGACCGCTCCAGCACGGCCCGCGTGAGGGCGTCGTCCCCGCAGAGGAAGGCGTCGAACGAGCCAGCGAGCTCCCGCATGCGCGCCTCGGACAGCGGGCCGCGCTCGCGCACCAGCTCGAACCCGGCGGCGGCCAGCAGGTCGTGGTGCCGCCCGGGGGTGTCTTGGAACGAGGTCGTGGTGAGCAGGACGCGGATCATGGGCGGGGGAGCAGGGAGGGGATTCTCGGCCGTCCGGGCGGCCGCGGGAAGTCCAAATCCATGCTCCCGCGGGCGCCCCGGCCCGGCCCCGCCCGGCGCCGGCGGCCCCGCGCGGCGGGCCGGATAAAATATAATCGCGCCCGCCGCCGGCCTTTCGCAGTTTTTCCCCATGCCCCCCGCCGACTATCTCCGCGAGCTGTTCAACCTCTCCGGCCAGGTCGCCGTCGTCATCGGCGGCACCGGCGAGCTGTGCGGGGCGATGGCCGAGGGGCTCGCCGGCGCGGGCGCCGAGGTCGTCCTCGTCGGCCGCAACGCCGAGAAGGCCTCGGCCCGGCTCGCGCGCCTCGCCGCCCTCGGCGGCCGGGCCTGGTTCCACCCCGCCGAGGCCTCCAGCCGCGCCGAGCTGGAGGGCCTGCGCGACGCCGTGCTGCAGCGCTCGGGCCGCATCGACATCGTGGTCAACGGCGCCGGCATCAACTCCGCCACGCCCTTCTTCGACCTCACCGAGGAGGAGTTCGACCGGATCGTCCGCGTCAACCTCAAGAGCGTCTTCCTCGGCTGCCAGGTGTTCGGCCGCTACCTCGTCGACCGCGGCACGGGCGGCGCGATCATCAACCTCGGCTCCATGTCCGGCCTCGCGCCGCTCTCGCGCGTCTTCACCTACTCGGCGACCAAGTCCGCCGTGCACAACCTCTCGCTCAACCTCGCCCGCGAGTGGGCCCCGCACCGGGTGCGCGTCAACGTCCTCGTCCCGGGCTTCTTCCCGGCCGAGCAGAACCGGAAGATCCTCACCCCCGAGCGCACCGCCCGCATCCTGGACCACACGCCGATGGGGCGCTTCGGCGAGGCCCGCGAGCTGATCGGCGCCACCCTGCTGCTGGCCAGCGACCGCGCCGGCTCCTTCGTGACCGGCACCGAGCTCGTCGTCGACGGGGGCTTCCACGCCATGTCGCTCTGAGCGGGGCCGGCGACCCCGCGAAACTTTTCCGCCGCGCCGGCCGGGCTACCGGCCCGGCGGCGGGGCGGCGAAGACGTAGTCCGAGCCGTAGGCCCCGTCGAGGCCCCCGTCGTGCCAGGTCCGGCCGCGGTCGTCGCTGTAGAAGGATCCTTCCTCAAAGGTGGAGGCCCAGAGCCGGCCGGGGTGCCCGGGATCGAACGCCACCACGAACACCTTCCGGTTGGGCAGCCCGGCGCTGCGGTCGGCCCAGGTCCGGCCGGCGTCGGCGGACACCCGCACGCCGGTTTCCCAGCCGCCGGTCGCCATCAGCGCCGGCTCGTGCGGGTCCAGCGCCGCCGCATACAGGTGGGCCGTGGCCGCCGCCGGGTCCACCGCGACCCAGTGCCCGCCGGCGTCGCGGGAAACCCAGGCGCCCCGCCCGGTCGTGGCGGCCAGCAGGAGGTCGGGCTGGGCCGCGCTCTGCACCAGCCGGGTGACGGGGACCGCGGGAAAATCCAGCCGGCGCCACGAGAGGGCCGCGTCGGTCGAGACGTACAGGCCCTGCTCGAGGCCGATCAGGACGCGGCCGGCCTGGCGGCGGTCGGCCACCAGCGTCGCGCCGTACAGCCGGTCCAGCCCGCGCTGGGCGAGCTGCCACGACTGGCCGGCGTCCTCGGAACGCAGCGGCCCCCAGGCCGTGACGGCGTACACGCGGTCGGGGTTGGCCGGGTCGAAGGCGATGGCCCGCACGTCGGCGACCTCCCAGGTCGTGGTGTTGCGCCAGGTGCGGCCGCCGTCCGCGCTCCGGACGACGCCGTCGGCGGACGCGAGCAGCATCACCGCGGGGTTGGCGGGATGGACGGCGACGCTGGCCACCCCGAGGATGCGCGGCCCGGTGTGCACCCATTGGCCGGAGGCCAGCCGCTGGTACAGCCCGGAGTCGGCGGGGGTCGAGGTGTTCCGCTGCGCCTTGGTCATGGCGACCGCGGCGTAGAAGGCCGGCGGCGCCGCGGGGTCCGGGGCGGCGGGGGAGGGGACGACGGGCAGGACGCCGGCCAGCAGGAGGAGGGAGAGCGCTTTCATGGCGAGGGGGCCGGGAGGGACTCGCGGCGGTTGGTGGTGAAGTCGAGGAGGTAGCGCTCGGCGCCGTGGCGCAGGATGAGCTGGCGGTCGCCGGGCTGGGCCTGGGCGAACGGGCTCTCGAACAGGGGCCAGTGCGCGTAGTCCAGCGGGGTGCCGTTCACGCTGGGCCGGCCGTCGTAGCGGGCCTGGAGCACGGCGCCATCGAGCCCGGTGAAGGTGGCGGCGGGCACCGGCGACAGGGAGAAGGCCAGCGGCAGGGCGCGCACGGCGGCCTGGAACGCGGCGAACGAGCGGAAGTCGCGGGCCGCGGCGACCTGCACCACGTAGCCGTTCTGGAGGGCGGAGCTGACATAGCAGCGGTGGCCGACGCCCCACTCGGCAAAGTCGCCGCTGATCAGCACGCCCCCGCCGCCCCCGCGCAGGAAGCCCGTCCAGTCGTTCGGCTGCCACTGGCCGGGGACGAAGGGGCGGTAGGCGATGTACACGGGGCCGCCCTGGCTGAAGATCCAGCCCGAGGCGTCCTCCACGGTCCGCTCCAGGTCGCGGGAGAAGAAGAGCGTGGTGTGCCGGAAGCGGGCCGTGGGCGGGATGTTTTGCAGGGCGATCAGCGCGCCGCCGCTCTGCATGACCTGCTCGTAGGGCGAGCCGCCCGGGAGCTTGTCCGGGGAGTCGTAGTCGGCCTTGGAGCGCACGATCAGCTCGGTGACCACGTCGGGATCGACGGCAAAATACATGCTGCCCTCCTCCTCCGAGGCGTAGGGCTGGGTCCCGAAGAAGGTCGGGCAGCGCATCACCGGGTGCTCCGTGCGCCAGATCAGGCTCCAGGTTTCCTGCTGGATGGGCTGGAGCACGCCGCCCTGGGAGGAGCCGAGGATGAAGTCCCGGTCCACATAGCTGTACTTGTAGACCGGCACGGTGCGCTTGTCGCCGACGACGACGGAGTCCGGCCCGGCGTGGCGCAGGCGCCAGCGGGTGCGCTTGAGCTCGCGCTCGACGTAGGGCTGCGCCCGGTCGCGGGCGATCCGCTCCAGGATCGGCGGGGGGACGTAGCCGCTGAGGGCGATCAGCTTGGCGCCGCGCTCCGGCAGCTCCTCGCGCAGCTGGTGGCGGGTGACCTGCCGCTCGCTCGGCTCGTACTCGCCGAGGCCGAAGAGCAGCCAGCCGAGGGCCGCCGCCGCGGTGCGGCCCGGCGCGATGATGTGGCGCGGGTACACCCGGCTGTGCGCCCCGCCGTAGAGGCCGTCGAGGGTCTCGACCGCATAGTCGTAGAGCAGGTAGTCCAGCATCAGCTTCGACCGCTGGCGGAAGGCGGGGTCCTCGGCCCAGCCGGCCAGCAGCGCGAGCCCGATGGCGTATTCCTCGAGGTAGTTGGGCGAGTCGTACTCGCCCTGGCCGTGCGCGACGGTGACGTCCATCCAGTGCTCCAGGTAGCTCCGGGCGTCCCGCTGGTTCTCGGCGGAGGACCTGCCGTTGAACCAGCGCTCGGGCCCGGCGCCCGGGTAGGCCTGGGCGGCGAGGTAGAGGCTCGCGTAGGACAGCACCCAGTGGTTCTCGGTGTCCCCGCGGCTCGGCCAGTAGGTGCGCCACAGCTCGGCGAGGCGGGCGCGGCTGGGCGCATCGAGCGCGCGGTCGCCGGCCATCATCACGGCCACGGTCGGATACACCCAGAACATGTTGCCCGAGGGCGGGCCGGCGTTGAGGCGGGCGAGGCGGGCGAGGGCCGCCTCCGTCCGCTCGCCGCGCTGGAGGCACGCCGCGAGGTCTAACTTGCTCCCCTTGGTCGGGTCGCCGGGGACGACGGCGGCGACCGCCTGGGCGAGGATGAACTCCCGCCGCTCCTGGAAGCGGCGGGTGATGGCCGCGTCGGAGAGGTCGAGCGCCGCGGCCGGGCGGAGCGTGGCGGCCGGGACGGCGAGGAGGGCAAGCAGCCCGAGGGTGCGGAAGGTCATGGGAGGGAGGCCCGGCCAAGGCTGGCGGGGAAAGGGAAGGAGGGCTGCACGGGCCGACCCCGTCGCGGGAGCTCGCGGCCATCGCCGCCACGCCCCTCCCGGCCGAAATCGCCGCACCGGCGTCGCCCGGGACGCAAATACGCTGGAGCGGGTGGACGGAATCGAACCGACGATACCTCTTTGGAAGAGAGGAGTTTTGCCACTAAACTACACCCGCGGCAAGCGGGGCCAGCTTCGGCCCGGGCCCGAGATGGGGTCAAGCCTCCGTTCCAAGGCGGCGGCTCAGGCGCGCGCCGCGGGCGGGTCGACGGGTGGGCGGACCTCCGTTGGAAATGAGGTTGCGGGGAGGAGGGTGGGCCGTTTGCCTGTTGCCGCTATGGCAATCATTACGTCCGCTTCTGGGCAATCCGCAGGCTCACTGCAGGACACGCAGCGAGGCCGCACCAACGTCAAAACCGCCCAGGCGCTGGCGAAGATGAAGGCGCTCGAGAAGAAGGCGAAGAAGTACAATCTGCCGATGGGCGAGCTGGCGATCTTCACCCAGCAGCTGGCGTCCCTCCTCACCGCCGGACTGCCGTTGGTGCAGTGCCTCGAGGCGCTGCAGGACCAGACCGAGGACCAGTGCTTCCGCATCGTGATCCGGGACGTCCGCGCGGACATCTCCTCGGGCAATTCCTTCTCGTCGGCGGTCCGGAAGTTTCCGCAGTCCTTCAACACGCTGTTCGTGTCGATGGTCGAGGCGGGCGAGGCCAGCGGCGGGCTGGCGGAGATCCTGATGAAGGTCGCGGGCTATTTCGAGGCCACGGTCAAGCTGACCAAGAAGGTGAAGTCCGCCATGACCTACCCGATCGCGGTCATCGGCCTGGCGGTGGCGCTGGTGAACGTGCTGCTGATTTTCGTCATCCCGGTGTTTGCCGCGATGTTTGCCGACTTCGGCGCGAAGCTGCCGGCGCCCACGCAGTTCCTGATCGACCTCTCGAACTTCATGAAGAAGTGGTGGTGGGCGATCGGCCTGGGCTCGTACGCGACCTACTGGGGCCTGGGCCAGTTCATCGCCACGCCCAACGGCCGCCGGCAGAAGGACAAGTTCCTGGTCAAGGCGCCCATCTTCGGGAACCTCGTGCACAAGATCGCCCTGTCGCGCTTCTGCCGCACCTACGCGACGCTGATCCGGTCCGGCGTCCCCATCCTGCGCACGCTCGAGATCGTCTCGGCGGCCAGCAACAAGGTCCAGATCGAGGACGCCTGCACGGAAATCGCCAAGCACGTCAGCCAGGGCGGCCAGGTTTCCGAGGTGCTGGCGGCCAACCCCTTTTTCCCGCCCATGATGAAGCACATGGTCAAGGCGGGTGAGGCGACCGGCAACGTGGACGGCATGATGACGAAGATCGCGGATTTTTATGACGTGGAGTGCGAGGCCACCGTGTCCGCCCTCACGTCGCTGATTGAGCCGATCCTGATCGTGTTCCTCGGCGTGGTCGTGGGCGGCATCGTCATGGCGATGTTCCTCCCCATCTTCCAACTGGGCGCGGTCGCCGGCGGCCTGCAGTAATAATCCCTCTGCCGCCGATTGACTTCGCCCCGCTCCGGGAGCGAAGCTTTCCCCGCCATGCCCTCCGTCCTCATCGTCGACGACCTCCTCTCGATCCACGAGATGCTGGAGGCGGTCATCCAGCCGACCGGGTTCCACACCGCGTTCGCCACGGACGGCGAGAAGGCTCTGGTGCGCTACAAGGCCGAGAAGTTCGACCTGGTGCTGGCGGACATCGACATGAAGCCGATGGACGGCATCACCCTGCTCAAGCAGCTCAAGCTCTACGACCCCAGCTCGATCATCATCATCATGACGGCCTATGCCAGCACCGAGAGCGCGGTGCAGGCGCTGAAGTTCGGGGCCTTCGACTACCTGCAGAAGCCCTTCCGGGTGGACGACCTGATCGCCACGCTGCGTCGCGGCGTCGAGTTCAAGCGGTTCCAGGACGAGCGGGCGCAGGCGGCCCCGGCGGCCGGGGTCAAGCCGGACGACATCGCGAGCCGGCTGGTGGGCCACAGCCCCGCGATGAAGAAGCTCACCCAGCAGATCAAGAAGCTGGTCGCCGTCCGCACCCCCGTGCTGCTGCAGGGGGAGAAGGGCACCGGCAAGGTCGCCCTGGCCGAGATCCTCCACGCCGCCAGCGGCGCGTCCGAGGCCCAGCTGGTGCGCATCGACTGCTCGCTCAGCTCGGAGGGCAGCTTCCGCGACGGCGTCATCGGCCTGAACGGGGCCGGCGGGCCGTGGGTGGACCAGGCGAAGGGCGGCACGCTGTTCCTCCAGCACCTGCAGTGCCTGTCGCTGCCCGTGCAGAAGGACCTGGTCAGCGTCCTCCGCAACACCGCGCACGGCTTCCGCCTGATCTGCACCACCACCGAGGACCTGGAAAAGATGTCCGACGAGGGCCGGTTCCATGACGAGCTGTTTTACCGCGTCGCCTCGCTGCCGGTGCTCATGCCCGCGCTGCGCGACCGGCCGGAGGACCTCCCGCTCATCATCAAGCAGTACGCCGCCAAGGCGGCCAACCCGCATTTTGACGCGAACCTGATCGAGTTCACCGACGACGCCCTGGCCGTCCTCACGGCCTACCACTGGCCGGGCAACCTGACGGAGCTGTTCCAGGTCATCTCCAAGGTCGCCGCGACCACGGAAACCCGCGTCATCACCTCCCAGCAGCTGCCGCTGCGCCTGCGCGAGCTCAAGCACTGGCCGGTGCTGGCCGAGTACCTGGCCGGGCAGGAGAAGCAGTACATCGACCTCGTGCTGCACGTCTGCCGGGACGACAAGGACGCGGCGGCCCGGGTGCTGGGCGTCGACCGGGCCAAGCTGGGGTAGGGCGCCGCCCCGATTCGGGCGGATTTGCGCGGTCCGGGCGCTTTCCCGCTTGCCGGGCGTTTGGCGCCCGCCAACCCTCGCGAGCGCCCACGCCATGCCCAAACGCACCGACCTAAAATCCATCCTGATCATCGGGGCCGGGCCCATCGTGATTGGGCAGGCCTGCGAGTTCGACTATTCCGGCACCCAGGCGTGCAAGGCGCTCAAGGAGGAGGGCTACCGCGTGATCCTCGTGAACTCCAACCCGGCCACCATCATGACCGACCCGGAGTTCGCCGATGTGACCTACATCGAGCCGCTGACGGTCGAGATGGTGACCAAGATCATCGCGGCCGAGCGGCCCTCCGCCCTGCTGCCGACCCTCGGCGGCCAGACCGCGCTCAACCTCTCGATGGAGCTCCACCAGGCCGGCGTCCTCGAGCAGTACGGGGTCGAAATGATCGGCGCGAAGCCCGCCGCGATCAACAAGGGCGAGGACCGCGAGCTCTTCAAGCAGTGCATGCTCCGGATCGGCCTCGACGTCGCCCGCTCCCGCACCGTCAAGTCCCTCCCCGAGGCCCGCGAGGCCGCCGCCGCCCTCGGCATCTTCCCCCTCATCATCCGCCCGTCCTTCACCCTCGGCGGCTCCGGCGGCGGCATCGCCTACAACCGCGAGGAGTTCGACGGCATCGTCGCCAACGGCCTCGACCTCTCGCCCGTCCACGAGGTCCTCGTCGAGGAGTGCCTGCTCGGCTGGAAGGAGTACGAGATGGAGGTCATGCGCGACCACAAGGACCAGTGCGTGGTCATCTGCTCGATCGAGAACTTCGACCCGATGGGCGTGCACACCGGCGACTCCATCACCGTGGCGCCGGCCATGACCCTCACCGACAAGGAATACCAGGTGATGCGCGACGCCTCGTTCGCCGTCATCCGCGAGATCGGCGTCGAGACCGGCGGCTCCAACATCCAGTTCTCGGTCGATCCGGTGACCGGCCGCATGGTCGTGATCGAGATGAACCCCCGCGTGTCGCGGTCCTCCGCGCTCGCCTCGAAGGCCACCGGGTTCCCCATCGCCAAGATCGCGGCCAAGCTGGCCGTCGGCTACACCCTCGACGAGCTGCGCAACGACATCACGCGGCTCACGCCCGCCAGCTTCGAGCCGACGATCGACTACGTCGTGACCAAGATCCCGCGCTTCACCTTCGAGAAGTTCCCCGGGGCCGACCCGACGCTCACCTCCGCGATGAAGTCGGTCGGCGAGGCCATGGCCATCGGCCGCACCTTCAAGGAGTCCATCCAGAAGTGCCTGCGCTCGCTCGAGACCGGCGCCCGCGGCTTCGGCGGCGGCGGCCGCCACGGCGGCGACGAGCCCGTCGACGAGAAGACGATCAACGCCAAGCTGGGCACCCCCAACGCCGAGCGCATCTATTTCATCCGCCACGCCTTCCGCGCCGGCTACTCCGTCGAGCGGATCTTCGAGCTCACCCGGATCGACCCCTGGTTCCTCCACCAGCTCCACGAGCTCCACGAGATGGAGCAGGCCCTGGCCCGCGAGACCCTCGCCTCGCTCGACACCGCCGCGTTCCGGCGCGCCAAGCAGTTCGGCTTCGCCGACGCCCAGCTCGCCCACCTCCTGAAAAGCGACCTCGTCACGGTGCGCGCCGACCGGAAGCGCCGCGGCCTCCACACCACCTACCGGCTGGTCGACACCTGCGCCGCGGAGTTCGAGGCGTTCACCCCCTACTACTACTCGAGCTACGGCGACGAGAACGAGATCATCCCCTCGACCCGCCCGAAGATCATGATCCTCGGCGGCGGCCCGAACCGCATCGGCCAGGGCATCGAGTTCGACTACTGCTGCGTCCACGCCAGCTTCGCCCTCCGGGAGATCGGCTTCGAGACCGTCATGGTCAACTCGAACCCCGAGACCGTCTCGACCGACTACGACACCAGCGACCGGCTGTACTTCGAGCCGCTGACGCTCGAGGACGTGCTGGAAATCTACCAGCAGGAGAAATGCGACGGCGTGATCGTCCAGTTCGGCGGCCAGACGCCCCTCAACCTCGCCACCGCCCTGAAGGCCAACGGCGTCAACATCATCGGCACCTCCCCCGAGAGCATCGAGCTGGCCGAGGACCGGAAGCTGTTCGCCAACGTGCTGCACCAGATCGGGCTCCGCCAGCCGGCCAACCGCACGGCGCTCAACGAGACCGAGGCCCTCGCCTTCGCGCACCAGGTGGGGTTCCCCGTGCTGCTGCGCCCGTCGTTCGTGCTCGGCGGCCGCGGCATGTTCATCGTCTACAGCGAGGAGGAGTTCAACGCGGTCATCCGCCAGGCCTTCGAGGTGATGCCGGGCAAGCCGGTGCTGATCGACAAGTTCCTCGAGGACGCGATCGAGCTCGACGTCGACTGCCTCAGCGACGGCGTGCACAGCGTGATCGGCGGCATGCTCGAGCACATTGAGTTTGCCGGCGTGCACTCCGGCGACGCCTCCATGGTGATGCCCCCGCACACGCTGGGCGCGGAGCTGCTGGACCGGGTGCGCCAGGCCACCCACGCGCTCGCCCGCGAGCTCAAGGTCATCGGCCTGATGAACGTGCAGTTCGCGATCAAGGGCGACGACCTCTACGTGCTCGAGGTCAACCCCCGGGCCTCCCGCACCGTCCCGTTCGTGGCCAAGGCGATCGGCGTGCCGCTCGCCAAGCTCGCCGCCCAGGTCATGACCGGCCGGAAGCTGGCCGACCTCGGCTTCACCCGCGAGCAGACCCCCAAGCACTGGTGCGTGAAGGAGGCCGTGTTCCCCTTCGTGCGCTTCCCCGGCGCCACCATCGCCCTCGGGCCCGAGATGCGCTCGACCGGCGAGGTCATGGGCATCGACGCCGACCTCGGCGTCGCCTTCGCCAAGGCCCAGGCCGCGGTCAAGCCCGGCCTGCCGGTCGCCGGCAACGTCTTCCTCTCGGTGAAGGACGCGGACAAGCCCCGCGCCGTCCTGTTCGCCCGCCGGCTCGAGGAGCTGGGCTTCACCCTCTATTCCACCAGCGGCACGGCCCAGACCCTGGCGGACGCCGGCGTGGCGGTGAAGCGACTCGCCAAGTTCAGCGAGGGCCGCCCGAACGCGGTCGACATGATCAAGAACGGCCAGATCCAGATGGTCATCAACACGCCCGGCGGCATGATCCCGCGCCGGGACGAAAACGCCATCCGCACCGCCGCCTACGCGCACAATGTGTGCCTCATGACCACCATCACCGGGGCCGAGGCCGCCATCCAGGGCATCTCCGCCCTCAAGCAAAAGCCCATGGGCGTGCGCCCGATCCAGGCCTACCGCGGCAACGTGAACGTGGTCTGACCCGGCCCCCGCCGCCATGCTCGCCATCCGCCTCCATGCCACCGGCGGGCCGGAGCAGCTGCGGGCGGACGACGTGCCCGTGCCGGCGCCCGCGGCGGGCGAGCTGCGGCTCCGCGTCGCGGCGGCCGGCGTCAACTTCATCGACACCTACCACCGCAGCGGGCTCTACCCGGTGGCGCTGCCGTTTGGGCTCGGCGGGGAGGCCGCCGGGCAGGTGACCGCGGTGGGGGCGGGGGTGACGGACTTTTGCGTCGGGGACCGCGTGGTCACGACGCGCGCGGCGGGCGCGTATGCCGAGGAGACCCTCGCCCCGGCCGCCCAGACGCTGAAAATTCCTCCGGGGGTCTCCCCGGCGACCGCGGCCGCGCTGCTGGCGCAGGGGCTGACGGCCCACGCCCTCGTCACCGACTGCGGTCCGCTGCGGCCCGGCGACACCGCGCTGGTCCACGCCGGCGCGGGCGGGGTCGGCCGGCTGCTCATCCAGCTCGCGCGGATGCGGGGGGCGCGGGTCCTGGCGACCGTGGGCAGCGACGCCAAGGTGGCGCTGGCCCGGGAGGCGGGCGCCGAGGAGGTCTGCGTCTACACGCGGGACGATTTCACCGCGGCCGCGCGGCGCTTCACGGCGGGCCGCGGGGTGGACGTGGCCTACGATGGGGTCGGCCGCGCGACCTTCGCGGGCACCCTCGACAGCCTGCGGCCCCGGGGCGTGTTCGTCTCGTATGGCAACGCCAGCGGGCCGGTGCCGCCCTTCGCCCCGCTGCTCCTGGCCCAGAAGGGCTCGCTGTTTTTCACCCGGCCCACGCTCAACGACTACCTCCGCACCCCGGCCGAGCTGCAGGCGCGGGCGGGCGACCTGTGGGGCTGGCTCGCCGCCGGCACGCTGCAGGTGCGGATCGGCGCCACCTTTCCCCTCCGGGCGGCGGCGGAGGCCCACCGCGCGCTGGAGAGCCGCGCCACGACCGGCAAGCTCCTCCTCCTGCCCGCCGGCTGACCCGCGCGCCGGACGTCCCCGTCGTCGGGAGAAAATTTAGGACACACCCGCCCCGCTGCCGGCTTGCGTCGGCCCGGCGCAAACCGTAACCCGTCAGCCATGTCACCCACCCTCATTGCCCTGTTGTATGGTCCCGACCAGCCCGGCCTGGTCGCACGCGTCTCCGGCTGGATCTTCGAGCACGGCGGCAACATTTTGCACGCGGACCAGCACCACGACACGGAGGCGGGGATCTTTTTCCAGCGCGTGGAATGGGCCCCGGCCGCCGCGCCGGCCCCGGCGGCGGTGGCGGCGGAGTTCCGCGCCTTCGCGCGGTCGCTCGGGATGAACGTGCAGGTGACGGCCTCGACCGACCGGCCGCGGGTCGCGCTCTTTGTCTCCAAGGCCGACCACTGCTTCCACGACCTGGTGCTGCGGTGGAAGGCGGGCGAGTTTGCCGGCGAGCTGGTGGCGGTCATCAGCAACCATGCGGACCTGGCGGGCGCGGCGCGCGGGTACGGCCTGCCGTTCCACCACCTGCCGATCACCGCGGAGACGAAGGGGGCGGGGGAGGCGCGCCAGCTGGCGCTGCTGCGCGAGATCGGCGCCGAGCTCGTGGTGCTCGCGCGGTACATGCAGGTGCTCTCGGCGGATTTCCTCGAGGCGTGGGCCCGGCCCGTGATCAACATCCACCACTCCTTCCTGCCGGCGTTCGCCGGCGGCCGGCCCTACCACCAGGCCCACGCCCGCGGCGTGAAGCTCATCGGCGCCACCGCCCACTACGCCACCCGTGACCTCGACGAGGGCCCCATCATCAACCAGGACGTCGCCCGGGTGACGCACCGCCACGGGGTCGACGACCTCGTCCGCAAGGGCCGCGACCTGGAGAAGACCGTGCTCGCCCAGGCCGTCCGCTGGCACCTCGAAAGCCGGGTCCTGATCTACGGCCACAAGACCGTGGTGTTCGACTGAGCGGCGCCCCGCGCCGCGAGCCCCGCGGCGCGGGGCGGAGCAGGGAGCAGGGGGCAAGGGGCAGGGAGCAGGGGGCAGGGAGCAGGGGCCGGCAAGGCACGCGGTCGCAACCGTGGGGCCGTTGCATCCGACGAAAGTCGCTCGCTTACAGCTCCTGCTCCTTGCCCCTTGCCCCTTGCCCCTTGCTCCCTGCCCCCTTCCCCCTTCCTCCCCGCCACAACGCGGCCTTTACACCGCCGCGGGGTTTTGTTCTCGTTCCCGTTCCATCTTTCCCTCCCTCGCCCCATGACCACGCCCGCCGCTCCCTCCGCCCCCAAGCCCGCCGGTGACGACCGCAACTTCGTCGCGGTCGACGCGAACTACGTCGCGCTGACCCTCGAGGACCGCCTGCGCATTTTCTGGCAGAAGCACAGCCGGACCGTGATCGCGGCCCTGGTCGTGGTGCTGGCCGGCATTCTGGCCAAGGGCGGCTGGGACTATTTGCAGGCGCAGAAGGAGCAGGAGATTGAGCAGGCGTATGCCGCCGCCGGCACGCCGGAGAAGCTCAAGGCGTTTGCCGCCGCGCAGGCCGGCCATGCCCTCGCCGGCGCCGCCCGGCTGCAGCTGGCCGACACGGCGTATGCCGCCGGCCAGTCGGCCGACGCCCTCGCCGGTTATGCTGAGGCGATCGCGGCCCTGAAGACGGGCCCGCTGGTCAGCCGCGCCAAGCTGGGTCTCGCCATGGCGAAGGTGCAGGCGGGCAAGACGGCCGACGGCGCGGCCGCCCTCCGCCAGCTGGCCGCCGACGCGACCGAGCCCAAGGCCACCCGGGTGGAGGCCAGCTACCATCTCGCCAGCCTGGCCAATGCCGCCGGCCAGCCGGACGACGTGAGAAAATATTCCGACCAAGTCATGCAGATCGACCCGACCAGCCCGTGGACGCAGCGCGTCTTCATGCTGCGGGCGAGCCTCCCGGTGGCCGAAGCGGCCCCGGCGGCGGCCACCCCGGCCGTCAAGCTTCCCGG